>CAZGRI010000128.1:0-2934 GCA_964528205.1 uncultured Dehalococcoidia bacterium | reverse complement strand
AGAGTTCAGATGTCCGCAGAGAGGTGGCCTATAATCCCAACACGCCGCTGGAGCTGCTCCAGCAGCTGGCTAAGGATGAGGATTTATGGGTCCGCAAAGAGGTGGCCGAAAATCCCAACACCCCAGCAGAGCTGCTCCAGCAGCTGGCCAAGGATGAGGATTCCGATGCCCGCAGAGAGGTGGCCAAAAATCCCAACACGCCGGTGGAGCTGCGTTTGGAGCTGCTCCAGCAACTGGCCAAGGATGAGAAATGGGCGGTCCGCAGAGAGGTGGCCAGAAATCCCAACACGCCGGGGGAACTGCTCCAGCAGCTGGCCAAGGATGAGAGTTCAGATGTCCGCGGAGATGTGGCCAGAAATCCCAACACGCCTCTTGAAGCATATTTTTATCTTAGGCTGGACAAGAACCAGAGCGTTCGTGATTCGGCAATTGGCAGCCTGTCCGGCCTCCAGCCCGAGCAGCAGTCCTGTCTTAAGGAGCTGGCCACCCCGTTTCTGCTGCAGGAGTGCACCAAGGGTTCCCCGCCCTCCCTACCGCGCCTGATTGCCATGCTGCACCCGGAGTACCCCGTCCCTGCCCTTGCCAGGCACTTCCGCTCCTCCGACTGGCGGGAGCGCTGCGCCATTGCCCAGAACCCCTCCACCCCGCCCAACACCCTCGCCATCCTCGCCCGCGAGGGCAACCGGGTGGTGCGGGCGGCCGCGAAGGAGAACCTTGCAGGGCAGGAGCAGGCATGACCCCGGCGGCACTCAGGGACTATCTGGCCAAGCTGGCGCAGGACCGGCTGCGTCTGAGCACGATGATCTGGGGGCCGCCCGGGGTGGGCAAGTCGAGCATTGTCGCCCAGGTCGCCGCCGAGTCGAAGATGGGGTTCATCGACGTGCGCCTGAGCCAGCTGGCGCCGACGGACCTGAGGGGTCTCCCGGTGGCAGAGGAGGGCATGTCGCGCTGGTACCCGCCCGAGTTCCTGCCCCGCGAGGGGGAGGGCATCCTCTTCCTCGACGAGATCAACATGGCGCCCCCGGCGATGCAGGGGGTCTCCCAGCAGCTTATCCTCGACCGCCGCGTCGGCAGCTACCTGTGCCCGAGGACTGGCTGATCTGGTCGGCAGGCAACCGCAAGGAGGACCGGGCGGTCTACGACATGCCCTCCCCGCTGGCCAACCGCTTCATCCACCTCGAGGTGGATCCCGATTTCGAGAGCTTCAAGGCCTACGCGCTTTCCCACGGGATCCACGAGCAGCTCATCGCCTTCCTCTCCTACCGCCCTGCCCTGCTCCACCAGCTCGATCCCCACCAGTCCGCCTGGCCCTCTCCGCGCTCGTGGATGATGTCGAGCGATCTGCACCGTTCCGGGCTGGACATCGCCCCGTCGGTGGGACTGGGCCCGGCAGCAGAGTTTCAGGCCTTCGTGGAACTCTACAAGCAGCTCCCTGATCTGAAGGGCATCCTCTCGGGAAACGCGAAGCCCGAGTTTCCGGAGGAGCCTTCGGCCTGTTACGCGGTGGTGCTGGGGCTGACCGTCCGCTGCCGAACTGCCGAGCAGGGGCATCATGCCTTCGTCTGGCTGGTGGACCATGCCGGCGCGGAGTGGGTGCAGCTGTTCGCCAGCGACCTCTTCCGGCTTCTGCGGCAGCGCGGGGAGATGGGCACGCTTGCAAGAGTGCTGACCAAGGACAGCCGGCTGAAGGACTTCCTGAAGGACTACAAGGCGATGCTGGGGTTGTGATGCTTCCGGAAATGGAGCGGCTGATCAGCGCCTTCAAGCTGAGACTGCGGATGCACAGTCCCTTCTTTGCCACTCTCGCCCTCTTCGCCGGCTACCGTCAGCGAGAGGACATCCCCACTGCCGCCACCGACGGCAAGGACATCTTCTTCAACCCGGACTTTTTCAGTGAGCTCCCGGCCGGCCAGGCGGATGGAGTGCTGCTGCACGAGGTGCTGCATGCCGCCCTGCTCCACAACCTGCGGCGAGGTTCGCGGGTGCCGCAGCTCTGGAATATCGCCGCCGACATCGTTGTCAACGGACTTATCGTCAAGGAGGGGGTGTTCGAGTTGGCCGAGGGCGCCATTGAATGCCCCGAACATGCCCATCTGAGCGTGGAGGAGATCTACGAACTGCTGCTCAGGAAGCGGATTCCGGCACCACCACTCGCCCAGCTGGACCTGCTGGCGCCAGAGGGGGCAGATTCCCGCCCGGAAAAGGTGCGCGCCGAATTGGAATCCTACTGGGAGCGGGCCCGGCAGCAGGCGTTCGTGGTCTCCCGCTCCAGCAGGGCCGGCAAGACACCGGAAGGACTGACCCGGGAGTTTGGCGCGCTGGACCCGGCGCAGCTGGACTGGCGGGCGCACCTCTGGGGCTACCTGGTGCAGACGCCGTCTGACTTCTCCGGGTTTGACCGGCGCTTTGTTGGACGCGGACTCTACCTGGAGGCACTGGAGGGGGAGTCGCTCCGGGTTCATCTGGCGGTGGATACCAGCGGTTCCATCGAGGATCGCGAGCTGGAGTTGTTCCTTGGAGAGGTCCGCGGGGTGCTGGGGTCCTATCCCCATCTTGAATGCGATCTCTACTATGCCGATGCCGCACTCCATGGCCCGTACCAACTGCATGCGGACAGCGAATTCCCCCCGCCGGTTGGAGGCGGAGGAACCTCGTTTGTGCCCTTCTTCGAGCGGATGGAGCAGGAGCGGGCCCCCCTCACGGGGAGTCGGTCTGCATCTACCTCACCGACGGCTACGGCGACTTTCCGGAGCAACCCTCCTCCCATCCCGTGCTGTGGGTCGTCACCACCGGAGGTCTGGACCTCCCGGAATTTCCCTTTGGGGAGGCGGTCCGGCTGATCGAGTGAAGAAGGGGTTTCATGAGGGGTTTAATAGACCTTCAGGACTTACGCAAAATTTTGCTAAAGCACTGATATTGTTGACTTCATCAAAA
>CAZGRI010000127.1:0-2961 GCA_964528205.1 uncultured Dehalococcoidia bacterium | reverse complement strand
GTAGACCGGTTGGAGCGGGAGAAGGGATTTGAACCCTCGGCCCTCTGCTTGGGAAGCAGATGCTCTACCCCTGAGCTACTCCCGCTCATGTCACCTATGCCTCGGCGCGGTCCAGCGGACGCGGCGCTTCGCGGCCTCATTCTACCAGCCGGATGATAGCCGCTCAATACGAACCTGGCAGTCAGTTTCCGAGCGGTCCCGTCCAAACGTCACCCATACCCGTTGACCAGTGCCAGCACCCGGAATACAATAGGTGGAGACCTGCCACAGTCCCGGTGGAGACACCCTGTTTGAGACTTTTGATACAGGCCACGCTGGCAGCCACGGTGATCGTGGGATCGACCATGCTGTTCCTCGAAGAGCTCGCGGTCACGGGAATGGTGCTCGCTGCGTTCTACATGTGCCTGGTGTCTGTCGTGAGGCACCGGTTCGCGGCCAGCGTCTTGCGACTCCTCACCGGCTGACGACGTGATCTCGAGCTCAGCGGGCGAGTGCCGTGTTATCCACCCGGAAGACACCGAGGTGGAGGTCGCCTCCGGCAGCATGACACGCCTGGCGGGCGTCTCGGAGCGGCTGGTCGGTACACAAGGGATCCACCTGGCGTTGGCGACCATACCGCCGGGATGCGCCTCGAGTCCCCATCATCACGTCAACTGCGAATCGGCCATCTATGTCATCAGAGGCCAGGGACGCTTTCTTGCCGGGACGGACCTCGAGACGTCGCTGCCGATCGGCCCCGGAGACTTCATATACGTCCCGCCTCAGGCGGTCCACCAACCGGTGAATGACAGCGCGACGGAGCCCCTGGAGCTCGTGGTCGCCCGGAACACGCCGACCGAGATTGTCGTCGAGTACGACCCGGAGCAGCAGCGATAAAACGCATGGGCCAGTAGCTCAGTCGGTTAGAGCGCAGTCCTGATAAGACTGAGGTCCCTGGTTCGAATCCAGGCAGGCCCACCATCCACCACTGCCTGTATAGCCTGCTTTCCGGCACCAAAGAGCCCTTGACCTGGGGGGGGTCTGCGTCCTGTACCGCGGCCGTACTGCAACTGCATGGAAACAATCGGCTTCACTTCTCGCCTCGGTTGCCGTCAGCAGTGCTAGACCACTATAAGGACCATCGCCCCGCGTACCTGCTCTGCGTCCTCCTGGCGTTCATGGGCATAGACGCTCATCGTTATTGTGGGACTTGCGTGCCTGAGTATCTTGCTCACCATCGTGATAGGTACGCCCTCTGACAGGAGATAGCTCCCGCAGTTATGTCGGAGGCCGTGGAAGGTCAAGGACTCGGGGACGCCAGCTCGTTGCTCAATGCGAAGGAACTGAACTTAGGTGCCCGGGGCGCGGCACCAGTGAACACAGAAGGAGAAGACAACATGCCGGAGCTTGACGGAAAGGTAGCGATCGTAACAGGGGCCGGGAGGCTGCGAGGGATCGGGAGGGCAGCGGCTGTCGCCTTCGCGGAGCTGGGCGCCAACGTCGTGGTGACGGGTACGGGCAGGGACCCCGCGACGTTCCCGGCGGACGAGAAGGCTGCCGGATGGCACGACGTCCATAGCACAGTGGAGCAGATCGAGGCCGCGGGACGCAGGGGCCTGCCGCTGGTCGTCGACGTGTCCAACGAAGAGCAGGTCCGAACTTTGGTGGACCGCACTCTGGAGGAGTTTGGCAGGGTCGACATACTGGTAAACAACGCGGCATTCGCCCGGGGGCCCGACAGGGTGCCCATCCTAGACTTGGACCCGGGTATCTTCCGCAAGGTCGTGGACGTCAAAGTGACAGGCAGCTTCCTGTGCACCAAGGCCGTGCTGAAGCCCATGATCGATCAGGGCGACGGCGGCAAGATCGTCAACATATCGTCGACCGCGGGCAAACGCGGCAGCGCCAGCACGCTCGCCTACAACGCCTCCAACTTCGCCGCGGTCGGCATGACCCAGTCCATGGCCAGGGAGCTGGGCCCCTACGGCATCAACGTCAACTGCGTCTGCCCAGGTGCCGTCGACACCTCCCGGGTGGACGATGTCGATCGTGGAGAACCTTGGGCGCAGCTGGCGGCCAACACGGCTATAGGCAGAACCGGCACTGACGAGGAGGTCGGGGCATTTATCGTCTACCTGTGCACCGAAGCCGCGTCCTGGATACAAGGCCAGTCCATCAACATCAACGGCGGCACCACGATGGAGCACTGAGTTTCCTCGTGGCATCCTGACATGTGACCCTCGTAACGAATTGGGGGAATGAGGTCTTCGACGTTGTCCGACGACGCTAGCCCATCTCAGCCGCGTTCGGACCTCGGGCTTTTTGTATGTGTGTGACATAGCGGCCTGACCCGAGGACGCCAAGTTGTGACCGGCGGCTTCTTCGCACAGTCAGGACGATGTCGAGAGATCAGCACCTGCCACCATGAAGGGAGAGTGCATGGCATGAAGATCACAGGGCTGACCGTACACGTGTTGGAGCCTAGGCCGAACCACCACCAGGAGACGCCGGAGTACATGTCGGCGCCGACCAGGCAAAACGGCGTCGCGGTCATATCCACCGAAGAGGGTGTCGACGGGGTCGTGTCGTCGTCGGCAGGCGGGCTCAAGGAGTTGGCCAGGCTGTAGGCCTAAGCCAGGGAGCATATCGAGGGGCAGGACCCGTTCGACAGGGGACGCATCGAGGGTATGTTGCGCTACCGCTTCTCATGGCCCTACCGTGTCATCGGAGTGCTGGACTACGGGCTCTGGGACATCGCGGGCAAGGCCCAGGGACAGCCTATTTACAAGCTGCTGGGCGCGACTCGTGAGAAGGTCCTTGCCTACGGGTCGACCATTCACCACGGCACCGACGAACGTTTCGTCGAGACGGCTCTGGAGTGCAAAGCCGATGGATTCACTGCGGTGAAACTGCATCCGTACTGCGTGGCCGACGATGACCTTTGAATGTGTCGCGCCGTGCGGAAAGCCGTGGGCGACGGCT
>CAZGRI010000126.1:0-3350 GCA_964528205.1 uncultured Dehalococcoidia bacterium | reverse complement strand
GCACTTGATATTGGCTGATTGACAATGCTGCTTCCTCATCTGTTCTGAGCCTTGCTTCTCGATACACTCCTCGCAGCCAGTGGCTGCTCGGAGCACCCGAAGCGTACGGATCTCTGGTCTGTAGCAACTCCGTCCGACTCGACCAAATGGCGAACATCACATGTCCGAGCGTTCCTCCCGATCCATTTCCATCACCGACTTCCGCCTCGTCGCCGGTGCTTCCTCCTCCGTCGAGTTCGTCCCCTACACCCTCGACAGCAACCCCGGCTGGATGCTCCGTCTGCCAGAGACGCAGGAGGCCCCGGTTCAGCTTCCCAGCCCGGTATCCGGCTGGCACGAGATCCACATAGGCCTGATGGGACCCAGCAGCATCCAGGTCAGGCTCTCGAACGACCCGGTCTTCCGATGGATCGAAAGCGCCGTAAGCTGGAGCCGTATGCCCGGCGAGGGTGAGGAGGCCTTCTGGAAGATCGCGAACCTGACCGATACCTCCTTCGAGTTCCTGCCCCAACTGCTCGAGCGCCGGCACGACCGACGGCACTCGCAGATCGCCTACCTCCGGCTGGTGCCGCTGGATGAGTCTGACGCCACGTCCCGCGTTGAGGCTCTCGCCAGCCGTCAGACGAGAACGGCGGGCGCCGTCATCGACGGACACGAGATGCTCGGCGCACACGGTCCTCAGTCTCCCGACGAGGTGCGCGGAATGCTCGAGCCGTTCATCGACAGCGATTTCGGACGGATCCATTTCGGTTGCACCACGACGACCATGAGGGTCAACTGGTTGACCGAGGTGGGCCACTATATGGGACAGGACCAGCCGCTCGAAAGCCTGCATTCAGACGCCAACCGGAGGTGTGCGCTCGCGCTTTCGGCGGCCGATCGTCAGGGCTACGATCCGGTCGACCTGCTGATCGCCCACTGCAGGGAGAACGGCCTCGAGCTCTGGGCCGACTTCCGGATACAGCAGGATTACCCCTACGACTTTGCCGGCGGGTTCGGCTACGACTTCAACTCCCCCTTCACAGAGGCCCACCAGCACTGGCGACACGTGGACCGGCAAGGCAAGGTGTGCAGCCACGGCTTCAGCCACTTCCACGAGGGCTGGGAGCAGCACAAGCTCGACATGCTTGCGGAGCTGGCGAGGAAGGGCCCCGCCGGCATCCACCTGAACCTGATGTGCGAGATGAATGCCATCTGGGATCTTGAGCCAGGAGCAGTCGAACGCTTCAAGACGGAATACGGCCTGGATCCGACAGCAGATTCGGAGTTGCCCGAGGAGTGGTATCAGTTCCGGTGCGATCACCTCACCGAGTTCATGCGACGGCTGCGCGAGCAGACGAATGACATCGCGCACGATCTGGGCGCCGCGATTCCGATCGCCGTCCAGGTGTCGGGCGACTGGTCGATCCTCAAACGCGGGAAGCTGGTCAAGGCGGTCTCACAGAACTTTCTGGCGGGATTCGACATCGGCAGATGGGCGAGGGAGGGATTGGTGGACATCATCTCGCCCTCCTTCCGGCGGACCTACAAGCCGATGTTCCTCGAGCACATCTACGAGGAGTTCGGTGACGCCCGCGACCGTGTCCAGGTCATTCCCTCAGTCGGCCAGCATGACAACGCCGTGTTCCCGCGGGGCTACGAGTGGAGCCTCTACTTCACGGACGAGGGAGCGGGGGCCACGGACCTCGTGCCGTTCGGCGAACTCGACGCCTGGCGCGTTCTCCGGGAGGCGCACGACCTCTACCACCAGGGCGCGGAATCGGTCGACGTCTGGGAAATGGGGGGAGCGCCTGTCCGGCTTTCCAGGTGGAACGTCCTCAAACGTATCGGTGACCGCGAGATGCTGTCACGCGAATTCCGCGACCGCGTCGGCGGCCTGATGGGGAGTCCCGATCGCCCCCTGACATTCGAAACTGACTGAGAATCCTCGGCATCGGCCGCATTCGCGCCGTAAGGCGCCCACTGGCTTCTGACTTCTGACTTCTGACTCCTGACTCCTGGGTTTCCCCTATGCCCTCATCCTCATCTCCGGAGCCGGCCGAACTCCTCCCCGACCTCTTCCTCTTTCGCGACACCTGCAACGTCTTCCTCCTCCGCGACGGTGACGAGGCCGTTGCGTTCGACTTCGGATCGGGCCGGTGGATCGACGTTCTGGACCGCCTGGGGATCCGGGACCTGCAGCACGTCTTCCTGACCCACGCCCACCGGGACCAGTGTGGAGGGCTTGTCGGATACTCGGACCCATCCTTTGAGGTCCACGCATCCCCGGACGACCTTCGATTCTACTCGGCCGATGGCCTGTCGGCATTCTGGCGGAATCATCATTCGGGAGGATGCCCGGCGAACTATGCGCCGCCAAGGGAGCCGATACCATTCGTGGCTGGCGACGTCGGCCAGGCAGGCGAGATCCAGTGGGCAGGGACCCGCGTCTGCCCGATTCCCACACCGGGACACACGGTGGGAGCACTCACCTATCTCGTGAACTGGCACGGTCGATCCCTGGCCTTCTGCGGAGATGCCGTCCACGAGGGCGGCACGATCCACCAGCCATACCATCTCGAGTGGGACCACTGGACGCCCGAAGGAGCCCTCGCGGCCTGGTACGGCCTGCAGCGTCTCGGCCAATGTCGGATCGACCTGCTCTGCCCCTCCCACGGTCCCGTCGTCAGCAGCCGGCCGCGGTCCTGCGTCCACGAAGCACAGAAACGGTTGATGGCCTTCATCCGGGCCAAGGGGTCTGTCTGCCCGGGTGAGATCGACCGCTGGCTGCCCACGGAACCGATGGACTGTGGCGCACGGCGCGTGCTTCCGAACCTGTATCTCTTCGGCGGGAACAGCTTCCTCCTGGTCGGCCGGGATGCAGACGGATTTGTGGTTGATCCCACCGTGCCAAGAGTCGAGGAACTGGCACCGTTGATGGACGAAGTCGGAGTCCGTAGCATCACGGCTACGACCGCGTCGCACTACCACTCCGACCACGTCGACGGCCTCACCTGGCTCCGCGACAAATACGATACAGCCATCTGGCTGCACCCGTGGGTCGCGGAACCCATTCGGGACAGAAACCGCTTCGACCGACCGTGGATAACGGCCGAGTCGGTCGAGCCGGATCGCGTGCTGCCAGAAACGGGGGCCTTCAGGTGGAACCGATACCGGTTCGACATCCATCCCTTCCCCGGACAGACACGGTGGCACTGCGCATTCGACACGAAGGTCGATGCCAGACACGTTCTCTTCTCCGGCGACAACTACCAGCCCCCCTCCCGATGGAACGGCACCGGCGGGTTCTGCGCATACAACGGCAGCCGCTTCGCCGAAGGTTTCTCCAGGTCGGCTCAGATGGTGCTGGA
>CAZGRI010000125.1:0-3453 GCA_964528205.1 uncultured Dehalococcoidia bacterium | reverse complement strand
ATCCTCAGACCAATGGCAAACTGGAGAGGTATCATCAGTCGATCAAACGGGATGTGAACCAGATCCCATACGATGCCCCTGCAAACTTGAATGTGTCTATTGCCGACTTCGTGAGCTACTACAACAATCGGCGATATCACAAGGCGTTGGGCAACGTGACCCCTTCGGACGTGTTGAACGGCCGGAGAGAACAGATACTAGCGAAACGGAAGGAGGTTCAGGACCGAACGATGCGACGGCGACGATTATGCAATCAGCAACTCAGGGAGCTCGCGCAATCAACTCAGAGTCTCTATTAGCTTTCTGTCCCATTTGAGCTGACAGCCAACACTCAGCCGTCCACTGCCAGCCGAGTGCCTGATACACTACACACTCGGGTCTAAGGCCATCAGTTCCGGGGTCGGCGAACCACCAATTTCGTCGCTGGGCAGGTAGGAGACCAGGTCGTGAGAGGCCCGGGTGACCTGCCTTTTGAATTTGGTCTGCGACGCCGGCTTACAAATCTGGAGGCTAAGCAATGACGGAAGAAGAGGGCACGTCGGCGACATATCAAGTGGTGTACGTGGGCTCCGGACGGCGGAGCAAATGGTGGTGGCCAACCAGGGAAAACGAGCGTGCCTGGCGCCAACGGCTCGCCCAAGAGCAGGCGGACGTATGCGCTGACAGGGCGCAACGTGGACTGCGTTTGGTCAACGTAGTGCCCGTGCTGAGCTCGACGGGCTTTCAGGGCGCATGGACCGAAGGAGTGTGGCTCTACTTCGCTGGTGCGGATACTGGACGGGAGTAACAGCAACCTTCACCACTCCCATCTACCGCATAAGAAAGAGGCTTCTGGCGGCGCCACGCCCACACGCTAGTCGTGCCCCATCAAATCGTTTAGCTGACGACGGCCTTGCTCAGGGCTTTCTGGTCCAGTTCCAGTCCGAGACCGGGCCGGTCGGACAGCCTTATCACGCCACCGTCCGGAACGATTGGGTCCACGAACAGCTCGGCGATCCTCTCGACGGGACCGGTGAACTCCTCCGAGTACTCATGCGGCCTGACCGCGTTGGTGACTGTGCTATAGGCGTGTAGGCTTGCCAGCGAGTTAGCGCCGATGCTCGGACTGTGAGGCATGATGATCTTGTTGTGCACGACTGCCATCTCGAAGACGCGTTTCATCTCCGATAGGCCGCCCACGTTGAGCACATCGGGCTGGAGAATATCGGGATTACTAAGCTGTATCAGGTCGCGGAACCGCCAGGATGAGATCTCCTGCTCACCGGTCGAGACGGCGCAGTCGAGCGCGTCCACGACCTGGTGCAGCCCCGGAAAGTCGTACTGAGGCAACGGCTCCTCGAAGTGAGCTATGCCCAGCTCCTCGAACCTCCGTCCCTGCTCGATTGCCGTCGGCACCGAGTAGCCGCAGTTGGCGTCGAAGCTCAAGGGTACGTCGTCGGGCAACCACTCTCTGCACTTCTGGAATATGGCCAAGTCTTTGGCCGGATCGCTGTCCTGCCGGTAGTCGCGCCAGTCCATGCGGACCTTGAATGCGCGGAACCCCTTTTCATACCCCTCCTGGACCTCCTCCAGCATCTCCTCGGGCGTCTTGCTCCAGCCGTTGCCCCGGCTCCAGTACAGTGGGATCTCGGTCCGTCGCGCGCCGCCCAGGAGCGCGTAGATGGGAAGATCCGCCGCCTTGCCGGTGATGTCCCAGCAGGCGACGTCTATGGCCCCGACGATCTGGGACGGAAACCGCGTCGCCATCTGCCCCGTGCCGAGGCTCAAGGTCTCCCAGATCTGACGTGGCTGCACCGGATTCATGCCGACGATCAATGGCTTGATAAGGTCTTCGACGTAGGCCCTGAAGACACCCACATGACGGCTGCCTTCAGCTATCCCGACCAGCCCTTCGTCGGTGTGGACCTGAACGATGAGCCTGCCCCCACTTCCCGCGACCGAAGGTCCGCCCTTTGACTCGAATGGTCGCAGCTGGCTGACGGTTATGTCTGTGATCTTCAAGCTCTCACCTCACTCTTGTTCTGGATGGCGCCTTGTCAACAGGCCCCACAGAGCTCGTCATCCCGACGAAAGCCGGGATCCAGCCGGCGCGTCTCTGGATTCCGGCTTTCGCCGGAAAGACGAGGGTAGGCCGGTGACCCGATGGAAGCCCGTCCACTGCAAAGCCATAACCCGAGACGCTGCACCTACGTCAGAGACCCGGCGGCGACGCCGGTGGCCCGTTCGCCCCACTTGCCGAGCTCGACGGCCGACAAGAAGTCCGCGACCGTACGGTTGAACAGGTCCGGCTCCTCCAGGTTGATGGCGTGCCCCGACCGTGGGAACACCACCATCCCCGACCGGGGAATGCACCTCTTCATGAAGACGCCCGGCTCAATGCAAGGGTCGTCCTCGTCGCCGAACATGATTAGCGTCGGCACGTGCAGAGCGCGCAGCTCCTGCTCCTCGTTGAAGAGGGGCTCCCGCCTGGCCTGGAAACCCCTGAACGTCAGCGCCGAGCCCGTGTTGGAATGCGAAAAAAACTGGTCGGCGAACTCCTGCCAGCCCCTGGGGTCCTTGTTCAGAAGCTGAATGCGCGAGGGACTTTGTGCGTAGTCGGACATCGCCTGCATTCCCTCGGTCTCCATCCGCTCAGCGAATGCGCTGGTCGTCCGCCGGAAGGACTCCGGGTCGACCGAGCCCGAACCGGCGCCGGCAACCATCAGAGACCGGGCCATGTGTGGATACTTGATGCCGAAGTGGAGCGTTACGGACCCGCCCATGGAGAGTCCGCCTATGTGGGCGCTGCCTATCTCCAGGTGATCCATAAGCGCTCTGAGATCCTCCACGGAGCGCTCCTGGCTATAGGCATCAGGATCGGTGGGAACGTCGGACGGAGGGTATCCCCTGGCGTTGTAGGTGATGACCCGGTATCTCCTGGAGAAGAACCTGACCTGCGCTTCCCACGACCGATGGTCGCCCGCGAACTCGTGGCACCAGACCAGGGGAAAGCCATCCCCGTGAGACTCGTAGTAGACCTCCACACCGTCGATGAGCGCCTTGGGCATGGTGTCAGTACCACTTCTGCTTATCGACAACGTTGTGCAGCTCCCGGCCCTCGAGAAAGCGGCGGGCGTTCTCCACAAGAACCTCGAACCTGCGCTCCTTGACGTTCTCGGCATGCCTGACGGCGATGTGGGGAGTCATCAGGACGTTGGGCAGCCCCCACAGCTTATGGTCCGAGGGCAGCGGCTCATGCTCGTAGACGTCGAGTCCGCACCCCGCGATCTGGCCGCTCTCGATAGCGTCGGCCAGATCGTCGATCCTGCACGCCTTGCCCCGGCCGATGTTGATGAAGTAGGCGGTCCTCTTCATGGCCGCGAACCGGCCGGCGTCGAACATGCCCTCGGTCTCCGGCGTGTGCGGCACCGTCGTTACGACGAAGTCGGCGTCCGGCAACAGGCTGTCCAGGTC
>CAZGRI010000124.1:0-3510 GCA_964528205.1 uncultured Dehalococcoidia bacterium | reverse complement strand
CCGGCGCCATCATTGCCGATGACCCTAAAGGGGAAAGCGTGGTTTCCGGGTTTGCTCCGCTGCCGTGTCCGACTTCGCGGGATTGCAGGCCCTGGTCGGTGATAACCCAAGAGGAGTGGGGACACGTTGTCGGACCTATTCAGAACCGGATCAAGTGGCTGTTGGCCCTATTAGTTTCCGGATGAGTCTTCTCCGCCGTCTTCGTATTCATGGCCGTCAGCGGCACATTGAAGCCCATTAGGGAACTCACCCGCGGGGCCCAGCGTATCGCCGGCGGCGACTTCGACCACACCATCATCACCAAGTCCGGCGATGAAGTTCAAACCCTGGCCGAGCAGTTCAACACCATGGCCTGGACCCTCAACGAATCCTACGCTGGCCTGGAACGGCGGGTCGAGGCCCGGACTGAGGAACTGAGACAAAGCGAGGAGAAGTACCGCACCCTATTCGAGGAGTCCAGAGACGCCATATTCATCCGTTCCATGGCTGGAAAAGTAGTCGACGTCAACCAGGCCACCCTCGACCTCTTTGGCTTCACCAGAGAGGAAGCCATCGGCTCAGAAGTGAGCGAATTGGTTATCAACGATGAGGAACAAGTCCGGTTCAACCGGGAACTGGCCGAAGCCGGGTCGGTCAAGAATTTTGAACAGAGGTTGCGGAAGAGAGATGGGACGGAAATTGACTGCCTGGTGACGGCGATTCTGCGGCGAAACCAGCACGGAGACTGGCTCGAGGTACAGGGAATCATTCGGGACATTTCCGACCGCATACGGGCGGAGCAAGAGTTGAAGGAAAGTCACGAGGCGGAACGCCGGCTGGCCGAGGAGAGCGCGCTGCTGGCGGAGATCGGAAAGACCATCACCTCGACCCTGGATATCGGCGAGGTCTACGGGAGGTTTGCCTCGAAGGTAAAGAAACTGGTGGACTTCGACCGCATCAACGTCAACGTCATCGACCACGATGCGGGTACCTTCATCTTCCGGTACGTCTCGGGCGTGCTCCAAGCGGGCCGGCGGGCCGGCGACATCCAGGAACTGAAGGGAAGCCAAACTGAGCGGGTGCTCCAGACCGGACGGCCTTTGATGCGTCCGGATGTTGCCGCGGACGTTCAGTTCCAGGTGGACGAGACCCTTCTTGCCACGGGGATGGTCTCAAGTATCATGGTGCCCCTCAAATACCAGGGCCGGGTCATAGCCACCCTATCCCTGCGCAGCAAGAAGTTGGGCGCCTACGGAGATAAAGAGCAGGCTATCCTGGAACGTGTTGCCGATCAGATCGCCCCAGCCATGGCCAACGCGGAACTCTTCGCCCAGACCCGGGAATCCGAGCGGGAAATGCGCGAGGCCGAGGAAAGGTATCAGAGCATTTTCGACGAGTCCAAAGACCCAATCCTGGTTTACTCCATGGCCGGTAGGTGTTTCGACGTCAACCAGGCGGCTCTGGACCTCTTCGGCTATGAAAAGCAGGAATTCCATCCGGGGACCGTCCGGCTATACGTCCAGGATAACGGCGAGGGGTTCGATCCCAGCCGCGCGAAGGGGGCCGGCGAGGGCGGGGGGTTCGGGCTGACGGGCATGGAGCAGCGGGCTCGCCTGCTGGACGGCAGTTTCCACGTAGAGAGCCAGGAAGGGAAAGGCACCCTCGTCCAGGTGGAGATACCTACCGGCTAGCCATACATCCGCCAAATGGTCGTGCGACACCTGAACACGCGAAGCATGCCCCCTGCTACGCTCCCATTTGCGGCCACCGGGATGGGTGGGAATAGGGTGCGTTTGCTGGTAGACTGGGCACTGAATGGGGTGGGCGGGGGAGGCTCACCCGCCGCACGTGGAATGACTCGTCAGACCGACCATGATTTTTCCCGAGGGAACGGTTGAAAAATGGAGAAGATTGGGATATTGATCGTTGACGACCACGCGGTGGTGCGCGACGGACTGGCCGCCATGCTGGCCAGGCAGGGGGATTTCTCGGTGGTGGGCGAGGCCGAGAATGGGCTGGAGGCGGTGGAGAAAGCCGCCACCCTGCAGCCCGACGTGGTGCTGATGGACCTGCGCATGCCTGAACTGGACGGCGTCGAGTCCATGCGCCGCATCCAGGCCAGCCAGCCCGACGTTCGGTTCCTCGTCCTCACCACCTATGACACCGACGAATACATCTTCGACGCCATCGAGGCCGGCGCCAAAGGCTATCTGTTGAAGGACGCTTCCCGAAACGAACTATTCGAGGCGATACGGGTGGTGAACCGGGGCGAGTCCTTGATTCAGCCGGGAATGGTGTCCCGGGTGCTGGACCGGTTCGCCCAGCTTTCCCGCCAGGCATCCCAGACCGGCGGACCTCAGGCGCTCTCCGAACGGGAGGTGGAGGTGCTGCGGTTGATGGCCAAGGGGGCGGCCAACAAGGAAATCGCCGCCGGCCTTTTCATCAGCGAGAGCACTGTCAAGACCCACGTGACCAACATCTTCCAAAAGCTGGAGGTGAACCACCGCACGGAGGCGGTCACCAAGGCGATGAGCAAGGGCATAATCACGCTCTAATCCCCCAAATGTGCTAGGGCTCCTTCAACAAAAAGGCTGACTGTACGGTCAGCCTTTTTCCTTATGTAAAGACCGCCGCTTCTCCTGATTACGCCGCTGCCAATGCGGGTTACTCTGAATAGAGCCGCAAGCCAAGCCGTTATTCAGCAAGCACCAGGGTGGGCCTGGCCGGCCGGAATCACTCGAACGGGACTCCACGGAGGGATAGCATGGCAACACTGACAAGCACACCGCAGCCCGTTCACCCAGGGACCTCCCCGGCGCACGGTAGCCGCCGGGCGCCAGCCGAGGCCCGAATCGAATCGCCTGGCCAAACCCACGTCGCCGCGGCGGCCCCGGCGGGCCGTACCCGGCTCCCGGCGCGGCAGAGGAGACTATTGGCCAGAGCAGGGAAAAGAGTGCTGGCGGCTTTCAACTCGCTCGCCGGGCCGCCAACCACCGCCCGGGAGCGCTCCCGGCGTGAGGCGGCCCAAGCGCAGGTTTCCCGGTACCAGGGCATGTCCGGCGTGTGGAACCAGCGGTGTTAGCACTCAGTCAACGTAACGCAAGAATATGCCGCATGGATTAGCTTAGGGAGGCGCTTCATGGGTAAGAACGTCGCTGCCTCTAAAGGCAGCAGTGGTGGGTTTGGGTTTTGGCTCATCTTTGGCTTGATGTATATCCATACATCAGACACGGTTGAGCCGTTTGGCAAATTAGAATTCTTTTGGCGTATGCTGGCTGGGCCACTCAATTTCTTGCCGTGGCTGTAATTGACCAGGGGAATCGCCGCTGGGGAGCGGCCGTGACATCGACCCGTTGCCCAGCCGCATGACCGTTCGCAACCGCCCACCAATGTGCCAATACCCAGCGGTTGTCCCGCTTGCGGACCTTGAGGTCACGGGTTAGAGTCACCCGAAAGCGTTCAATCACGCACCCTTCGTCACCACGAAGGGCCCTGTTCAGGGCAACAACTTATCGCGATTGAGGTTGCGGA
>CAZGRI010000123.1:1452-3607 GCA_964528205.1 uncultured Dehalococcoidia bacterium | reverse complement strand
TACGTGGATCCCGAGCAAGCAGCCGAGGGTCGAGTGCCGGGGGGGCGGCGGAACCTGCCAGCTTGCTCGACGGAATCGCGCGCTGTGCCTGCTTCTGTAAGGGTTTCCGTCTGTCCAATGATCTACTTGGATCACTCGTCGCAGTGCAGCCTGTCCGCCTCGACGGCACACGCCTGAGCCTTCCCCCCCCGCCGGAGCCTATGCGGCCGCCTGTGACCTGAGCCACTCTGGGAGGTCCACCACCTCCTTCCCGTTGTAGATACAACGCGTGTACGTGCAATATTCGCAGTTGCCCTTCAGGGCCGGCACAGGGGGCTCCCCTTTGACCGACTCTACGATGGAGACGGCCTCCTGCACCGCGCTGTCTTCGCCCCTCACGGCGAGGACCACGGCCCCCTCGGACCCTCCGCCCCCTCCAGACGCGATGTGCTTCGCCTCCACGCCTGCAAGGATGCTCAGCGCCTCGATCTCGGTGACCGCAAGGCCGCTGCTGAGGCAGTACATCCCGAAGTCCGCACCGATCGAATAGTCGAAGGTCTTTGCACCGACCCACCGCGCGGCTTCTGGCACGGAGGGGACGAGTTTTTCGAGTCCCACAGCGAAGATGTACTTCATCCCCGCGGACGTCATCGTGCCGAGGGTGGCGGCAAGAGTACCCCCGTCGAACCCGGAGGTGATCACGCCGACGTTTCCCTCGGTGTCCACCGCGTTCGCAGCCTTGATGACCACGGTGTCCACGTGGAAATCCTCGAACACCTCCGCGATGGTCTTGCTGACAACGTTCCCTTTGTGGAGTACGACGGGGATCCGGTCGTCCCGGTCCTCTGCGTTTGTGACACAGAGGACCCGGTTCGAGCTCGTGCCCGCCGTGAAGCGCTGGGGCTCGATGTCCAGGCCCGCAATCTCCTGGGCGATGAAGCCGTTGGATGTCCCACCCACGATGACGATATAGGCCCGCTCAAGGGCATTCCGGACCTCTTCCATCTGGGCAACGCCCCTTGCGATCAGGCGCCTGGATTCGGACGGTGTGAGTGTGAACACCGCTTTCATAGGCCACTCCTTTCGTCGCTTCGATGTTCGAACTGTCACGGTGCGGGCTTGGAGAGGGGGACCGGATCGCATCCCGTATGCGGTCCCCGGGCCGGTGGTGAGGATCGAGCCCTCTCCTGAAATCGCCTGGGTCCTCTATAGCCGGGGCGTGCGCCCGCAAATCACCCTGTCGGCTCCGGCCTCGCGGATGACGCTCATTGCTCGGTCGAGGCCGTCTTGCGCGGGGTCGGGAACATCAACCAGGCCGTAGTCTCTCCCCAGCCTCTCGTACTTTCCCTGCCCGATGCGGTGGTAGGGCATCAACTCCACGCCGCTCATCGGGCCTATCTCCCGCGCGAATCCCCCCACAGCTCGGAGGTTTTCCTCGCCGTCGTTGACGCCGGGTACCAGGGGCAGGCGAAGCAGCACATCGGCCCCGGCTTCGCACAGCCCCCGGATGCTATTCATGATGGCCCCGTTGTCGCCTCCCGTCAGCTCCCGGTGGCGCTCCGGGTCCATGTGCTTCACATCGCACAACCACAGGTCCACAAGGGGACGCAGTCGCTCGATGGTGTCCCGCGGACCCACACAGGCGGTATCGACGGCGGTTGATACCCCGGCCTGGCGACAGAGCATCAGGAGGGCTTCCGTGAAGCCCGCCTGGCCGAGCGGCTCTCCCCCGGAGACCGTCATCCCTCCGCCCGAGTTGTCGTAGAAGGGCTTGTCCCGCAGGACCACTTCCACGACTTCCTCTGCGGTCCGTTCTTCGCCGATCATCTCCATCGCGCCAGCGTAACACCCCTCCACGCAGCTTCCGCACCGGGAGCACCGATCAGGATGGTACACGTGATGGTCCTCCTCGTCGAAGGCGTGTCCTCCGCGTTCGCAGGCTTCCAGGCACGCCCGGCAGCCGATGCAGAGCTGAGGGCTGAAGGCCACTTCCGCGTCCCGGGAGATCCCCTCCGGGTTGTGGCACCACGGGCAGCTCAGGGGGCAGCCTTTCAGAAACACGGTGGTCCGGATTCCAGGGCCGTCGTATATGCTGAAACGCTGGACGTTGAAGACCATGCCGACCACGCCTTCGGGCGCGGTCCACGGCTGGCACGGGGTGAGCGATAGCTGCTAC
>CAZGRI010000123.1:0-1442 GCA_964528205.1 uncultured Dehalococcoidia bacterium | reverse complement strand
TTCATTCGCGTCCATATGAGGGTGAAGATGGCGGCTGACAACAGGGCACCGTCTAAGGCGAGCAAGCCCCGCCGAAGCGGAGACAGAACCGGTTCCAAAACGATCCGATGGTCTCCGCCATCGAGACGCAGGGCGATGAACCGCCCTGCCGTCTGCTTGGGGAGGACGGCCCTGCCATCCACTGTCACCTTCAGGTGGGGATAGTATGTGTAGGGAAGCCGGGCGAAGCAAGCCGCGGATGCACGCACGGCCAGCTCGACGCGCTGGTTCCAGACTCTGTGCTCAAGCACCTCGACCGAAGGGGCCGTGCCGAGATCTTCCTCGCCATCATACCCGGCAAGCAAAATCCGCTCGCAGGTGTTCCGTTCCATATCCAGGCCGGTCCTGAGGACGAGTTTCTTGAACTTGTCCAGAGATTCCGGTGTTTGAGACGGATCTCGTGGGTATTCCCATCCCTGGATCCTGGGGGAGACAACGATGGGACTGAAGAACTTCATGTGCCACGTTCGGAGGGCTCGAATGGTGCGACCACCGTCCGGGTCGAGGGCAAGCAGGTGCTTCGTGTTCAGGAGATGGAGCCCGTGGTACAGAACAACCGTGAAGGGGGGCTTCTGGGGATCCCGCACCTGTGCGACCTGGGAGTTCACGAGTTGAGCCAGAGGATTGCAGAAGGCAAGGACGGCGAGGGGCGATTCGTTGTAGACCTCCAGAGGCACGGGCATCCCGGTCTTGACCGGGATCCACGAAACGATCCTGGGCGCGTGCAGGCTGGTGGTTTCGTGGAAGACACGGTATTCCGGCAGAGCAGGGGGGGCATATGCTGCAGCTTCCTGTTTCAGGTCGTCGTAGCCGGACGCCGCCGCTTGATAGGGTTGACGGAACGTCATCGGGCCCAGGTCAGCCACCACGATCAGCAGCATCCAGGTGAACGTCTCGCTTCCCTTCCCACGCTTGGCCAAGACCCCTGCCAAGTACCTGCATCCGAATCCCGCTGTCAGCGACAGGAAGAACAGGACGGGCAGGAGGTAGCGACCGGAATTGAGGGCCTAAACAGGACTGAGAGATCTGATTATGGGCCATCGGTATCCGAACACGAGGACCAGGGCCACGGCCAGGCAGATGCCGGCAGGCAAGTATCGAATGATCTCCCGATGGCTCTTCCCGCGCGTCAGGCCGACGAGGCCGATGAGCGACAGCACGACCACGGACAGCCCGAGATAGCCTCCATACCAGTGGTCCTGATCCTGAGGAAATTGGAAGAGCCTCAGGTTGTGGTTGGACCATACGAGGAGGTGCCGCCAGGTCGGGTCGGGATACCCGGACATGTTGAAGCCGGTGTGGAATCCCGTATGCTCCAGCTCGACCCACATAGGCACGGTGAGGCTGGAACCGAGAGCAACTCCACCGACTACTAGCACCAGGATGCAGGCGGCGGCGGATTT
>CAZGRI010000122.1:0-3625 GCA_964528205.1 uncultured Dehalococcoidia bacterium | reverse complement strand
GTCATCTTCAAGGTCCGCCAGCAGGCCGTCGAGCAGGGCATCCGTTCGGTGAAGGACTTCGAGACCGCATTCGGCAGGCTGAAGAATGGGCGCTACGCGGCCTTCTCCGTCATCAAGCGCCGCGGTGCTCGGGCCTTCCTGACCCTGAAGATCCCCGAATAGCACCGGGACTGAGGAGTAACGCCTCAGACTCCCGGTTCATCGTACTCCCTCCGCACATCGTGCTGCGGGTTCTTCGTTCAGCCCGATGTGGATCGGTGGTGCCATGCCCGCAGAAGCCGTTGCCCAAGCCCGTCTCATGATCGCAGCCAGCGAGGTCGATGCAGATCTCCACTATGCGACCCGATTCCTGGCCCCGGATCCCTTCATCTTTCTCGAAACCCGGTGCGAGCGAATCCTGCTGATGTCCGATCTGGAGGTGGATCGGGCCCGGGCCGAGGCGCAGGTCGACACGGTTCTGCCCCTCTCACGCTACGAGGATATGGCCCGCCGGACCGGAATCGATAGCCCCACATCACACCACGCACTCCAGCAGGTGCTTCAGGAGAGGGCGATTAAGATCCTCGAGGTCCCCCGGTCCTTCCCGATCGAGGCGGCCGACTTCCTCCGGGATGCCGGCTATCACGTCGCATTCCCGGCCGGCTCATTCTTCCCGGAAAGGGAGCAGAAGTCAGCCGCTGAGGTGGACCGCATCCGTAAGGTCCAGGGCCACGCGGAAACGGCCATGGATGCCGCCATCGCTTCCATTCGTGAAACACGGGCGGAGGGGGACCTTCTCTATCAGAATGGCGAGCCGCTCACGTCCGAGTCCCTGAAGCGATCCATCGCCCGGGTCCTGATGGATTGCGGATGCTCGGCGCGGCACACCATCGTGGCCTGCGGGGATCAGGCCTGCGATCCCCACAATCAGGGCTCGGGACCACTCCGCATCGGGCAGCCGATCATCCTCGACATTTTCCCTCGATCGGACAGCACCGGATACTACGGCGATATCACCCGAACCGTTGTCAAGGGGAGGCCCACGGACGAAATGGGGCGCCTCTACGAGGCGGTTCTGGAGGGGCAGTTGCTCGCCATAGATCAGATCCGGTCCGGTGCGGACGGGAAGGCCATCCATCAGGCCGTCCTGGCCAGGTTCGAGAAGAAGGGCTTCCACACGGGTGAGGTGGACGGACATATGCAGGGCTTTTTTCACGGCACGGGCCACGGAGTGGGTCTGGAGATCCACGAGCCGCCGCGGATCAGCAAGGCGTCCGGGCACCTTCGGGCGGGTCACGTGGTCACCGTGGAGCCCGGTCTCTACTACCCTGGGCGCGGAGCCGTGCGTATCGAGGACCTCGTCCTCGTCACCGAAAGCGGCTGCGACAACCTGACATCCTATCCGAAGGAATTCGAGGTCTGACCCCGGACTGTCTTGGTCTACGGCGAAAGGCCCGCAGGAGGTATGCCTGCGGGCCTTTTTGCGGCGAAGAGCGACAAGGATCAGGCGGATGTGAGACACTCCCGTGGTGGCGCCCAGGTACGGTGAATGCGCTCACGCGGTTTCGGATTGCGCTCACGCCCTTGGATGGAACGTCCGGTGCACCTCCATGAGGTACTCCCGATCCACGTGGGTGTAGATCTGCGTTGTTGAGATGTCCGCGTGTCCCAGCATCTCCTGTACGGCCCGGAGATCCGCCCCTCCCTCCAAGAGGTGTGTCGCAAACGAGTGCCTCAGCGTATGGGGGCTCGTGTTCTTGTCGATGCCCGCCACCCTCACGTAGCCCTTCAGTATCTTCCAGACACCCATGCGGGATAGCTTCCCCCCACGCCAGTTCAGGAACACCGTGTCCCCGGACGACGGTTTTACCAGTTCTGGGCGTACGCCTTCGAGATACCGGGTCACCCACTGCTCCGCCTCGGAACCCACAGGCACGAGCCGCTCCCGGCTCCCCTTTCCGAGAACGCGCACCACTTCCAGGTCGAACAGGAGGTGGGACCGTTCCAGGCCGATCAGCTCGGAGACCCTCAGCCCGGCGCCGTAGAGCGTCTCCAGCAGCGCTCGGTCCCGCAGGCCCAGGGGGATTTCTACGTCCGGCTTACCCATCAGGCGCTCCACTTCCAGGATGCCCAGAACGGCCGGCAGCTTCCGCCCTGCCCGGGGTGGCTTCATGTGCTCGGTCGGGTCCCGGTCCGTCGCTCCCTCCGCAACGAGAAACCGGTGGAACATGCGAATCGCGGTCAGATTGCGGGCCGCACTGGAGGCTTCCAGGCCCACGTTCCCGAGGATACGCAGCAGGGCCGAAATGTCCTCCTGGGAGGCATCCCCGGGGTCGCGGACCCCCCGCCCCGTCAACACGGTCAGATAACGGCCCAGATCCCGCTCATACGCCTGCGCGGTGTTTTCCGCCAGCCCACGCTCAAGGCGAAGGTGGTCCAGAAAACGACGGAGGGCCTCCCACAACGCAGGGGCATTACGCACCTCATCCATTTTCAGAACTTCCACCCTTGACACCCTTTTCCCAGCAGGCTTCCTGGCTGGGACCGAGTCGGCCAAGTTTGGACGCATCAGCCGGGGGGCCTGTCGCCCGGACACGCACCCCCCTCTGGGGCAGCAGCAGCCCACGCCTCCATCTCCAGGAGCGCCGCCTTCCACTGGACGCCGGCGGCGAAACCCGTCAGCGCTCCGTCCGACCCGATCACGCGATGGCAGGGCACCACGAGCAGGAAGGGATTCCGCTTCAGAGCGGACCCCACGGCCCGCGGGGCTCTGGGTCGCCCTATCCTCTCCGCAATCCAGCCATAGCTCCGTGTCTCACCGTGCGGGATCTCCCGGGTCGCCCGCCACACAGCCTGCTGGAATGGGGAGTACCGCTCCAGGGGCAGTTCGCAGTCCAACGAAACCGTCTCCCCGGCAAAATAACGCGACAGCGCCCCCAAAAGGCTTTCGCGCGCCTCACGCGGAGCCTCGCCCTCGACCCCGGACGGCTTCCCCGCTACGCTACACCACTCGAAACGCCCGAGATCGATCCGGTACAACCGGTCACGCTCCCACGTCACCGTCACGCGACCCAGATGGGTCCGCAAAGCCATCACCGTCGTTGCCTCCAACCCCTCCGCACCCAATCGACCCGCCTCCATCTGCAGAACCTCCCGCGTGAGGCGACCTATCTTCCCCTGAGCGCCTGGTGGATCTGCTCGGCCAACCCGGATCCCACCCCCACCACCGCTGCGACCGCCTCGATATCGGCTTCGCGGATTCGCTTCACGGACCCGAAATGTCTCAAGAGCGCCTGGCGGCGCGCCGGCCCCACCCCTTTGATCCTGTCCAGTTCCGATACGAGCGTACGCTTTTTGCGGACCTTCCGATGGTAGGTAACGGCGAAGCGATGGGATTCGTCCCGAATGGCCTGGAGGAGCCGGAGCGATGAGGACGTCTTGGGGATGTTCTGCGGGTCCGGGTGCCCCGGCACGAACACCTCTTCCAACCGCTTGGCCAGCCCGATCACCGCCTGTTCCACGGCCCCGAGACTCCCCAGGATCTCCACCGCACTCGACAGCTGGCCCTTTCCGCCGTCCACCAACAGCAGATCGGGAAAAGGCTTACCCTCATCCTTCAGCCGCTTGAATCGCCGCCTCACCACCT
>CAZGRI010000121.1:0-3916 GCA_964528205.1 uncultured Dehalococcoidia bacterium | reverse complement strand
GTGGTCGATGGCGAACATCCGGCCAGTCCGTCCGAAGCCGCAGATCACCTCATCATCGATCAGGAGAACGCCGTGTTTATCGCAGATCTCTCGCAGCATCGGCCAGTACTCGTCGCCGGGCACCACGGCGCCCTGAGGCATAGCCACCGGCTCGGCGATGACGGCGGCCACGGTTTCAGGGCCCTCGAAGCGGATCAGCTCGTCGACGGCCTCTGCGCACCGGACAGCGCATTCGGACGGTGTCTCACCGCCCCGCCCGCAGCGGTATGGATTGGGCTGTGGACCATACACCATACCGGGATAGGCGGGCTCGAAGTCGTCCCGCGGCGAGGCCGAGTTGCCGCCCAGCCAGAGGACACCCGCCGTGGTCCCGTGGTAGGAGCCGTTTCTGCTGACGATCTTGTAGCGTCCCGGCTCGCCGCGACGCCTATGATACGCCCGGGCTACCTTCAGCGCCGTCTCGTTGGCCTCGGAGCCTCCGCTGACCGGGAACACCCTCGAGAGGCTGCCGGGCGTGATCTCCGCCAGCTTCTCCGCCAGCTTGATCGTCGGGACTGTGGCCGTCCCGGCGGGAAAGTAGGTGATCTGCTTCATCTGCTCGTAGGCGGCTTCGGCGATCTCGCTCCTGCCGTAACCCACGTTGACGAAGTTGTAGCCGCCGTTGACGTCTATCCACGTCTTTCCGTCCGAGTCGGTGACCTTTACGCCGTCGCCTTCGACGAAGATGAGCGGATCGCCCTCCTCAGCCATCTGGACCCAGTCGCGGTTGTGCATCCACAGGTACTTGAGCGACGCCCTGCGAATGGCCTCGCTGTCGGACGTAGTGACCATGGCGGGTCCTCCTCTGCTTGGACGGTGGAGACTGCGGACAAGTTTATCCCTCCAAGACGGCCAGCACAACCATGTTGATTCGCATGTCTCCACGGCTACAACGTCGTCATGGGACGGCCCTCAAAGCTATCGGATATACTTGCTGAATCTCCGGCTCTCAACCCCTGTAGCGGTCCTAAAAGGGGCACGTATGCGATTTGGGCACTTCTCGTTTCCCACGAGCCTGACCCCTGAGAGGGACGGGCAGGTGATCGAAGATACCCTGGCCGAGCTGGTTCTCGCCGAGGAGCTCGGGTTCGACGCCGTCTGGCTGACGGAGCACCACTTCGACGGGGCGGTGGCCTACGCTGACCCCGTGGTCTTCGCCGCGACGGTGGCCGCCCGGACACGACGCGTCACCATCGGGTTCGCGGTGGTCGAGATGTCGCTGCACCACCCGGTGAGACTTGCGGCGCAGACTGCCCTCCTGGATAATCTGAGCCGCGGCAGGCTCGTCGTCGGCACCGGACGGGGCTCGGCCTTCAACGAGTACGAGTACATGGGATTCGGGATCCCGATGGACGAGGGACCGGAGCGCCTCACGGAGGCCGAGGACCTGCTGTTGAAGGCGTGGACCGGCAGAGACGTGCGCTTCGATGGCAAGTACTGGAAAGTGGCCTTCCCCATACTTCGGCCGCCGCCCTACCAGAGACCTCATCCTCCGCTGGTCCGGGCTTGCCTCGGCGAAGCCTCCACGATCGAAATGGCGAAGATAGGCCGGCCGGTACTGATGGGCACCCAGACGGTGGAGGGGGTTGCGAGTCGCCTCAGGAGCTACCACGAGACCCTGGTCGAGTCAGGGTTCGACGAACCGGCCGTGGAGAAGGCGCTCGATCAGACCTGGGCGGGCCGGAAGGTGTTCGTGGCGGAGAGTTACGACGAGGCGAGGGAGATCGCCGAGGCCGGATTCGAGAGGCAACGCAAGTACTTCCGCGAGGCTCGGGAGCTCTACAACCCGGGCGGGCTTCCTTCCTCGGGAGGACCGGACCCAGCCGGCGATGACTTCGGTGAGTCGTTCACCGTCGGCACTCCCGGCCAGGTCGCCGACCGGATCGCGGAGCTACGGGACGTGGGCGTCCGGAACCTGATGCTGGAGCTGAACGTCGGCGAGATGGAGACGAAACACGTCCACTCCTCCATGAGACTGTTTGCACGAGAGGTGATGCCGCTTTTCAAATAACCTGGTCTACAGGACTTTGGCGGCCATACGCTCCAGCTCGGCCAGCGCCTCCCTCTCCTCCAGGACCGGCAGCCGGACGGTCACCCGGTCCGCTCCGGCGTCGAAGAACCGCTTGATCAGGTCGGGCTCGGGCTGCTGGCCGAAAACCGATATCACTATCGACCCGGGGTCCCGGCCCGCGACCGCCGCCCGCTCGTCAAGCTTTGCGCGTCCCGCGGCGACCTCCTCCGGCGTAACGCGGTTGGGGATCCACCCATCCCCCCATTCGACGATGCGTCGGAACACGTTGCGGGCCATGCCTCCCAGTAGCACCGGCGAGTGGGGCCTCTGGGCGGGCCTTGGGAACGAGTACACGGGCGGGAAGTCGTAGTAGCTGCCGTGGTACTCACTCTCGGTCTTCGTCCAAAGCTCCTTCATGGCCAGCACCGACTCCCTCGTTTGAGTCCAGCGATGCTCAAAGTCGACCCCCATGATGTCCGACTCCTCCTTCAGCCAGCCAGCGCCGATTCCCATCTGGAACCGTCCTGCCGAATACATGTCCAGCGTCGCGACCTCTTTGGCGAGCAGTAGCGGGTTGCGCTCCGGCACCAGGACGATGGCTGTGCTGAGTATGAGATCGGTGGTAACCGCGGACGCGCGGCCAAGCGCCACAAAGGGGTCCACGATGTCTGCGTACTCCTTGGGCATTACGCCTTCTGGGGAGCCGGGCCAGGGTGTATTCGCGTTCACCGGAAGTATTGGATGCTCGGGCACCCACAGCGAGTCGAAACCCAGCTCCTCGGCACGGCGTGCCAGGACCGCGATATCGATCGAGTAGTCGGTCGGAAAGGTGGAGATACCGATGTTCATGGCTAACCCCCGATCAAGATCGGACGATTATACGCCCCTCGCTCGATAGCTCAACCCACGTTCCCTTTCGCAGGATGTCCCCGAGGCTGTAAACTGCCGCCTAGACCGGAAAAAAGAGGGCTTGCCAGTGGAAATGGTGCCGGGCGTCCATCTGGTCCCGGGAGGCCGGTGGTCGCGGATCTACCTCATAGCGGACGAGACCCTGACACTGGTGGACTCAGGTCTGCCGTGGAGCCATCGGAGGGTGCTGCGATACGTCAGTTCGTTGGGCCGGCGTCCCGAGGAGATCGGTACGATCCTGACGACGCACAGCCATCCCGACCATACCACGGGCGCCCTGTCCATCAGCAAGCGCACGGGCGCGCGGATCATGGCCCACGCTCTCGACACGAAGACGCACCGGAACGGGGAGGTATCCCTTAGCTATATGGGCGCATTCACCAGCCTCAACCTGCCCCTGCCGTTCCTCCAGCGGGCAACGGTCGGAGCGCTGGTCGAAGACGGGGACCTGCTGCCGGAGCATGGCGGTATCCGGGTAATCCACTCGCCCGGACACACTCGGGGCAGCGTCTGCTACCTTCTTGAGGACAGGGGGGTGCTCTTCACCGGGGACACGCTGTTCAGCGACGGCCGGCGTCTCAGCCGCTCGGTGCCGTTTCCCGGATACGACGGACGCCAGTATCGGCGGACGCTGGCCAGGCTGTCCGAGATCGAGTTCGCAACCGTGTGCGGGGGACACGGGGCACCCCTGGTGGGTGATGCATCGGCCAAGCTCCGAAAGCTGCTGAGGGAGCACCCGGAGCTCCCGTCCTGGGGCGGATTTCTGACCAGTCTGCCACGCCGGCTGTACCAGTCCAAGAGCCTCAGCGGAGAGGACCACTAAGGGCCCACGAGGCGAGGTATATGCACCCTTCGACAGGACTCGTTGCGCTGCGCTTTGACACCCTTCTGAATCATCCGATATGATCTTGATGTGGTATCAGCGCGGCAACGTAGCTCAGCGGTAGAGCGGGCGCT
>CAZGRI010000120.1:0-3928 GCA_964528205.1 uncultured Dehalococcoidia bacterium | reverse complement strand
CGCTCACGAACCGCACGAACAGCGGGAACAGCCTCATGAAAAGCAGCGCGATGCCTATGAGGAACAGCACCGGTGCGAACAGCAGGACGTCGTTCACCTGGACGCCGCTGAACAGCCCTCCGGAGACGACGTGACCGCGCTCGTGCAGCTCCCAGAAGATCAGGCCGCCCACTCCAAGGACTGCGATGTCCAGGTAGTAGCGCTGGAAGAGCGGCACCGAGGGGGGCCTGGAGGAGCGCAGCTTGTGTATCACCAGTCCCGTCCTGGCACCCAGCACACCGGGTATGACAAAGATGGCCAGGCTCAGCAGACCGGCGCCGGCGGCCACGGCGAACGGCTCCCACTGGAAGTCAACGGGGAGGAAGTCTCCGCCGGTGATGTCACTGAAGTACGGGAGCTTGCCCGCCAGGGCGATGGCGCCCATGGCCATGAACGGGGCCAGGACCACGCCGACCAGTGCCAGGATCGCTCCCTCGACCGCATAGAGCCTCAGGAGCTGCACCGTTCCGATTCCGCGGCTGCGGAGCAGGGCCACGTCTCCCTCCCTGCTCTGGACCAGGTAGGACACCATCATTGCCAGGTAGTACAGCACGGTAATGACCATGACGACCAACAGCAACAGCAGAGGCACGGATGTGAAGAAGCTACGGCCCTCGTATCTTGCCACGATGTTCTTGAGACCGGTGAACAGCCCGGCGCCAGGCATCTCGGAGACCAGACTGGCCTCGGCCGCGTCGAGCCTGCTCCGGAGATCGGAGGCGTTCCACTGCTTTAAGCCGTCTCTGTTAGACGACATGTGCCAGGTCGACACGACCATCGTACCGGGGAACGCCTGTCCGAGGCCGTCGACCATTGCTTCCTGGGTCGCGAACAGGACGACCGGCGGCTCTTCGGAGTCGACCTCGACCCCGTCGTCCGGTGTCTCACTGAGAGGCGGAGGCTCCAGGAAGAAGCTCGGGTTGTGCTGCCAGAACTCGTCGTTGGTATCGATGGGCTCCATCGTGCCCACGATGATGGCCGTGATACGGGTAGAGTCGGTAAACGAGGGAGTGAGCTCCAGTTCGTCCCCTACGCCGACCCTGAAGCGATTGGCGATTCCCATCGGCATGGCCACCTCGACCACGAGGCCTCGATCTCCGGCTACGACGAGGTCGGAGGCCATCCTCCCGTCTACAAACGTGACGTGCTTGTCCACGTTGGACATGGACTGGAAGTAACCCCTGGAAACCGTTTCCCCCTCGGCGGCCAGGGACAGAGGCCGGTGGGGAAGCCCTACGAGATTGGTGGGTCCTCTGAGGAACCGCTCGGTGCCGCGAGCCACTTCCGGAAGATATAGCCGGGCCGTCTCGTCTACCAGCGCATCGGTCTCGCGGAGCGTGGCGCGGTCCAGCGACACGTGAGGCGCGAGTGCCAGGATGTCCAGGACGGCGCTACTAGACCGGTCCACCGTGGTGTCGAAACCCTGCCGTTCCAGGGTGTCGACATAGATGGGGGCACCGGCTATCAGGCTTGCGGAGACGGTCACGCCGAGCAGGATACTCAGAAGAAGCTTCCAGTCGTCGGCGAAACGCTTGACTATGTAGTTGGCGGCGGAAGTGCCTTGCATGGGGTCAGCCGATCGGCTCTGAGGCCCTAGGAGGGTCCGAGTTGCGGGCCCGGACCGCTATTCGCCCGTGCCCCATCTGCCCAGTGAGTGTACGAAGTGTAGTGCGGCATGGATGTGGTCTCATGGTAGCACAGGAAGCGCCGCCGGCCGTACGCGGCGGACGCTGTCCGGGGCATGGTCCGCGAGGACCGAGGGCGAACTCCTACAGCCCTATGGCGGTGGCCACGGTCTCCAGATGATGGTCGCTGTCGCCGAAGGCCACCTCGGCGGCCTTGGCCCTCCGCGAGTAGAGCTGCATGTCGTGCTCTTTCGTGAAGCCGATTGCGCCATGGCACTGGTGGGCCACAGCGCAGACCCTCCCATAGGCATCGCTGACCCAGGCTTTGGCGATTGCGACCTCCCTGCCAGCCGGGAGACCATTGGATAGCCGCCACGCGGCCTGGTGCGTCAAATAGCGCGAGCCCTCCACATCGGTCGCCATGTTGGCGCAGTGGTGCTGGATCGCCTGGAAACTACCTATCGGACGGCCGAACTGGACGCGTTGTTTGGCGTACTCCACAGTCATGTCCAGGACCGCCTGAGCTCCACCGACCATTTCCGCGCACTTGCCGGCGGCTCCCCAAGTCAGGACCTTCTCGATGGTCCTCCACCCCTCTCCGATCTCACCCAGCACCGCGGACCGCGGGACCGATACGTCGTCGAGGACCACCTCCGACTGCCGGTCGGACGCGATCGTCTTGAGTAGCTCCTGGCTAACTCCCGACGCGTGGCGTGGAACCAGGAACAGGGTTATGTTCTCCTCCTCGTCTCCGGTCCGGGCCGCCACAATGAGATAGTCGGACACGTGTGCATAAGGGACAAACAGTTTGGTGCCGTTGATGACGAAGCCGTCCTCCCCTGAGGTTGCCGGGGTCGCCCTGGTCTCGATTCCGACGGCGTCCAGCCGAACGTTGGGTTCGGTCAGCGCCATCGTAACGATCGTCTGTCCCTCCGCAAGACCGGGTAGCAGCTCCGCTTTCTGGGCTTCGGTCCCGGCATCGGCAATGGCCATGCCGCCGAGAACGACGTCCGGGAATAGCGGTCCAGGCAGCAGCGCTCTTCCCGTCTCCTCCAGCAGGAGAGACAGATCGAAGAAGCTCATCCCGACACCGCCGTAGGTTTCGGGAACGATGAGGCCAAGCCAGCCCTGGTCAGCCATCTTCGCCCAGAGCTCGGCGGTGAACCCTCGCTCATCCTCCTCCATCTCTCGGACGTGGCTCGTAGGGCACTCGGCATCCAGAAACGCCCTCGCGGTCGTCTTCAGCATCTGCTGCGCTTCATCCAGCCCCAGTTCCATCCGGCGGCTCCTCCCCACGTGTTTTTCGCCGCTGTGCGGCCTAGCCTCTCGGCAGCCCCAGGCCCCGAGTCGCGATTATGTTGCGCTGTATCTCCGATGTCCCAGCCGCGACCGTGTCGCCGCCCGAGCGCATGTACGCGTTCTCGATACGCCCCTGGAGCGGCGCCCATTTCGAGTCGGGCTCAAGCTGACCGAAGGGGCCCATGATCTGCATTCCCAACCGGTAGATGCGGGTCATCATCTCACTGCCAAAAGCCTTGGTGATGGACGCCTCTTTGTTGGGCACCTCACCCTGACTCTGCATCCAAGCAACGTTGTAGCACATCATGCGCGCCGCCTCTATCTCAACGGCCATCCTGGCCAATCGGGATCGAATCAACGGGTCCTTCGACAGAGGCCGCCCATATCCGGTGGTCTCTCTGCAGAATTCGACTAGGTCGCCCAGGACCCGTGCGGCTCTGGCTGGCCGGTCCACTCCGGACCGCTCGAAGTCGAGCAGCGCGGCGCCGACATACCACCCCCTGTTCAGCTCTCCGACAAGGTTGCCCTTTGGCACGCGAACGTTCTCGAGGGTCACCAGACTTCTGTACGCGTCCCACATCATCGGGATCTTTTCCACGGTGACGCCGGGCGCGTCCATCTCGGTCAACAGGAAGCTGATGCCGCGGTGCTTTGGCGCGTCCTCGTCGGTCCGCACCAGCATGAACATCCAGTCCGCGCCCGCGTGTGCGCCGTTCCATATCTTGAATCCGGTGACCACGAAGTCGTCACCGTCCTCGATGGCCCTGGTCTGGACCGATGCGAGGTCGGACCCTGAGTCCGGCTCGGAGTATCCCTGGGCCCACAGAATGTCCGCTTGGGCGATTCGAGGGAGGAAGTACCGCTTCTGCTCTTCGGTCCCGTACAACATCAGTACAGGCCCGACCATGCGGATGCCCATCTCGGCCGCCGGGACCCCGTGGAACGCCATCTCCTCGTTGAAGACC
>CAZGRI010000119.1:0-3937 GCA_964528205.1 uncultured Dehalococcoidia bacterium | reverse complement strand
CCAGGAGCGCCGCCGTGGTCGACGCCGCGAGGAAGGGCACCCATCTTGGCGGTGCGACGACTCACGAGATCCGATACGCGGAGGCGGTCAAGGGTCTTATGCCGTCCCTTGACCAGGTGCGCTTTACCTCCGCAGGCACGGAGTCCACGTTGCTCGCCATGCGGCTGGCGCGCGGCTACACCGGTAAGAACAAGATCGTAAAGTTCTTCGAACACTTCCACGGGTGGCACGACTACGGAACACCGGAAAGCGGCCAGTCTGTGGGCGGAGTGCCACAGGCGGTCCTCGACACCGTCATTGTCGCGCCGGTGGACGTTGCTGCCGTCGACCGCATCCTTTCTGAGGACGACGACATCGCCGGGGTCATCATTGAGTCCAACGGTGCCCACTACGGCACCGTACCCATGCAGAATCCGCAGTTTCTCCAGGACCTGCGAGAGGTGACGGCGCGTCACGGAGTGGTCTTCATCATGGACGAGGTGGTCACCGGTTTCCGCCTGTCCCCCGGCGGAGCGCAGGGTCGATGGGACCTGGAGCCGGACATCACGACCCTGGCCAAGATCGTCGCCGGAGGCCAGCCGGGCGCGGCGATAGGCGGCCGGGAAGATATCATGCAGATCATGGCGAGCAGGGACGATCCGGAATGGGACGGGACACGGCGTGTGGCGCAGGGTGGCACCTTCAACGCACAGCCGGTGACTGCCGCGGCGGGTATCGCGACCCTGGAGGCCATCGCGACCCAGGGAGTCAACGCGAGGGCGGACGCAATGGCCGAGCGGCTGAAGGACGGCCTCAATGCGGCCTTCAGCCAGAACGAGGTCACCGGTCACGCCCACGGTATCGCCTCAATCATCCACGTGAACTTGGGCGCGGACTGCGGCTGCGACCGCGGGATATGCACCATGGACCATGGGGAAATCTACAAGACGATGACGGTGGAGAAGACCCGCGCCCTTAGGCGCGCCAACCTGGTGAACGGCGTCGATATGATGGGGGGGCGCGCCTACCTGGTCTCGTCGGCGCACGACGAGGGAGTCATAGACCAGACGGTCGAGGCCTTCTCCCAGTCGCTGAAGGACCTCCGCGCGGAGCGGGCGCTGTAGGAACGCCCCGAGCTTGTGTCCTGGGGCTCGAGCCTCAGGTTCGGGTTCCAAGGGGCCTCGGACTTCAGCCCGGGGAACCGAGTGACAATGGACCGACGACTCAGGCTCAGGGGTGTGGCGTCGCAGGGTAGCGGCAAAACGATGCTGGAGGCACACGCATGGCCACAATAGAACAGCGCTATCACGAGAAGTTCCCCAAGTCTCTGGAGTGGTATCAGAGAGGCCTTCCGTTATTCCCCCACCACAGCGAGGGGCCGGGCAAGATGGGCTCGTCGTTTCCGCTTGCCTTTGACCACGCCCTCGGACCCCGCAAGTGGGACGTCGACGACAACGAGATCATAGATTACGGGATGGGCAGCGGCAGCCTTATCATGGGGCACAGTCCGCCCGAGGTCGCGGATGCGATCGCGGCCCAGGCCGTCCGTGGGACGATTGTCGGCGGATCACCCATGAGCGGGCCTACGACGCACGAAGTCCGCTACGCGGAGGCGGTCAAACGTCTCTTACCAGCCGCCGAGCGGGTGCAGTTCGCTCTCTCCGGCACCGAGGTAACCTACCTGGCCCTGAGACTGGCTAGAGCGTACACCGGCAGGACCAAGATCATCAAATTCAAAGACCACTTCCATGGCTGGCACGATTACAGTGCGCTGGACTCCAACCAGTCACTTGGTGGAATCCCCAAAGAGACGCTGGACACCGTCATCATCGCTCCCCCTGACATAGACGCCGTGCGCCGCATCCTGTCCCAAGAGAACGACGTCGCCGGGATCATCGTCGAGTCACACGGTGCGCACTACGGGAGCTTCCCCCTCCAGAACCCTCAGTTCCTGCAAGACCTGCGGGAGCTCACGGCCGAGCACGGAGTCGTCATGATCATGGACGAGGTGGTCACCGGTTTCCGGCTGTCGCCGGGAGGAGCACAGGTGCGCTGGAACATTGAGCCTGACCTAACGACGATGTCGAAGGTCATGGGCGGTGGTCAACCCGGCGCCGCGGTCGCGGGCAAGACCCAGATCATGGACCTTCTGGCCTTCCGTGGTGATTCGGGCTGGGACAGTGTCCACCGCGTAACCCACACCGGCACTTTCAAGGCGTTGCCGACAACAGCCGCCGCGGGTATCGTGACCCTGGAGGCCATCGCCGCCAAAGGGATCAACGCGAAGGCCGACGCCCACGCACAACGGCTCAAGGACGGGATCAACGGCGCCTTCGCCAGGCACGAGGTCCCGGGCCACGCCAGAGGTCTCGCGTCTCTGGTCCACGTCAATATCGGAGCCGACTGCGACTGCGACCGTGAACTGTGCACCATGTCGCACGACGAGATCCATCGGACGGCCGCGTCGTTTGAGAGGACGCGCCTCTTCCGCCAGGCGATGCTGGTGAACGGGGTCGACCTGATGGGTGGCATGGGAGTGCCTACGTTCATGGTATCGTCGGCCCACGAGGATGCCGTCGTGGACCAAACCGTGCAGGCATTCTCGCAGGCCCTCCAGGACCTGAGAGCAGAGGCGGCCGTCTAGCGCCCTCGGACGAAACGCCCGGTCTTGCATCCTGCCAAGGCCGGCCTGAAACCGCGGGACTGGGCCGCAGCTTACGAGGCCTGTTGCGACGGCCCGCATAGTCGAGTCCGTAGCCATGACAGAGAACTAGTGAGACATCATCGTCATTGGGGCTGTCCACAACGCCGCACAGGCCATCCTCAAAGACATACAGCGTGGCGTGACGTCGCGCTCGCCCACCCTATACCTGGTACCATATCGCTGCCCCTTTTTGAGCCGGGGCCGCGGAGGAGACAATGAACCTACTGGTCGTTTCGGGCGGCCGTCACCCATACCATGAGAGCACGCCCGTGTTGCTGGGCTTCCTGAGGGAGGCCGGACACGATGTCACGATCACGGAGGACACCCGCGACCTCGTATCGCCCGATCTGGCGGCCTACGATGCAATAGTCTTCAACACTCGCCGAACGGACGAACTCACTCTGGCAAGGAACGAGCAGCACCGGCTGACTCTATTCGTAGGCAAGGGCGGAGGCCTCGTCGTCATCCACATAGCGGGGGTGCGCCCGAACGAGTGGCCCATGTGGCACGACTTGACCGGCGGGGGCTCGGTGCCGGGCCAGAGCCATCATCCCGAATACGGCCGGTTCACCGTCAATGTCGCAGACAAAGAGCATCCCTGCACCGAGGGGATCGCTGACTTCGCGACCAACGACGAACTCTACATGGATCTGGTGCAGAAGCCCGACATCGACGTATTCCTGACGGCGGAAGCCGACGGCGAGACCTATCCCCTAGCCTGGACACGGAACTACTGCGACGGCAGGGTGATGTACACGGCGCTCGGGCACGACGGGCTGAGCTTCCAGACACCCGAGTTCCAGCGGTTGATACGCAACGGCCTTGGATGGGTGACCCAGGAGCACGAGAAGTTCCACGACCCGTTGGCCTCACTGCCCCCCGCGGGAGCGATGACGCCATATTACCCTGCTTCTGCTGTCCGGTGGAGACCACACCCATCCTCGAGAAGCTCTTCGGCGAGACGGGACACGACCTCCAGGTCACTGAGGAGCTTCAGTGCTCGTCCCCAAAGAGATGAAGGACCGACACGCTATTGTTTTCAACACTCGCAGGGAGGACGAGCGAAAGGGGCTAGCGGACTTCATCGGAGAGGGTAAGGGTTTGTAGCCACCCATTGCACCGGAATCCAGCCGGACAGCTTGTATGACTACCACGAGATCACCGGAGGCGGTTACATTCCAGGGGTGACGAAGGACAGGCCCAATGGCGAGTTTGAAGTCTACGTGTGAGACTCGTCACACCCCTGCACCCGTA
>CAZGRI010000118.1:0-4033 GCA_964528205.1 uncultured Dehalococcoidia bacterium | reverse complement strand
GCGCCCCGCCGCCTCAAACACGCCCCGCTTGGGCGGCGCCGAAACGCGCCCAGGCCGGTCCATGCCTTTCAAAATACCACATCGCGCCCATCACGGTGAAGACGACGAGAAGCAAGGCGACGCTCATGGCGCTGGCGGAGCTGTAATTGGACGTGAAGGCGAGTGAAAAGATGGCCCGCGACGCCAGTTTGTTACCGGCGCTGACCAGGAAGATCACCGACGACAGGCTCGTCATGGCCTGCACGAACACATAAAAGACACCGAGCATGAAGGCGTGGCGCATCATCGGCAAGGTAACCCTGGTGAACCGCTGCACGAGCGACGCGCCCAGGATCTCGGCCGCCTCGTCCACCGAAACGTCGAGCCGCTGCAGCACCGCCCGTCCCGCCAGCACGCCCAGGTATATGTGGCCGAAAAGCAGGTTGAGCACCAGGATCGTTTTGGTGCCGGTCAATGCCAGCTCCTTCTGACCGAAGGGAAGATTGAAGGCCACGATGTAGCCGATGCCGAACAAGAGATGCGGCAGTATGGCCGGCAGCAGGGAAACAAAGCTGAAAAGATTGGTGCCGACGGTCCGCACCCGCTCGACGATATAGGCGACCACCATGGCCAGCAAGCCACCCAGGGGTGCTGCGATCAACGACACTTTGACGCTCTCCCACACCACCGCCACGCCTTTAAACTCGGTAACGAATCCCTTCACCTCGCCGCTCCCGGTGTAGTGGGTAAAGGTGAAGGACATGTCGACTCCCCATATCTTGATGAAGGAAGCCACGAATATGGTGCCGTACAATATGACAACCATCGAGATCACGGCGCCGGCGAGGCAGGTGATGACGATCTTGGCCGGAAGCGGCACCGGCAGTTCCGGCGGCCCCCCTCCGGAATCGCCGGTGTCGTAACGTTTCTTTCGGCCAAGACGCTCCAGCAGAAAGTAGACGGAAAGCGCGGGCACGATCATCCACAAGGCCAAGGCCGCCGACAGCCGGGTGTTCTGGAAGCCGATCATCTCATCGTAGAGCACGCCGGCTAGGACGGGGATGTCCTTGCCGATCACCATCGGGTTGCCGAAATCTGTCATGGCGAGGATGAAGACCAGGATGACGACGCGTTTCAACCCCGGCATCGAGAGCGGCACGGTGACGCGTGTGAAGACCTGCCACGGGCTGGCGCCCTGGCTCGCCGCCGCCTCCTCGACGCGGCCGTCATGCTTGGACAGCACGTTGTCCATGATGATGAACGCCGCCGGCAGGAAGCTGAATACCTGGGCCACGACGACGCCCGGTTCGCCATAAAGGTTGGTCACATCGGCGTCGATCCATCCCAGGGTCTTGTCGAGAAAACCGTTGGTGAAGGCGCCTTGGCGTCCGAACATCAGGATCGCCGCGGTGGCGATCATGACGGGGGGCGAAATGAGGGGCGTCAGGGTCCCGTAGCGCACGAAGTTGGGCATCGGAACGCCGCCCCGGTTGACGCCGAAGGCGATGGCGTAGGCCAGAAACGTCGTGATGAGACAGGTGATCCCCGAGAAGTAGAGGCTGTTCTTCGTCGCCCTTTGCAGCCTCTCCTCCTCGAAGATGCTACGGTAGTGCCGCAACCCATAACTTTCGTGCGTGCCCGTGCGCAGTTGGTCGAACGCCTCTTTGGAAATCTTTTTCTTGATCTTGAAGGCGAGTGGGATGCGCTTCTTCAGCATGATCAGCGCAATGGGGAACTGCTCTTCAAACTCGGCCAGCTTATCGGAATCCAGGGCCGCGACGGCCTTTTTGGCCGCCTCGATCTGGTGATCGAAGGGAGCCTTGAGGTCCCACGGCACCTCCAGGCCAATCAGCTGCAGCGCCGCGGCGGTCGCCTCCGTACGGTCCCTGGGTTTGACCCTCTTCACCCAGCGGCTGACCGACTTCTCCCGCGCCTTTGGGTCCATCAACTCCAGCGAATCGAGGGTCATCTTGCGCAGCTCGAAGACCGTCATCGGCTCGCTCAACCTGAAGCCTTCCACCAGAACCGAGCCCAGCGGATAGGCGATGAACACGAACAGCAGCAAACCGACGATGATTGCGGCCACGTGGCCTGGAATGCGGCGCATCATGGTTCGCCCTTGGGCCGGTCCTCGGCGTTCCGGGAACCGGCGTCACCGTCGGGGGGGAAGATGACGGCGCGGCCTGGCCGGATTCTGCAGGCCACCTCGTCGCCCGCGGAAAGGCCGATGGCGAGCCAATCGGCGATGGACACGTCCACCACCAGATCCTGGCCGCCGTCGGTGGTCACATGGGCGTGGACCGATTGCCCCAGGAACGAGAATGAGGACAACTTGCCGGACAAGGCGTCGGACCCCGGTACCGGGTGCGAGAGGTCGATGTTCTCGGGCCTGACGGAGACCGTGACGCTCTCTTGCCCGGCCAACGCACCGGGGATCTGGACCTCGAGCGGATGGCCCTCGATTTCAAGTTTCCCGTCACCCGCCGGCCGGCCGCGAAGACTGTTGATGGTGCCGATGAAACCCGCCACGAAGCTCTCGGCCGGCTCGAGGTACACTTCCATCGGCGCCCCCACCTGCAGGATCCGCCCCGCCTCCATCACCGCCACCCGGTCGGAGATCGACAGCGCCTCTTCCTGGTCGTGGGTGACATAGACGGTGGTGATTCCCAGGCGGTCCGCCACCGCCCGGATCTCGGTGCGCAAATGAGCGCGGATCTTGGCGTCGAGCGCCGCCAGCGGCTCGTCCAGGAGCAGGATCGATGGGTTCGGCGCCAGCGCCCGGGCCAGCGCCACCCGTTGCTGCTGGCCGCCGGAAAGCTCGTGGGGATAACGATCCTCCATGCCCGAGAGCTGCGTCAGCTGGCAAAGCTCGTCCACGCGCCCGGCGATCTCGGCCTTGGGGCGGCGCCGGATACTGAGCGAGAAACCGATGTTCTGGGCCACCGTTTGCGTCGGAAACAGGGCGTAGGACTGGAAGACGAAACCGACCTCGCGCTTGCTCGGCGGCAGGCCCTCCACCCGTTTGCCGTCGATGGAAAGCTCGCCCCTGTCGGGTTTGGTGAAGCCGGCGATGATCCGCAACAGCGTCGTCTTGCCGCAGCCGCTGGCGCCGACCAGGGTGACGAATTCGCCCGAGGCGATGTCCAGCGAGACGTTATCGACCGCGGTGACCGCGCCGAAGGTCTTGGTCACTCCCTGAAAGTTCAGTTCCGCCATGCCGGTCCTCTCCCACAAGGAGTGTCTGCGCCCCGTGTCGGGGCGCAGACATATGCCGTGATTGTTACCTTGACTTTAGAAATCCAGGTTCTTGGGATCCCGACGAGGCTACTTTTCGTACCGTTTCGCCCACGCCCGCTTGAACTCGTCCACGTCCAGGGGGCGGCGCATTTTCCACAATTGCTTGGTTTTCAGATCGATGCCGGCCTTCGGCACCCAGCCGTAACCCGGAATCGAATGCACCTCCGTGTACGGTTCTCTGACCGGGGCTGCTTTCTCGCTCAACAACCAGTCCAGGAACAGCTTGCCCTCCTTCGGATTCGGCCCCCCGGCGATCAGGCCTTGACTAAAACCAACATTGGGCACGAGGGAGGGAATCACCATGACCACGGGTCGGCCGGCATCGACCTGTTGCTTGAGCGCTGAGCCGTAGCTGAGGCCGATCGTGATCTCGCCGCGGCCGGCTTGGCGCGCCGCGGCACTGCCGCTGGAGTTGTACTGGAAGATATTCTCGTGGAGATTATCCAGGAAGTTCCAGCCATACGCATCCACCAAAGTCGAGAAAATGGTCAGGCCGGTCCCGGATTTGATGGGCGACGCTATGGAGAGGTGTCCCTTGTAAATGGGGTTGAGCAGATCATCCCAGTTCTTCGGCATGGGGAGGTTCTTCTCCTTGAGCATCTCCGTGTTGACCACAAAGCCGTAGATGCCGAAGCTTTCGAACACGTAGAAGCCGTCGGGATCAACCTGTTCCTCGGGGACCGGTGTGTTCGCGGGCACGTAGGGTTCCAAGACGCCGGCATCTTTCATCAGATCCATGTAGAACACGTTGATACCC
>CAZGRI010000117.1:0-4729 GCA_964528205.1 uncultured Dehalococcoidia bacterium | reverse complement strand
CGACCCCGCCGCTCGCGTCGCGGCCAGATCGCCGTCCGGGTACACGCGCCCCTGGCTCCCGGCGGGCGCGGTCATCACAGGAAAGCTGATCCGCTGTCCCAGGACGGTCGTAGAGGTGGAGCGCTCCGACACCTTCACCAGGAAACGCGGGACCAGCGACACCTCGTCGAAGGCCTCCAAGTTCCTTCCCAGGCTGACCTCACGGCCGACGCCCCCCGCGATGAAGTCCCATACCTCGACGGATAGCTTATCGCGAGCTGCCTTCTCGTAATCGGCCAAACTGATAAGGTCCATGCGGCTCCAATCCGAAAGAAGCTCGTGCGATTGTAGTGACGGAGGTTTGGGTTGTCAACGCGCTCGCGACTCGCCTATCACGGCACCGAACGACCGGTTGACGGCCCTGTGTGACAGAGGTAGCGTCCTGCCCGTCTGTGACTCTGAGCCACCATTCTCGAACAACCGAGGAGCCACACCGAATCACTTGGCATTAGGGCTGAGTGAACGCGGACGGTACGCGGCTCAGCCATGGTCGGTATATCCTTCCGTTCCGGATCGTCCGGACGTGCGTAAGAGATCTGCCCGCTTCCACGGATACGCTCTGGGAGTCAGTGAGCGTGAAGCGGCCCTCGTCCAGGCTAACGATGGTCACGTCAGCCGCGGCGCCGACCCTCAGGGTGCCCAACGATTCGCTCAGCCCCATCGTCATTGCCGGCGCCTGAGTGCTCAGACGGACGACGTCACCCAGCGGCATGCCCAGGTGCAAGAACTTGGTCATCGTGGTCAGCTGGTCAAAGACCGGCCCTTCGATGTTGTAGACGTGGAGGTCGCTGCTAATACACCCTGGGGAGAAGCCATCCGCCAGGGCCTTCTCGGCGGTAGCGAACGAGAAGCTGCCCGCCCCGTGGCCGACGTCGAAGATCACGCCGCGCCGCTGGGCCTCTCGAATGCCGTCCAGCACCCGCCCCGAGTCGTTGAGCACGCCGTGGGGGTGGCCGTGATAGGAGTGAGTCACCACGTCGCCCGGCCGGAGCATCGAGGTGAGCTCCTCGAGCGGCTTGATGGTGTTGCCTACGTGGATCATCACCATCGTCCCCAGGGCCTCCGCCGCCTCGATGGCGCGCGTGAGGGCGTCAAGGTCGTTGTCCGCGGCCTGGGCGACGCCAAGCCGCGCTTTGATGCCCAGGATATAGTCGCGATTAGCCCGTCCTATCTCCACGGCGTCTTCCACGTCAGCCCAGCGCAGGTCCTCGAGCTCTCCGATCTTCGGAGACAGCATGCCCATGGCCGAGATGTTCAGCAGTGCGTACAGCCGCGTCTCCGAGCGCTCGAGGACGTATCTTCGGAATGCGAGGAACGTACGTGCTCCCGAAGAGCCGGCGTCGAGGGCGGTGGTGACGCCCCTGGCGACGTTGCCGTAGTCGGGGTCGATGCCGAAGTGTGAGGCGCCCCAGAACACGTGAACGTGGAGGTCCAGAAGCCCGGGCATCACGATCAGCCCGGAAGCGTCGAAGACCTCTCGGGCTGATCCTTCGCCGATTCCCGCCCCCACGGCGGCCACCTTCCCATCTGCGATGGCCACGTCACGCACGCCGTCAATCTCCTGAGACGGATCGATTACGGTACCGTTCTTGACCAGCAGGTCGTAGGTCATGGATTTCTCCTCTACAAGACTCGGTATCAGCCGGTACGGGCCGGGACCGTCTAGTATCATCCGGCCTAATATACGATCTAAGGCAAAATCGGCCAAGAGGGTGATCGGAATTCGTGTCGGATGCCGGCGTCATGAATCCCCTCACTTCTACGCGTTGACCCTGGACGTCGTCCCCAGCCACAAGACGTGCACACGACCATGCGACCCGGTGCGACCGACTCCAGCAATATCCATGAATAGGTTTACATGAAGTATTACGTAGAGAATGCCTTTCCTGTATATGGTTTCAAGAATAGTGCAACGATAACCGTATGCCCTAGCCTGTTCATAGACACATGCATCGAAGAATCCCCGCAACGTTACGAAGAGAGTTGTGAACCGGGACACAGTGTTGACAAATCCGTGGACGCGGCTTACTTTTGATAGAGAGGGGTTGTGCAACGTGTGCCCGAGTGTGTCGCAACGACCGCAGCCGATCGGCCAGCACAGCGCCATTTGCGACGTTTCTCCCATCGAGAAGTAGGTGGCAGCACTGGTCACACCCCGCACCATTCGGGATACGCTGTAGGGAGATTGACCCCGTATCAGCGGTCGGTCGGATAGACGGCACCAGAGGTCACGGAGTCCGCGTTGCTGGAAGCGACAATCAGTGGGGAGGCCCGGGCGACTGTATGGGGGCCGCCGCTCGACGGCCCAGCATCCGCGCAGGACCGACACGATTCCCCTCGGGTGGTGGCCGTCCCAAGGTGGCTGGTGGCTCTGCTGCCTCCGGCCTTGGCCGCCATGGGCCTTTCAATCGGCGTCGTGGCCCTGCTGATCGCGTCTCGCGAGTCATTACAACTGATGGGCGGCTGGGGCTACCTGGGGGTCTCGCTGGGAGAGTTCGCCAACAGCGCCGCCTTGTTCATTCCGACCCCGGCCCCTGCCTACACATTCGCCATGGGGTCGGTCCTGGACCCGTTCGGGCTGGGCATCGTTGGAGGTGTGAGCGCGGCCTGCGGCGAGCTACTAGGGTATTACCTGGGAGCTAAGGGACGAAAGGCGGTTGGGTCGCCGCGCGTCATGCGGCGGATGCAGGTGCTGACGTCGAAGTGGGGCGGCGGAGCTCTGCTGGCCTTCGCGATGCTGCCCGTCCCGTTCGACGTGGCCGGGATATGGGCCGGTGCGGCCCGCTATCCGCTGCCGAAGTTCCTGCTTTTCGTTATTCCGGGCAAGGTGGTCAAGGTGACCATGGTGGCGTTGGCCGGCTCCTACGGCTTCTATTGGCTCGCCGGACCCATCGGCTCCTAGCGTTCGCTCTCGGTAAAACGTCCACCAGCACGGCACCCTTCGAGCATGAATGGCGATTCTGGCCCGCTTCGATTGTCTATCAATCTTCGAAGTCAGGACATCAGTCGACGGCTGGGCCACGGTTGTGCCAGAGATTCGGTCCATGGGAGGTGTGGAGAATGAAGGACGATGGTCACCGAAAAGGCTCACTGGGGACGCTCATTGCCGGAGGGGTAAACGGCGTTATCGTCGGTGTGTTGCTCGCTCCGAGGTCAGGCTCCGAGCTGCGCGCGGACATCTCTCGACGGAGCGGTGCGTTGACGACCAGGGCCAGGGGCCTTGCGTCGGCAACTCGCGTACAGGTCGGCCCGGCCATTGGTACCCTGCGCCGGCGTGTCGGGCCCGCGACGGAACGAGTCCGCGACCGCGTGGCGCCCGTCATCGAACAGGTCGCCACCCGCCTGGGCAAGTCCCGCAACGGCTACGAGACCAACGGCCGACACGAACACGACGCAGCAATGCCTGATGACAGCGAAGCTGCCGAACGACAGGAGAGCTGAGGGCCTCAGCCTAGCTTACCGGATGCGATCCGCTATCACTCTTCCCGCGGATCCGGCGGGCGAATAGGAGAGCCGTACGCGCAGCATGCCGGAGGTCGAACAGTGGCGGTCGTAGGCGCGGACGGCTGCCGCACCGGCTGGTTCGCCGTCAGGCGGGAAGATGACGGCCAGGCCTGCTTCGACGTTTTCGAGAGCGTCGCCGACCTATGGGACCAATGGGGCGACGCTTCGTTGCTACTGCTGGACATCCCTATCGGTCTAACGGACTCCAAGGAACCGCGCCGATGCGACGCCGTGGCGCGCCGGCTCCTCGGGCGCCGGCGATCCAGCGTGTTCACCCCTCCCTGCCGAGCGGCCATCGAGGCCTCGAACTATGAGACCGCTTCGGCGGTCAATTTCCGCGAAACGGGCAGGAAGCTCTCGATGCAGAGCTGGAATATCGTCCCGAAAATCAGAGAGGTGGACCGCCTCGTGCGGGAAAACCCGCGGGCGAGATCGAGGGTCCGCGAGGTGCACCCCGAGGTCTGCTTTTGGGCCCTCGCGGGTGGCGCGCCGATGAACGCTCGCAAGAAAAGCAGGGAGGGCCGCGAGGAGCGACTGCGACTATTGCGCAGGTTGGACGCGGCGACCGATGCGATTGTCCATTCCGCTCAGGACCGCTTTCTCCGTCGCGAGGTCGCCACGGACGACATTCTGGATGCCCTTGTTGCCGTCCTGACCGCCGATCGCAACCCTCGAGAGCTCAGCTCCTTGACCGCTGAAGCACAGATGGACGCCTACGGTCTGCAGATGGAGATGGTCTATTGCGCCCGGGGGTGGTAGTCTGGACGGCATCCCGTCTGCAGGACTCACTCGACAGTGGAGCGAGACCAGCCACCGACGACCGCCGAGATCTACCGTACCGACGACTTTCGGCGCCAGGACGAAAGCGCCGACGCCCTGTTTTACGTCCAGCCCCGGCTGCTCGTGCACATAGACGACTACGCCATCGAGGCCATCCGATCGTACTTCAGTGAGACCCTCCCCGCCGGCGGCGTCATCCTGGACCTGCTGAGTAGCTGGCGTTCGCACCTGCCCGAAGAGTTGCCTCTGAAGCGAGTTGTCGGATTGGGGCTTAACTCGGTCGAGATGGCCGAGAACCCTCAGCTCGACGAGCATGTCGTACACGACGTCAACGCCGACTCCTACGGCGTGATCGAGACCCTGACCGAGCTGATGGTGGCCAGGGGTGTACCCGATCACATCCGCT
>CAZGRI010000116.1:0-4731 GCA_964528205.1 uncultured Dehalococcoidia bacterium | reverse complement strand
CCAGCTTCTGCAGGCTTCGCACGCCATCGATCGGGGTCGTGTAGTGGCTCATGCCGGTCCAGGCCACCTCGGCCACGTAGATGTCGCCCCTGGAGTCCAGTGCTATCCCGTGCGGCGCGGTGAACTGGCCCACGTCGAAGCCGTGGCCCAACTCGCCGATTCTGGCGAGCCGCTCACCGTTCGTGTTGTACACGCTTAGCCGAGGCCCGATGCCCGGCGCCGGCCTGTTGAAAGCGCTGCCGCCTCCCAGCTCTCCGATGAAGATGTGCTGCTGCTCAGTTATGAAGATGGCGCAGGGACGGTGGATGTTGTTCCACACGGCCTCCAGCTTGCCCTTGGAATCGAAGACCTGAACCCTGCTGTTCTCCCTGTCGCACACGTAGACGTAGCCGTCCTTGTCGGTGGCCAGGTTGTGAACGCAGTTGAACTCACCCGGGTCGGTGCCCGGCTCACCCCAGGAGAAGAGCAGCTTCCCGTCGGGCGAGTACTTGTGCACCCGGGCGTTGCTGTACCCGTCGGCGACGTAGATGTCGCCGGTATCGGGGTCCAGTGCCACGTGCGTGCAGGCATTGAAGGGGTCGCCCCCGAAGGCCGGGGCGGGCTTGTCGGGCTCGCCCAGGGTCATCAGCACCTCGCCGTCGAGGGTGCACTTCCGCACCGTATGGCCGGCGTTATCGGCGCAGTAGATCGTGTCGTCGGGACCGACCGTCAGGCCGTGGGCCCCGGTGAAGACGCCCTCTCCCCACGAGTCTATGTATGTGCCGTCGCTGGCGAACACGGTGACGTTTGGCTTCTCGCGTCTCGAGAACACGTAGACGCGGTCCTTCGAGTCCACGGCGACCGCCACGGCCTCGCGCCAGGTGTACCCCGCCGGCATCTGCTCCCAGCCGACCTGTACCTCGTAGGTGAACTCACCACTGCCAAGCTTGACCGCGCTGACCATTCTCATGCCTCCTACCGGTCTGGTGGCGCGATTATATCATCCGGCGTGGATGGGAGGAGCCTCTGCGCGACCCAATCCCGCAGAAGCGTAACGCGCAGTCGCCCGCCATGCGATAATGCCCCCGACGCCACACCATTCGGAGTTACGACCAGGCGATGTCTAACCCCAACGTCCAGCCGCTGGCACAGGACTTTTCGGTCGCCGCCCACGTGCCTGATTCCAGCCAGTACTTCTTCCACGACCCCAACCTGACCCGGCTGGACGACGGCACGCTGCTCGTCGCGGCCCCGCAGTGGGGCCGTCGCGGTACCGGCATGGGCCGATGCCTGAGGATACTGCGCAGCGAGGACGGCGGTGAGACATGGGAGGAGATGCCCGCCCTCTCGCTCCAGGAGGGCACGCCATTCGTCCTCGACGGCCGCCTGCTCATGTTCGTGCAGGAAGAGAGCCACCGGGACTTCCAGATCGTTGAGAGCGACAACGGAGGGCGCTCCTGGACGGCGCCCCGGACGGTCATCGAAGGGCCGGTCTGGAACATCTCCACCGCGATGGTCCCGCGTCCCGAGGCCCTGTACTGGGCCATGGACCGCGACCTGCCCGGTGCGGCGCACAACAGCAAGGTGATGGTCCGGATGGACAGGACGAGATCGCCTCTCGATCCCGACGCCTGGAGCGTGTCCAATGTGGTCATACCACCTGAGCTTCCCGGCTCGCTGTCGCGAGACCTGTTCCCGGTGGGCGACCGTCCCCAGCTCCACCGAGGTTGGAAACACCCCTTCGTCTGGCTGGAGCCCAACACCGTGGAGGTCGCAGGCGGAATCCGCGTCTTCGCCCGGTGCATCATCGACGAGTACGCCTCGGCCCACGTTGCGGCAGTCCTGGACTATGACGTGGAGACCAACCATCTGAGCTTCAGCCAGTTCGCGTCCTGGCCCGGCGCACAGTGCAAGTTCTTCGTCGTCCAGGACCGGTCCAACGGGATGTACTGGATGCTCAGCAACCTAGTGACCAACTCGCAGGACCTGCTGGGCTGGGGCGAGCGCCTTCGGGAGACCCGGTTTCCCGGCGGGCCCGGCAACGAGCGCCGATGGCTGTTTCTCCACTACAGCATCGACTGCCTCAACTGGTTTCCGGCGGGCTGCGTGGCCCGCTGGACGGACAGCGTCTACCGCAGCTTCATGTATCCAAGCGCCGTGATCGACGGGCAGGACCTGGTCGTTCTGTCCCGCACCAGTCGCGATTCAGGAGACCCTCACGACGCCGATCTCTGCACCGTGCATCGCGTTCACAGGTTCCGCGACCTGGCGATGGACCTCCACGAGGGCGGCATCCACACCTGACGAAGGAGAGCGTGCGATGGGAGTAGAGACAGTTGGGCTGCTGAGTCCCGGAGACATGGGGCACAATGTCGGCAGGGCCCTGGGTGAGCATGGTCTCAATGTGATCACCTGTCTGCGAGGAAGGAGCGAACGGACCCGGATGCTCGCAGAACGGGCCGGCATCGGCGAAGTAGCCAGCCTGAGCGATCTCGTCACTGAGGCGGATATCGTTCTGTCCATCCTGGTGCCCGCCGAGGCAATAGGCTTGGCCGAGAGCGTGGCCGGCGCCCTCAGCGCCACCGGGGCCGGCACGCCGTTTGCCGACTGCAACGCCATCTCCCCCCAGAGCGCCAGGGCGATAGACGAGATCATAGGCCGCGCAGGGGGTCGCTTCATCGACGGCGGCATCATCGGCGGGCCACCCGGTCGCGGCGCGCCTCCCAGGTTCTACGTGTCCGGACCTCATGCCGGGATAATGGCGGACTTGGACGGCAGGGGGATCGACGTCAGGCCGATAGGCGAGAGCATAGGCAGGGCCTCTGGGATCAAGATGTGCTACGCAGCGATGACCAAGGGGACATCGACGCTCCATGTCGCGCTACTTACGGCCGCGGAGGCTTTGGGCCTGTTCGATGAGCTGGCCGCCGAGCTTCAGGCCAGCCAGCCCGGGGCCTACGAGCAGATGGCGCGAATCCCCGCTCTGCCGGCTGACGCGGCCCGCTGGATCGGAGAGATGGAGGAGATCGCGTCCACGTTCGAACACGTGGGGGTCACACCGCGATTCCACCAGGGAGCCGCGGAGGTCTATCGCCTGCTGAGCGAGACGCCCTTCGCCACGGAAACACGCGAAACCCTGGACCGAAATCGAACGCTGACTGACACCATTCGGGCCGTCGTCGACCTACTGCCCGCCGAGCGGGCCGGTGCGCTGTAAGGGGCGTCCTCGATCGCTGATATCTGGCCTGGAATCCTCTTAGGTCGCCCCTCAACCCTTCGGCAGGCTCAGGAGGGGCCGGACCTTCTGGCTTCCATCGGCTCGCCCGCCTACCCTCGTCTTTCCGGCGGAAGCCGGAATCCAGAGACGCGCCGACTGGATCCCGGCCTTCGCCGGGATGACGGATTCTGTGGCCAGCCATTTACGAGACAAGCGCGCTAGGCGGTGGCGGGGCGCCAGCGCGCGGCCAGGAGGCTGAGGGTCCCAGCGGCCGACGCCGTGACCAGGCCGCTGAACGTGAGCGCGAAGGGCGCGTCCACTGTCTGAGCGAGAAAGCCCAACAGCAGCCCGCCGATGGCGCTCGCCCCCCAACCCATCTGGTGGATGCTCATGACTCGCCCTCTGACCTCGTCGTCGACGATGCTCTGGAGCAGCGTGTTGTTTACCGTCCCGAAGGCCGAGGCGCATGCCGCGACGAATACCAGTACCGACATCGACGCCGGGAGCCACGTTACTCGCGAGAAGACGGCGAGCCCTATGCCGAATCCCAGCGCCGTTAACATCTGTAGGTTTGACGAGTTCTTCAGATCGCCAAACATAGCGAGGAACAGGATCCCAGTGAGTCCGCCGATTCCCGCACCCAACAGCAGCATGCCGTACGCCTCGACTCCTCCATTCAGGATCTCGTCGGCGACAACCGGCGTCAGGGTCCCGAACGACATGCCGAACGTTCCGGCGACGACGCTGATGCCGACCAGGCTGAGCACGAACCGGTGCCCCCGGACGTAGGCCAGGCCCTCAACCAGGTCCTGCCAAAGCTTCGCCGTTCTCGCCTCGCCGGGGTTCCTCATCGGCTTCATCATCAGCAGCATCGCTACGGTCAGCACATATGAGGCGCCGACCAGGAAGAACAGCCCCTCCTCGCCCACCAGGTTGACGAAGGGCGCAAAGTACGAGGGGCCGACGATGGCGGCGCTGCCAAATATCAACGAGTAGAGAACGATGGCGTGGAGCAGGTGCTCCTTGGGCACCAGGTTGGGGAGGATGGCCTGGCGCGAAGGGATGTCGAATGAGAGCAGGACGCCGGTGGCCAGCGATATGGCGATCAGGTGCCACGGCCGGATGACGTCCAGGACGACCAGCACCGCCGTGAGAAGGGCCAACACGGCGAACATCGCGCGCGTGAACGTCATCAGCCTCAACCGGTTCACGCGATCGGCGACCACGCCTCCCCACATGGAAAGCAGCAGGATCGGCCCCGTGCCGGATATGGTCAGCAGGCCCAGCATGAAGGGCGATTCGGTGAGGCGGTGCATCAGCCAGAGGCGTCCGGCCATCAGGGCCCAGATGCCCAGGTTCGAGAAGACGGCGCCCAGCCAGAACAGCCGGTACTCGCGGAAGCGCAGAACGCCGAATACCCGTAGCCGCTCGCGCGCCGCGACCTTCAGCCGACCCCGGCCCTGGACGGCTACCATCCGGACCTCCCCGCACCGTACTGGATTCCGGCCAGGGTCACGCCGGTCCGGGCCTAATGG
>CAZGRI010000115.1:219-4769 GCA_964528205.1 uncultured Dehalococcoidia bacterium | reverse complement strand
CGGATTCATGAGATACCTGACCGGGATTTTCGGACCCACGTTTGTCATCTATCCGTTATTCTTCATAGTAGAGACTATATGCCTGTATTTTTGGTACTATTCTTGGCATAGACTTCAAGGTGATCTAAAGTGGGTGCACTTGTTGCTTGGCGTTTTCTTGAATATTCTCGGGACGGCGGTCCTGTTCATCGCCGATTCCTGGGCAACCTTCATGATGACGCCCACCGGCATCGATGAGCAGGGCGCGCTCATCAGCTTGTATGACGCCGTGTGGAACCCCGGCTGGATGCCGCTCAACGTCCACCGTCTGGTCGCGAATATCACCTTCGGCGCTCTGCTGTGTGCGGCTTACGCGGCGTACCGGTTCCTGAGCGCGAAAGACGAGGAGGCGAGGGCCCGCTACGACTGGATGGGGTACACGGGAAATCTGATCGCCCTGTTCACCATGTTGTTCCTCCCGTTTGCCGGCTACTACTTTGGGTTTGAGCTATTCGCCTACTCCGCCACGTATGGCGTCACCCTAATGGGCGGCGTGCTGTCTTGGCTGTTCATCATCCAGGCCATCGTCATAGCCATTCTATTCATTGGCGCTGCTTACTACGCCTGGCTAGGACTTCTGCGGATTCCCGGCTCCGAGGCGCAACGGCGGTGGATTCCCGTCTTCAACGTGGTCCTCATCGTCGGCTTCATGGTGTGGGCGACGCCGCACACGATGGCAGCCTCTATCGAGGAGTCGACGGGCCAGTTTCATCCTCTCCTTGGCGCCCTCGGCCTCATGGCACCGAAGATGATCGCGGTTACCCTGATATTGGTGGTGCTCTACGCCAGTTACCTTATCTACCGCAGGGCCGGGAGGATCATCACCGTTCCCTGGGGGCGGACCGGAACCGCCGTACAGTGGGGCGCGCTGGGTTTGACGGCCGTGGCCATCACGGCCCTCGGCATCTACGGCTTTTTCGCACCGGCTGATGTGCGGATCGCTACCTCGATCTGGCAGATCGTCGTCCTCATTGCCGGCATCGTCTTCACTTTTGTCTTGGACCTATTCCTCTTGCGCGGTTCGCGGACCGTAGCTGAGGTGCAGTGGGGCAGCATGCCCAGGCGCGGCCAGTACGTTCTTATCGCGCTGGCCTTCGTCATTGTCTGGCTGATGGGGTTGATGGGCTATGCGCGAAGCGGCGTCCGACTGAATTGGCACGTTTTTGGCATTTTGGAGGACACCTCAGCCGGGGCCGGGCTGCCCTCTCTCGGTGAAGCAGCCATTGTCATCACGGTGATCACGCTGATCTTCTTCGCTCTGTTGGCGGTCACTTTCGCGATCTCCGCCATGGCCGAGAGGCCCCCGGCACGCGAGGGGAGAATCTCAGCCGGAGAGCCGGGCGTGGCCGCGGCGGAAGGGCGGTCATGACGCGAGCGTCGTCCTACGTGATGGCAACCATCCCGGCGCTATTGGTGCTCGCGTTCTTTGTCTGGTTTGCCAATTGGATACCCCAGACAAGGTGGGAACCTCCTGAAAAGCAAGAGATTGGTTCCACCATGACCCCGCTCCAGCTGGCAAAGATCGGGCAAACGATTGTCCGCCAGCGTGGATGCCTGGCGTGCCATACGATCGAGCCAGCCGCTGGGGTCGAGGGTCAGGGCCGGGGACCCAACCTTGCGAACATCGCCGCGCGACGCGCCGAGGGCGTCGCGGGAGGCCCGAACGCCTTGGTCGACTATCTTGTCGAGGCGCTTTATGAGCCCGGCGCCTTCCTGGTGGAAGGCTACGCCAACATCATGCCTGTTTCCACCCGTCCTCCGGCAAAGCTCGGCTACGAAGAGACGGTGGCCGTGATCGACTACCTTCAGTCACTGGGCGGAACCCCGTCGGTCAGGGTGGGAGACGTAGCAAGGCCGGCCAGTCAAGTCGCGGAAACGGCGACGGCCACCGACCCCGTGGCCATGCTCACCGAATTCGACTGCGAGACCTGTCACAGCATGGAACAAGGGGAGGTCTTGGTTGGGCCGCCATTTGATCCGGCCCTCTTGAGAAGGGCCGCATCCGAGAGAGGAATAAGCGCCGAAGCCTACGTCATGGAGTCAATCGTGGACCCCCGCGCCGTGAAACCGGAAGACTTCCCCGACGTGATGCCCGATGACTACGGCGAGCGGCTCACGGCGGCTCAGCTGCAAACGATGGTCGTCTTTCTGCTTGGCCGGGAGCCGACGGAATGAACGCCGATCGTTCACTTTGGGCCCGCATCAACGTGCCCTCGCCGGTGGGCGCCCTCCTTGTCCTAGTCGTCGCGTTCATCTTGTTGAAGCTTGCCCGGCCGATCATCCCCCACAGCGTCGTTCTCCTCTACATGGGTTTTGCCATCCTTGGCGTCATCATCCACGTGACGCTGGACAACGAGCGAATACGGCGGTTCGCCGACTTCTTCATCAGGTCTGAGGGCGAGAGCCAGGGACTGCGGCTGCAGCGCTGGGGCCTGCTCGCGGTCGTCCCCTTGGTCCTCGGCTGGTGGGCCTACGATGCCACCCGCCCCAGCTATGCCCCGCCGGTCCAGATTTTCCAGAGGCACCCTACCGTGGGCGAGGAAATACTTGGCCGCATAGAGGTACCGGAGTGGGCGGCCGAGCCTGCGAGGTGGAAACCAGAGGCCATTGCCGAAGGGAAGACGCTCTATCAGGCCAACTGCGCCGTCTGCCACGGGGAGAACCTTGATGGCAAAGGACCTGCGGCCGGGGGGTTTCGCTACCCGATTCGGCCTGCTGACTTCCGCGACGCCGGTACCATCGCCCAACTGACCCTGCCCTACGTCTACTGGAGGCTCGTTGCCGGCGGCATTCAAAACCAGTTCGGAAGCGCCATGCCGCGCTGGGTGGCGCCCGCGCAGGACCCCGAGGCCTCCTCGCTCCACAGCTACGACCTCACCTCGGACGAGGCGTGGAGGGTCATCGTTTATCTCTACGACGAGACCGGCCACGAGCCCCGGAAAGAAGCTGAACACGGTCATTAGGCAATGGCTAGGTTCCCGAAGGCAAGGATGTAAGCATGGCAGAGCGAACGATCACGCGCAGACAGGTTCTGACAGGGAGCGGAGCCCTGGCTGGCGGCGCCGCGGCGGCAGGGGTGCTTCAAGCTCTCGACGCCGGTTCCGCCTTCGCCGGGCGAACCCTGACGCCGGCCCCGCAGATCGAGAACCCGTTGGAGTATTACCCGGAACGGGATTGGGAAGAGGTGTACCGAGACCAATACGCTTACGACCGATCGTTTACTTTCATCTGCTCCCCCAATGACACGCACGCCTGCAGAATCCGGGCCTTCGAACGCAATGGCGTTGTCACCAGGGTCGAGCAGCCTTATGAGCACCAGGACTACAAGGACCTGTACGGCAACCAGGCGACCAGGGCCTGGAACCCCCGCATGTGCCTCAAGGGCTACACCTTTCACCGACGCGTGTATGGGCCCTATCGACTGAAGTACCCGATAGTTCGAAAGGGGTGGAAACAGTGGGCCGACGATGGCTTTCCCTCGCTCTCGGACGATCCCGAACTAAGGAGCCGCTATAAGTTCGATTCACGCGGCACCGACGAATTCGTCCGCCTCTCGTGGGACGAAATCAACACCTACCTGGCCAAGGGGCTGCAAGCCGTCGCCACGACCTACAGTGGCGAGGAGGGCCGGCGGCGTCTCATCGACAGGGATGGGTATCAGCCGGAGATGCTCGAGTACTGGGGAGGGGCCGGCACCAGGACGATGAAGTTCCGGGGCGGCATGGGCCTTCTGGGCGTCATCGGGAAGTACGGGCTCTACCGCTTCAGCAACATGATGGCGCTCCTGGACAGCCATGTCCGCAACGTGGACAGCGATCAGGCCCTGGCTGGCCGCAAGTGGTCGAACTACACGTGGCACGGCGACCAGGCTCCCGGCCACCCCTTCGTGCACGGCCTTCAGACCTCGGACATGGACTTCAACGACCTCCGTTTCTCCAAGCTGACGGTGCAGGTGGGCAAGAACCTGGTCGAGAACAAGATGCCCGAGTCGCATTGGCTCCACGAGATCATGGAGCGAGGCGGCAAGATCGTGGTCATCGCCCCCGAGTACAACCCGCCCGCCAGCAAGGCGGACTATTGGATGTCGGTTCGCCCCGGCCTCTCCGACACCGCCATTTTCCTCGGCATTACCAGGATCCTCATGGAGAAGGGTTGGTACGACGAGCCCTTCGTCAAACAGTTCACAGACTTCCCGTTGCTGGTACGCACCGACACCCTGACGCGTCTGCGGCCCCAGGACCTATTCCCCGGCTACCGCAATCAGGACATCTCCCAGGGGCCTAGCTTCACTGTCCAGGGATTGACTGCGGAACAGCGCGAACGAATCGGCGACTTCGTTGTCCACGACCTGAACTCCGGTGGACCCGAGGCCATTACCAGGGAAGACATGGGGGAGAGCCTCACCGCCAAGGGCCTAGACCCGGCATTGTCGTGGACGGGCAAGATGACCCTGGTCGACGGCTCAGAGGTCGAGGTGATGACGCTGTGGGAGATGTACAAGGTTCATCTCC
>CAZGRI010000115.1:0-209 GCA_964528205.1 uncultured Dehalococcoidia bacterium | reverse complement strand
CGACCTGGACGCCGTCCACGAAATCAGCGGCGCGCCCAAGGAATTGGTGGAGCGGCTGGCCGAGGATTTCGGTCGTCGCTTTTGGGACCCCGACTTCGTGGGCAAGCCTCGGGAGGCCTACCCCGTTTCGATCCACTACGGGGAAGGGATCAACCACTACTTCCACGCGACCTTGCACAATCGCGCCACCTACCTGCCCCTGATGCTGA
>CAZGRI010000114.1:497-4982 GCA_964528205.1 uncultured Dehalococcoidia bacterium | reverse complement strand
TCGATTTCGAGCACTTTTTTCGAATCGCGGATCCGCCATCTGATGATCGTGAATGCCCAGTGACCTGACTTGAACCGAGCTACACATACATACTCGCTTCATACTGACCCAGCGTCGTCGTTGAAATTCAGCAATCGGTCTGGAATCGCGGGATCGCAGAGCGCGTGCTGAGTCGCCCACTCGAAGCCGCCACGGTGCCGTCACAGGTCATGGTGGCGCCGCAATTGTGGCCGTCGTGAATGCCGAGGAGGTAGACCGGATCACTCATGGCTGATGAATTTCCTGTTCCGCAAGCAACTGTAGGGATCGGCGCTGGCCGTTCTTCTGGACGGATTGCATTCCAGTTATTACAATCGCGCCACTGATCCATGAAGAAAATCGTCGGCCTCACTCTGATTGCAGGGATCGCTATAGGTATCCTCCCCGCTCTCTATTTTCTCTGGAGAGCCAAGGCCATTGAACTGGGCGAAGGCGTCTTGGCCCTCGCCGTCGAAGCCCTCGTCGTCAGGCCTCTTGATAGAATTCGGCAGCCCACGGAATCACCAAATGTCACCATCGGCTTCAACGATCCACAGGATCGAACATTGGTGCCCTGCCGGCTGGACCGGCGACCAACGGCGGTGGTCGTGGCTTTCGGCCAGTCCACCGCCGGCAATATCTCGGCAGAGCGGCGGTCGGGCAGGGCGGGGCTGGTAAATTTCAATTTTCTCGACGGCAAGTGCTATTCCGCGACCGATCCGCTGCTCGGTGCCAGCGGCGAAGGTGGGGCGTTGTGGACGGTGTTCGGCAACACACTGATCGATCTGGGCGTGTTCGCAAGGGTGATCCTGGTGCCGCTGGCGGTGGGTGGCACTTCGGTCAACCGTTGGTCGGATCGCCAGGAACTGGGCCGCCGCCTGGATCTGCTCGCTGCGACGTTGCGTTCGGCTGATCTGCGTCCGACCCACATCCTCTGGCAGCAAGGGGCGGCCGATCACCTGGTCGCCGCCGACTACGCCCGGTTGCGGCCTTCTGAATTCACCCGTGGCCTAGAAATCGCCGGGGCCAAACTCTACACCATGCGCCAAGACGCCTATGTGGAGCATTTCCGCTCGGTAGTGGCGCATCTGCGCCAGCTTGGCTTGCAGGCCCCGGTTTATGCCGCGGTGCATACGGTGTGCGGCGACGATGGACGGGGTCCGGTGGCGGACGCCCAACGGGCGCTACCAACAGCGCTTGCCGGAGTGCGGGCAGGACCCGACATCAACGCTTTTTCCCTTGCCGACTATGCCCATGACCATTGCCATCTGTCCGCTCGGGGCGTGGTTCGGGCCGGAAAGGCCTGGGCCGAGGTGCTTGCCGCCGATGCCAATTGAGGGCCGCAGAACGGTGCCTTTTGCGCCTTCTATTTGATCGGCCCCATGCGCCGGACGAGATGTTCCATGATGCGCTGGGCCGCCCAGGCCGCGGCTTCGGGGTTGTAGTGGTTGTCGTTGGGCAGTCGGAGAACGCGGCCCAATTTTGCCTGCTCGCGCAAATCCAGGATGTCGAGCTCGGCCTCCGCGACTCCCTCAAGTAGCCGTCGCGTAGCCGGCTCCTTGAGGCCCAGCCGGGCCTCCCAGTCACTGGCCAGTACCACCATGGTGAAGGCGGCACCGCATTCCTCGGCGCTGGCCGCCAGGGCGCGCAGGATTTCTGCGGCACGGGAGGAAAGTTCAGGCGGGTAGGCTCGTGGGTCGGCGCTCAGCAAGGGCTTTTTGGAAGACGCTGTGTCGGCCTTTTCCTCGGGCCGTGGGGTCAGGCCACGTCGGCGCAAGAAATCAAAGGCATGGCTGAGCATCAGCCAATCGGCAAAACCGAACCGGCGCTGCGCCAGGGTCTCGGTAATGCGTCTTCGGATCTCGTCGGGCGCAAGGCGGCGGCCACGGTCGGTGTGGTCGACCGTGGGCACCATCCAGCCGTCGAACACGGTGGTCGAATCGGGCAGCAGACCGTCCCATCGAGTGTCGTTGAAGTAGTAGAGATAGAGCACCCGTTCGGGCTGCACGACCCGGCATTCCCGGCGCACGGTCTCAAGCACATGGGCCAGCCCGTAGCCCGAGGTTCCGGCATTGTAGAATCGTAGCGAAGCGTTCTCGTTGAGCCGCTTCAGGTTCCCGACCAGCGTCGCTTCCAGGGCCAGCGGTTCACCGAAAGCAAAGCTGTCGCCGACCACCAGCACCCGTCGCGGCGCCTCGAACGTCCACTCCCGGTCGCGATAGCCGTGGGCGTTGATCGAGACCGGAAAGCTCGCCGTCGTCCGGACCTGCCCTTTGAATCCAGGCACGTGGGCGTGCCCCCGCGTGGCATCGGCCTGGTAAAGCCCGCGGTGCTCCGCCGGCGCTGGCGTCAAGACCAGCGCCACCAGCAGATCGACCACCAGCAAAGCGCCATAGACCGAGGTCGCAATCAGGGCCGCTGGCAGCACAGTTCGTCTTGAGTTCACGCCTAAAAAAGCCCGTAGAGAAACGGCGTGTTGGTGCTTTCCTCAGCAACAAAAAAGATGAGGATGAACAACGCCATTATGATCAGGAAGGAATAGATAACGTATTTTTTCATGCCATCAAATCCGATCTCAGAAGTCGAAATATATGAAAGTGCCCGGGTTGCCGATCGACAGGGCGACACAGATCGCCAAGGCCATGAGCGAAACCGTCAGGGACACCGAATGGGGGAGCTTGCGCGAGATCAGGCGAACGCGGGCAACGCTGTCGAAGGGATGCAACAGCACGGCGATGGCGATCAACACCAGTGGCCAGGCCATCTGCGGCAGGAAAGACGCCCAGTCGGTCGAGAGTGCCAGGCCGCTGACGATCTTTTCCACCTCGTCCAGATCCTGGGCTCGGAACAGGATCCAGGCGCCGGCGACGAAGTGCAACACCCACAATCGCCGGATGACCAATGGCAGGGTTGGCAGGTCGGGTAGGTACTTATTGCGAAGTTGTTCCAGGGCGATCAGCAGGCCATGGACGCCCCCCCAGATGACGAAGGTCCATGAGGCCCCGTGCCACAAGCCTCCCAGCAGCATGGTGGCCATGCCGGCCATCAGCATGCGGTTGAAGCCGTGGCGGTTGCCGCCCAGCCCGACATAAAGATAGTCGCGCAGCCAGCGCGACAAAGTCATGTGCCAGAGGCGCCAGAATTCGCGAATCGAGCCAGCCAGATAGGGACGTTCGAAATTGCGTGGCAGCCAGACGCCAAGGAACGCGCCCAAGCCGATGGCCATGTCCGTATAACCCGAGAAATCGCAATAGATTTGTGCCGTAAAGCCATAAATCGCGACCAGTGATTGGCCGATCGTCAGCGCTTCCGGACTGGCATACAGGCGGTCCACCCAGGGACCCAGGCCATCGGCAATGACAACCTTCTTGACCGTTCCGAAGGCGAAAAGCAGCAGGCCGAAGGGCAGCATCTGCCAGTGCGGGCGAATATTCCCGAGCTGCGGCATGAGTTCCCGACCGCGCAGTATGGGGCCGGCCACAAGCTGGGGAAAGAAGGCGATGAACAGGCTGACTTGGCGAAACGTTTTCTCCGGGATCAAAAGGCCGCGGCGCACATCGACGACGTAGGCGATGGCGGTGAAGGTGATGAAACTGATGCCCAGGGGCAAGACCCATTGGGGGCGATATCCCGTTTCGATGCCGGTGAAGGCGGTGAAATTATCGATCGCGAAGCCGGCGTACTTGAAGACGCCAAGCGGCAGCAGAAGCGAGATGACGATCAGCGGCAGGACCTGCGGCCGCTGCTTTACCATCAGACCGCCCCAGAATGCCAGCAGCGAGAGGCACAGCAGCAGCGCGAGATAGGGCGGGTACCACCAGGCGTAAAACAGGTAACTGGCAATCAGGATGTACCAGGATCGCGCCGCCCCCTTGCCAAAGAAGAATAACCCTGAGAGAAAAACGCCAAAGAAAATTATGAACTCGACGCCGTAAAAGATCATGATTTTGACTTTATTCTCATCAGTCTCTCCAGAGCCGGGGCTAGGGTGTCGGCCATGATGGCGTGGCCCTGGGCATTGGGGTGCGGATCACCGGGTATGGCGAACAGGGAGCGAGGATCTTCGATTTTCTTGAAGCCCTCAAGAAGATCGACGAAGGTCCAATCCAGGCGCTCGGCGATGCGGCGCATGTGTTCGTGGACAAAGCCAAAGGGATAAGGTGACAGGTTGTGGATGTCGGGCGTCACCGCCAACACCACCGCGGCGCCGTTTTCCCGGGCCAAGCGATCGAGTTCCAGTAACGCCGCTTCCATGCGCCTGCGGCCTTCGCTTTCTTTGCCATAGACCTCGCGGTAGTGGGCATCCAATCCCAGCATGTCGTTGCGGCCCAGGGTCATATTTACGCGAGCCTGCCACAGCATCAGGGCGAGCTGGCTGTTGCGCATAATCCAGCTGCCCGAGGATGGCAACAGGATTTCGGCGTCATTGACGAAATAGTGGACGACGATGATGTCGGGTTTCAGGTC
>CAZGRI010000114.1:0-487 GCA_964528205.1 uncultured Dehalococcoidia bacterium | reverse complement strand
CAGGGTGACATAGCGTTCGGCGTTGTAGTTGCCGATTCCGGCGTTCAGGACCTCCGCCCTGCCCCCCAGCCGCTCCTGAATTCGGGCCCGAAGGGTGTTCTCCTCCGCCACCCCCCAGCCCAAGGTAATGGAACTACCCAACAAAAGGATGCGGGCCTTTTCGGGATCGTCGAGGACAGGTTCTGGCCCTCGCATGCCCAGGCTGTTGATGGCTATCGAGACGTTCTGTAGCTCGGCCGAGGCACCGGGCCTGTGCAGGTGGCCGAGTTTGGGGTCCGCCACCGGCTGCTTCAGTTCCTTGGCGTAGCGCCACATCTCCACGGCATAGGATGACTGGTCCATGTGCTTGACGCGTAGCAGAAATTCGCCAAGCACCATGACCACCAGGGCGGTTGCGATGACCGCCAACAGGTTGAGCAGGGGTTTCCTCATTGGCTACGCGTCCATGACAATGGGTGGGTGATCGGCATTCGTACCGGCGCTGGCC
>CAZGRI010000113.1:0-5019 GCA_964528205.1 uncultured Dehalococcoidia bacterium | reverse complement strand
CTCGTCACGGGCGTCGACAACTGGTACGCGACGCTGTGCCGATCGTGCCCTACCAGCGAAGGCATCGTTGTCCGGGTTATGGAAGGGCGGGCCAAGAAGGTCGAGGGCAACGTCGACTACCCGATCAATCAGGGACGGCATAGCGCCAGGTGCGAGGCCGGTCTTCAGGCGTTGTACCACCCTGACCGGATTCGCGGCCCGCTGGTCCGGGTCGGAGGACGGGGCTCCGGCCAGTTCGAGGAGATCAGCTGGACGGACGCCATTGACAGGCTCACCTACCAGTTGGAGCTGTTGCAGGCCGATGGCAACGAGTCCAAGATGGTCCTCGCCACGGACCCCGTGCGCGCACACCTGGGACTCATAGTCGACCGCTTTGTCTCCAGGTACGGCGGCCGGCACATGACCTACGAGGCGCTGGAGCGCACGAACCTGCGGGCCGCGATCAAGCATGTGTTCGAACAGGACACCATGCCCGATTTCGACATCGAAAACGCCGGCTACATTCTTTCCTTCGGCGCGGACTTCCTCAATACCTGGGTCTCACCCGTCCGGTACGCCCGAGGGTACGGAGAGTTCCGGCAGGGCGACCGCGACCGGGGGACCCTGGTCCATGTCGACTCCAGGTTCTCCATGACGGCCGCCAACGCCGATGAGTGGGTCTACGTCAATCCGGGCTGGGAAGGTGTGCTGGCCCTGAGCATCGCACACGTCATGGCGTCGGACGGTCTGGGAGACGCTCGGGCCCTCGACGCTCTGACGGGCGGGGGAGCCGTCGACCTTAACGCGTACGACCCGGCGTCCGTATCCCGCGATGTTGGCGTCGATACGGACCGCATTCGCAGGCTGGCCCACGACTTTGCCGAGCATGGTCCCGCCCTGGCGATTGGTGGAGGGTCCGCGGCCGCCCATACCAACGGTCTCTTCAACCTCATCGCCATCTACTCGCTGAACCAACTGGCCGGCAGTGTCGGAGGTCCAGGGGGAGTCAACTTCAACCCGCCTCCGCCGCTGGACGACATCTCGTCGCCACCGCATACCTCTTCCTTTGAGGACTGGCAGCGTCTGGCCGGCGACATGAGGGGCGGAGACGTTGGGATGCTGATGGTGCGTGGGGCTGACCCGACGTACGGAGTCCCGGCAGGCGCCGGCCTCAAGGACGCTCTATCCCAGGTGCCGTTCATCTTCAGCTTCTCCAGGCTTATGGACGACACGACGGCCATGTCAGACCTCATTCTGCCGGAGCACGACTACCTTGAGGACTGGGGTAGCGACGTGCCCGAATCCGGCCCAGGCTACGAGCTGGTCGGGTTTCAGCAGCCGGTGGTCAGGCCCTTCTTCGAGGGTCGCGGAGAGCACCTGGGCTCCCGGGGATTCGCCGATGTTCTCTTAACCGTGTCCCAGAAGCTTGGCCTGGACCTGGGTGTACCTGGGCAGACCTTCAAGGAGGTCCTTGAGGACGGGGCCGGCAAGCTGTTTGACCTCGGAAGAGGGTCGGTCCGGGCGGCCGATTTCAGGTCGTTCTGGAACGGTGTGCTACAGAGAGGCGGATGGTGGGACGTTTCCGCCAGGGCCAATGGCTCGGTACCGTTGCCGCGTAAGCTCCCAGACCGGGAAACACCGAAGTTCACCGAGGCATCCGGCGACGAGGTGTTCCATCTGGTGCCGTTTGCTTCCACCTCGCTTGGGGACGGCAGCGGGGCGCCGTTGCCGTGGCTCCAGGCGACTCCGGACCCCGTGACAACGGCGACCTGGCGCACCTGGGTCGAGATCAACTACAAGAAGGCCGAGGAGTTGGGTATAGGCGAAGGAGACATAGTCACGATAGCCTCGGCGTACGGCAGCATCGAGGCGCTGGCCTTCCCGCATCCGGGCATGCCGCCCGGCGTCGTCTCGGTGCCTGTGGGGCAGGGCAAGAACGCCGGGGGCCGCTTTGCGCAGGGCCGAGGCGGGAACATCCTATCGATACTGGCGCCCTCCATCGACTCCAACACCGGGGCACTGGCATGGGCGTCCACCCGTGTCAGCGTCGAGAAGACCGGTCGCTGGATGAGGCTGCCGAAGCTCGAGAACACGGTGCCGGACTTGCCGGTCGATGAGCACCACGAGATAATCCAGATCTCGAAGACCGATAGCTGATTCCCCTGAGCGGCATTGGCGAGAAACTGAGGGAGTGTAACGATGGGTGAACGGAGCTGGGGAATGGTGGCGGACGTCGACAGGTGCACCGGCTGCCAGGCCTGTGTCGTGGCCTGCCAGTCGGAGAACAACATCCCCATCAATGAGGAAGACCACTTCAATCAGAGGCGTGCGATAGAGTGGATTCGGGTGGAAAGGTACTGGGAGGGCGAGTTCCCCGACGTCAAAGCCCGGTTCATACCACTGCTGTGTCAGCATTGCGACGACGCGCCCTGCGAGCCGGTATGTCCGGTGTTCGCGACCTATCACAATGACGAAGGCCTGAATGTTCAGGTCTACAACCGCTGCATCGGCACTCGGTTCTGCTCTAACAACTGCTCGTATCATGCGCGCTTCTTCAACTTCTGGGAGCCGGAATGGCCAGAGACCCTCAAGAACCAGCTCAATCCGGACGTCACAGTCCGCAGTCGCGGCATCATGGAGAAGTGTACATTCTGCGTGCAGCGCATTCGTCGGAGCAGCACAGTGGCCGGTGCGGAAGGGAAGGAAGCGGAGGATGGGGACCGCGGCCTGAATCCGGCTTGCGTCAACGCCTGTCCTACCCAGGCGCTGACGTTCGGCGACTTCGACGACCCCAACACCGAGGTCTCGAGGATCAGGGAGAAGGAGTCACAAGAGGGCGGACGGGCCTACGGGCTTCTGGAGAACCTGGGGACCAATCCCAGCGTCGTCTATCTGAAGAAGGTTGACCCGAGCGCCAAGAGCTCGATACAGCATGGCTAACGAAGCTTCCATACAGAACGGTCACGGGGAGTTGGCCACGCCTCGCGGTGTGACTCACGACCTGTTACAGACCCATCTGAAGACCGGAGATGGATTCTGGCGTGCGGTCGCGGTTCTCGGCATTCTGTTCATCCTGGGAATCGTGGGCTTCACCCTCAGGCTGTCGGATGGCTTCAGCGACAAGGCCCTGTGGGGTTACCATGCGGCTGTCTTCGCATTCATCCTGACCACGGCCCAGGCCGCCCCTATGGCCGCCATCGCCCCCAGGCTGGCCAAGGCCCACTGGCGGCGGCCCATCTCCCGCGCCGCGGAGCTGTGGACGGTGGTGGGCCTGTTTGGCATTGTGCTGTTCATTCCCATGCTCTGGGTCCTGCCGGGCCTGGAGGACGGCCGTCGCTCGCTCTGGTTCTTCGATCCCGGGGAGGTGCCCAAGTTCTCCCCGCACATCTGGGCCACGCTGGCCCTCGTCTTTCTTGTCATAGTTGGGATTGGGCTGCTATGGGTATCGTCGCTCCCCGACCTGGCGACGGTGCGGGATAACTCCAGTGGTTGGAGGCAACGCCTTGCCAAGAGGATGGCCGGAGGGTGGATAGGCACGTCCCAACAGTGGAATATGCTGCATCACAGGGTAGGGGCGCTCGGCGCGCTCTACTTCATGATGCTGGTGTTCGTGCACTTCCTCATCAGCGTCGACTTCGCAATGGCGCTGGTCCCAGGGTGGATCGACGCCCTGTTCCCGGCTACACACGCGGCCAACGCTCTCCAGGCCGGCGCAGCCACGGTGCTTCTCACCATGTTCTGCCTTCGCCAGTTCGGGGGATACAAGGAGCACATCGGGCTCGACCAGTTCTGGGGGCTGGGAAAGCTCATGTTCGCGCTGTCGTTGCTCTGGTTCTGGTTCTGGTTCTCCAGCTTTATCGTGCTCTGGTACGGCAAGAAGCCGGCCGAGCAAGCGGCCCTGGAGTTGATGATGGTAGGGCCCTACCTGCCGGCGTTTCTGACGGCCTTCATCCTTAACTTCGTGGTGCCGCTGTTTACGATGATATGGAACCCTCTGAGAAAGAGCATCTGGGGTCCGACCCTGATCGCGACCTCGGTGCTGATCGGCACCTTCTTCGATCGCATAAGGCTCTACGTCGCGGCCTACTCAGTGCCCGGCATCGGTGAGGAAAACATCGACAAGCACGAGCTGCATCTCGACGCGATCCCGAAAGCCAACCTCCCCGACATGGGAGATATATTCTTCATAGTTGGGGCGATATCCGGTGCGATTCTGATATATGTCCTGGCCAGCCGGGTGTTCCCCGTCGTCAACATATGGGAGCAACGGGAACTGCTGCTCTACAAGGTACACAAGCGGTTCCACCGGACCGAGGTCATGGTCCTGGGCAAGCCGGAGTGATCCCTACCCGGACCGGGTGACGCAATGTTGAAGCAAAGCAGATAGCCGACCAGTTGGGGAAGCCTGAATGCAGGAACATACTCAGCTAACGCAAAAGGAGATCAACCGGGACCTTCTGTCCGGCGTTCTTGGAATGCCGAAATGGTGGCTTGGGCTAGTCACCTTCCTGACGTTGGTGTTCCTGGCCGGTGTTGGGGCGTTCGGCTGGATGGTGAACCAGGGAGTCGGCGTCACCGGGCTCAACCGCCCCGCGATGTGGGGCTTCTTCATGGTCAACTTCGTCTTCTGGATAGGCATCAGTCACGCTGGAATCATGATCTCGGCGATTCTGCGCCTGACCCAGGCTGAGTGGCGCCGTCCCGTTACCCGAGCCGCCGAGGTTCTGACGGTCTTCTCGCTGACAGCCGCCTTGATGGCGGCGCCCCTGGTGCACGTAGGGCGGCCGTGGCGCGCCGCCCTCTGGGTATTCCCGTACGACTTCGCCAGGGGCATCTGGCCCAACATACGGTCGCCCTTCATCTGGGACCCCAGCGCGGTGATGACGTACTTGACGGCGAGCACGCTCTTCGTCCTCGTGGCCCTGCTACCGGATCTGGCGGTCTTGAGAGACCGTAGTCAGGGCCTGGTCAGCAAGGCATATGGGTTCATGTGCTTGGGCTGGCGGGGGACGCCCAGGCAGTGGAAGCTCCAGGCCGTCG
>CAZGRI010000112.1:0-5048 GCA_964528205.1 uncultured Dehalococcoidia bacterium | reverse complement strand
ACCTTTGTCCACCTCCGCCGACAGGCGGCTCGACATGCTCAACGTCGCCAGCCGAGACTGGCGCGAGCTGTCCGAGGAGGACCTCAGGATTCTCCACACGGTTGGCGACCTCCTGGGTATTGCCATAGAGAGGGCGCGGCTCTTCGAACGGAGGACAGAGCTGGGAGCGGTCGAGGAGCGCAACCGGCTGGCCCGGGAGATACACGACACCCTGGCGCAGGGGCTCGCCGCCGTGGCGCTCCAGCTTGAGACGGCGGAGGCGCATCTGGACACTCGCTCGGATGCCGAGCAGGTGAGGACGGCCGTGCACAAGGCCCTTGCGTTGACGCGGAGCAGCCTGGAGGACGCAAGGCGCTCGGTGCTCGATCTGAGGGCCGCGCCACTGGAAGGACGAACTCTGGTCGAAGCTCTGACGGCCCTGGCGGAGCAGTACTCAAGTGACGGGGACCTGAGGGTCGAGTTCGAGTCGGTGGGTGGCGCCCGGCCGCTAACGCGGAGATTGGAGGCCGGACTGTACCGGATGGGCCAGGAGGCCCTGACGAACGTCGCCAAACACTCCGAAGCAGGTGAGGTCATCCTGCGTCTGGTTGCGACGCCCGAGGAGGTCGAGCTCTCGGTGGAGGACGACGGGAGGGGGTTCGAGCCGTCGGACGCCCAGGTGCAGCGTTACGGGCTGGTAGGCATCAGCGAACGGGCCAGGCTCCTGGGAGGGACCATGAGCCTGGAGAGCAGCACCGGCGTGGGGACACGGGTCTCGATTCGCGTACCCCAGGTGACGTCCGGCTCCGACGGTGCCGGCATGGCTCCTTGAGTGAGTCGATTCGCATACTGGTCGCCGACGACCATCCCGTGCTGCGGGAAGGGCTCGTCGCCGTTCTGAGCACGCAGGCCGACTTCGACGTCGTTGGCGAGGCGGGCAGCGGAGCTGAGTCTGTCTCCAAGGTCGTGGACTTGAGTCCGGACGTCGTCCTGCTGGATCTCGAGATGCCGGAGATGGACGGCGTTGAGGCCCTCGAGCTCATGCGCCGGGACGACCCCGACGTGCGAGTCATCGTCTTTACGGCCTTTGACACCGATGAACGCATTCTGGCGGCCGTGAGGGCGGGGGCCCGTGGGTATCTTCTGAAGGGAGCGCCACGCGAGCAGGTCTTCGAGGCCATTCGCGTCGTCAACTCCGGCGACTCGCTGCTGCAGCCGGTCGTGGCCTCCAAGCTGCTGAGAAGTATGAGCCACGGTCGTGACGATGCGCCCGCGGTCGGCGCCATCACTCCCCGTGAGCTGGAGGTCCTGAGCCTCCTGGCGCAAGGGCTCCGAAACAAGGAGATCGCGAACCGGCTCGGAATCGTCGAGAGAACGGTGAAGTTCCACGTGGGCTCCATCCTGGGCAAGCTGAACGCAGGAAATCGCACCGAGGCCGTTAGTACGGCGGTCCAGCAGGGTCTCATCACGCTCTGACGCCCTCCTCCTGTTCGTCATTCCGCCGGCTCTCTTTCGTTTTCCGGTGACTCTCTCCTTCGTCATTCCGGCGAACGCCGGAATCCAGTTACGTGCCCTCGTTCATACAAGTCCTGCTAGCTCAGCTTCGCGCTTGCCTTCATCCTCTGATCGTCTCTTTGCGACTCGACCCACCATTGAAACGTCTACCCTCCCACTCCCAACGGACGGCGGTTTCATTTCTCATTCTGTGTGTATCGCTTGAGGGGCTTCGCTAGCCTCCTGGATTCCGGCTTTCGCCGGAATGGCGGGATAGGGTGTGCAAGGCTGCAGCTGCACCAAAGGACAGGCGTCGCGCCTGTCCGTTTTGCATGTCACGTTTCTGGCCTATTGAGCGATGCGCCAGCCGGCGCTGCCCCCTAAGCTTAAGGTCAAACGGTCCCGATGTTGGGGTCTGATGGGAGCAGAATACATGGATAGAGTCGCACTGATAACGGGGGCGAGTCGCGGCCTGGGCGCCGATCTCGCCGGCTTTCTCGCGAAGCAAGGATACGGCCTGGTGCTTACGGCTCGTGGGTCCAACGCCCTGGACGAGACGGCGGCGAGGCTCAGTGAGTACAGAGGCCGGGTCGTCGCCATTCCAGGCGACGTATCGGACCCGCAGCACCGCAGCGATCTAGGGGAGGCGGCGAAGTCGTTCGGCGGGCTGGACCTCCTGGTCAACAACGCCTCCGACCTGGGGAAAAGCCCGCTGCAGCCCCTGGCCGCGTACCCGCCGGATGCCATCGAGCGGGTTTTCTCGGTCAACATAACGGCGCCCCTAGGGCTGGTTCAGGCGACCCTGCCGCTGCTCATCGGGAGCGGTGGGCTCGTAGTCAACATCTCCAGCGATGCCGCCCTGGGGGGATATCCAGGCTGGGGCGCGTACGGGGCAAGCAAGGCCGCGCTCGATCTGGTGTCCCTGACGCTCGCCAATGAGCTAGGAGACGAGGGCGTGGCAGTGGTCAGCGTCGATCCCGGCGACATGCGCACGCAGATGCACCAGGACGCGTATCCCGGAGAGGATATCTCCGACCGTCCGCTGCCCGAGGTGACCCTGGCCTTCTGGGCGTGGATGCTGGCCCAGCCTCGCAAATCGATCACCGGGCGTCGTTACCGGGCGCAGTCCGATCGGTGGGAGGTGGCCGCATGAAGAGCGACGTCCTGCTTTTCGACCGGCCTGAACAACTCCAGGCCACGGCGACACCCGAGGACCGGGCCCTGGGCCGCGACGGCGTTCGCCTTCTGGTGACTATGCCTGACGGGAACGAGCACGCTCGGTTCAGCGACCTGAACAAGTTCCTGGTGCCCGGCGACCTCCTGGTCGTGAACGAGAGTGCGACCCTCCCCGCCAGCCTGCCGGGGCTGAGGCGGCCGACGGGTCGATTGGGCCTTTCGTCCTGAACCTTTCGACGGACCACGGCAATGGGCTATGGCTGGCCGAGCCTCGATGGAGCGCGGACACTCCCGGCCCGATGCCGCTGCGGGAGGGCGAGGAGATACGGCTGCCCGGTCTGACCGGGACCCTGGTCTCGACATATCCGGGGCTGGCGCGCCTGTGGTTCGTGCGGATGAACGGCGACGTCGGATCGGCGCTTGCCCAGCATGGGTCACCGATCCGCTACGGCTACGTGGACCGCGATTACCCCCTGGATGCATATCAGACGGTCTTTGCCCGGGTTCCGGGCAGCGCGGAGATGCCGTCTGCGGCCCGTCCGTTCACCGACGAGCTCGTCGACCGCTTGAAGTCGGAGGGCGTTCAGATGGCGCCCATTCTGCTGCACACGGGCGTTTCCAGCCTGGAGGTGGACTCGGACAACCTGGAGGACCAGGTGATGTACGCTGAGCCGTTCGTTGTATCGGCTGACACGGCAGATGCGGTCAACAGGGCCAAACGTGAGGGCAGGCGCGTCATCGCGGTAGGCACGACCGTTGTGCGAGCGCTCGAGTCGGCCTGGGGCGAGGACAAGGTGAAGCCCGCGTCAGGATTTACGCGGCTCTACGTACATCCGGACAGTGACGTCCACGTGGTTGACGGCCTGCTTACCGGGTTTCACGACCCGATGGCCAGCCACCTGGCGATGCTATATGCCCTGGCTGGCAAGGAGATGATACGCGCCTCGTACACGGAGGCCGTGAAGGCGCGGTACCTCTGGCACGAATTCGGCGACAGCAACCTTCTCTTGCCGGACAACCGGAGGGACCAAGCTCTTCGCGACCAGCGGCGCTCTCGATGCTCAACGGGGGCGTGATAAGATAGCCGGATATTCAAGGTGGGCCTTATGCGAATCTCAGGCACATCGCTGACCGTAAATACGGGCCCGGTCAACGCGTTCCTGAGCGACTACGTCGATCAGACGCGTCAGTTCAGCCGGAACGCCAACCTGTACGTGCTGCACGTCATCGGCATGGACATGATCCATGGCTCCTTCAACGTGCTGTTCAACCTCTACCTGCTGGCCCTCGGTTTCGACGTTCGCTTTATCGGCATACGTCTGTTAATCGGCTTCGTCGCGCGATCCCTGACCGCGGTGCCCGCCGGCCTGGTCTCGGACCGCATTGGGGGGAAGACGTCGTTCATCCTGGGCGATGGCGTGGGTGCCGCGATATCGCTGCTCATGATCAGCACCCGCAGCGAGCCTATCCTGCTGGCCGGCCCGGCGGCCGCGGCGTTCTTCGGCAACCTGCACCACACGACCGAGGCCGCCTTCATGGCCGAAAACAGCAGGCCGCGGGAGCGCGTCCACCTGTTTGCCGTTGCGGGCGGGTTCCGCACTCTTTCCGCCATGGCGGGCGCGTTGATCGCCGGGTTGGTGCCGGCGCTCTTTTTTGACGACTTCGGCAAGGTCGATGCCTACCGGTACGCGTCTTACGCGGGCCTGTCCCTCTGGTTCCTGTCCCTGATCCCCGCTGTGATGCTCCGGTCGATGGAGGCGATGGAGCGGCCGGAGGACCGGTCCAGGCGGTCGACCCCGCGACGCGGCTTAAGAGGCCTGTTTGCTGACGTGCGTCATCCACGTCGTATCGCCTACTTTGTGCTCACCAGCGCGATCATCGCGGTGGGGACGGCCATGGTGGTGCCTCTGTTGAACGTCGTCTTCCACGAGGGCCACGTCCACGCGGGCGAGGGCGAGATCGGGGTGATGTTCGCCGTAGGCGAGATGGGCCCTGGCCCTGGCTACCCTGTGCGTCCCGCTGCTGGCCGCCAGGATGCTGAAGGTCGACGCCATCGTCATGACCCGCCTGCTGGCGCTGCCATTCGTGCTCGGCATGGGCCTGCTGCCTCTTCTGCTCGACGAGGGCGCGCTGCTCCTGCTGCTCGTCGGCGCGTCGTACGTCGGCCGCATCACGATATTCCGCATGGGCGCGCCCCTGGACGACGCCTTCAACATGGAGGTCCTGGACGCGAGAGAAAGGGCTACCAACACCGGCCTCGAGATCGCGGCCGGCAGCGCGGTTTCCGCGGTTGCGATCCTCATAAGCTCGCGGCTCATGGACTCGGGCGACTTCGCGACCCCCTTCGTGATCGCCGCCATCGCCTACGTCGTGTCCACGATGATCTACTGGCGGGTGTT
>CAZGRI010000111.1:0-5289 GCA_964528205.1 uncultured Dehalococcoidia bacterium | reverse complement strand
TATGGCACCGCACAGCGCGTCCGACACTTGGTGGGAAGTCGGTCCCGAGATTCCTGGCTCCCCAGATAGCGGCCCCGGACCTGGTCTTCGAGGAGTCGTCGCAGGTACCCGCTGAATAACGTCGTCGACTTTCGGCGCGCCGGCGCCCGAAGCCGGCTTTTCATCGCCGAGCTTGCCCTGCGTCGCCGTAGGCTTGTGGCACGGTGGAACGGACGAGGAGCGACAAGATGCGCATAGCAGATGTGCAGGCGACCGTCTACGACGTACCCCTCCCCGGCAAGGAATTCACCGATGCGATACACCGCCTCAGCCGTCTGGAGGTGGTCGTCGCCCGCATAGGGACCGACGAGGGACACGAAGGCACCGGCTGGACTTACACGATCGGCACCGGCGGCACCGCTCTCAAGGCCCTGATTGAGGACTCCCTGGCGCCACTGATCGTAGGCGAGGACCCCGGCAACGTGGAGGGCCTCTGGGACCGCATGTGGAGAACGGTCCACGGCATCGGCTCTTCGGGCGCGACGATGCTGGCCATAGCCGCGGTCGACATCGCCCTCTGGGACGTGCTGGGCAAGGTTCGGGGGCTGCCCCTGTTCCGCGTGCTCGGCGGCAGTCGGGACCGGAGTCCGATCTACGGCAGCGGGATCAACCTCTACTACACCATGGACGAGCTGCTGGAGCAGATGAGGGGATTCCTGGAGCTGAGGGTGCACGGCGTGAAGATGAAGGTTGGGCGACCCGACGTGGGGGAGGACCTGGAACGCCTTCGGGCGGTCAGGGATGTCATCGGGCCGAGCATGCCCTTGATGGTGGACGCCAACCAGGGATGGACCGTCGGAGAGGCCATCAACCGGGCCCGGGCCATGGAGGAGTTCAACCCCTTCTGGATCGAGGAGCCCATTCTTGCCGACGACCATATCGGCTACGAGACCCTGGCCCGTTCGGTCAACATCCCCCTGGCGGCGGGCGAGACCCACTACACTCGATACCAGTTCGCCGACCTGATGCATCGGCGGGCGATCTCGTTCGTCCAGGCGGACGTGCACCGATGCGGTGGAGTCACGGAGTGGATGAAAATCGCCAAGATGGCGGAAGCGTACAACCTGCCCATGGCGCCGCACGGTCCGGACGAGGTCCATACCCACCTGGTCTGCGCCGTACCAAACGGGCACATAATCGAACATGTACGGGGCGATGCCGGGGGTCTAGGCTGGGTGGCCAACCCTCTGAAGTCAGTCGACGGATACTTCGCCCCTCATGACGCGCCAGGCCACGGCGTCCGCCTCAACGAGGAGCTGCTGGACCGCTGCAAGGTGGCCTAAGAGGTTACGACGTCGACCCCAGGAGCCGCCCGGAATAGGGCCAGGAGGGACTTCCCAATGAGCGCAGTCGGACTCGCCAGAGGGGCTGCAAGCTACGAGGCCGTGAGATCGGCACTCGACCTGGTTCGACAGAACGTTCGGGTCCCCTCGGACCTCCCCGTGCTGATCAAGCCCAACATGGTGAGCTCCAGAAGGGAGCTTGCGGCTACCCCGGTCGAGGCCGTGCGAGCCACCATGGACTTTCTGGCAGAGCTAGGCGTGAAGAGATTCATAGTCGGCGAGGCCACGGCTGAGTCCGGCGACACCATGGGGGCGTTCCAGCGCTTCGGCTACCTCTCCCTGAGGGACACACACGACGTGGAGTTCAAAGACCTGAACCGGGACGAGCTCATCGACCTCGAGGTTCTCGATGCGGAGCTGGGGCCGAAAACGATTCGCCTGGCCAGGAGCTACGTCACCTCGTGGATTGTGTCCGTGGCGCGGATGAAGACTCACAACGCGGTCGTCGTTACCCTCTCTATCAAGAACACCGCCATCGGGTCCGTCCACAACCCCGACAGACATGGCGTGAGCCACGACCCCCGACCCATGAACTTGTCCCTGGTGCGGCTCAACCAGGCCGCGTGTCCGGCTCTGTCGGTAATCGACGGGGTTGTGGGAATGGAGGGGAGCGGGCCGGTGGACGGGACCCCGGTCCCGTCGGGAGTCGCGCTCGCAGGCACGGACCCTCTGGCCGTCGACCTGGTGGGGACCGAGCTGATGGGATTCGACCCGCGGACCGTCGGCTACCTCTGGTACCTGGGCCGGCTAAGCGGCCTGTCGCGGGGAGACATCGACGTGAGGGGTGAAGACCCCGCCGCGTGCATCACCCGGTACGAGGCCCACGAGACGATGGCCCGGCAGCTCGGCTGGTGGGTGGAGGACTGGAGGCGGTACGTCGGCGCGGGTCCCCGTCCTCGCGCAGAGCTCCGGCTACAGCCCGAAGAACGCAGTCTTCGCACAGTCGCGTGATCGCAGTCAAGCCGCGGACACCTTTCGCCGTTCCGTGGACCGCAAGACGCGAGCGGCGCGTGCCGCGATGGGTACACCCAAACTCTCTCCCGGTATCACGGGGAGTGGCCTGCCCGTCGGAGCACGTCCACCCACAGGAGAGAAGATGAAGACACCGGAGCTTTTCGATCTCAGCGGCCGCGTCGCGATAGTTACTGGAGGCGGAACGCACCTGGGCCGGGCCATGGCCACCGCGCTCGGTGAACTGGGGGCCGCCGTTGTCATCGCCAGCAGACGACGAGAGCTCTGCGAGCAGGTGGCAGAGGAGATGCGACGCGATGGCATCGACTGCACCGCCGCTGGATGCGATGCCACGGACGAAGGCCAGGTCAACGCACTGGTCGATGGCGTTGTCGATGACCGCGGACGGCTCGACGTCATGGTGTGCAACGCCGGCGGCGCCGTAAGAGACCCCGACACACTGGCCGTCACCCCGTACTCGTTTGCGGCCACGTGGGAGATGAACGTCAAGAGCGCCTTCCTGTGTGCCATGGCCGCTGCCCGCGTGATGGTCTCTCAACGCTCCGGCTCCATTATCACGGTCGGCTCAATCCACGGGATCACGGTCGCCGACGCCCGCAAGTACGGGTCGGAGTACGACCGGACGCGCTCGAGGATCCCCTACGAGGCCGCCAAAGGAAGCATAATCAACCTGACCAGGTCCCTAGCCCAGGAGCTCGGACGCTCGGGAATCAACGTCAACTGCATTAGCCCGGGGCAGATTCCAAGGTCCGAGCATGACGCCGAGCAGGTGGAGCAGTGGCGAACGGCCAACGTTCTGGAGCGGACCGGCGTTCCCGACGACCTGAGAGGCGCCGTGGCCCTCCTGGCTTCTTCGGCCGGCACCTGGATCACCGGTCACAACCTGGTGGTGGACGGCGGGATCACAATCGTGTAGTGACATGTGCTCCTGATCCGAGGATGCGACCAATACAGTAGACCAATACAGTAAGGGGGTCTGTCGATGTCCACACGTGTAGCGGCTATTGGAGTGTCCCACTGGCACTCCCTGTACGATTCGGCCTACCTCCGCCTCCTGGCCGGCATGGACGGCGTCGAGATCGTCGGGCTACAGGACGACGATCCCGCGATAGCTCAGCACAGGGCCGTGGAGCTTGGCGGCGACATCCCGACGTTCACCGGCTATCAGAAGATGCTGGGTCAGGTCCACCCCGACTTCGTACTGGCCCTCGGGCGACACGATACCATGGCGGCAACGGCTCAATACCTGCTGGACAGCCGCATTCCGTTCATCATGGAGAAACCCATGAGCTTCAACGCGCGGCAGCTCAGGGGAGTGGTGGAGACCGCCGGGGCGACCGACGGTTTCGCGGCGGTGCCCTTGAGCAATCGTTGCCAGCCGATCATTCAGGAAGCCAGACGGCTCATCCACGACGGCACATATGGCCCCATGACCCACTTCTACGCGCGAATGAACCGCCCTACCTCGCAACGCTACCCGGCATGGGGCGCCGGGTGGATGCTGGACCCAAAGATCGCCAACGGGGGGTGCCTGCGCAACCTGGGGTCCCACGGGCTGGACGTGTTCGTGTACCTCACCGGCGAAGGAGAGGACATCGACGTCACCGGCGCCCAGCTAAGCTGGAGCACCCACGGACAGCCGGTGGAGGACTACGCTTCAGTGATGCTGAAGTCCGAGAACGGCGTGCTGGGGACCATCGAGGTCGGGAACGCGTTTCCCAGAGACGGGACCGACGGCGAGTGGAAGGTGGCGCTTCGAGACGCCGTTCTCACCCTGAAAGACGATGTGCTCAAGCTGAACACCCCAGGGGGAGAGGAGATACTGCCGCCGGAACCGCCCGGCAACCGCTCGGCAGCGATCCTACGGCAGACCATAGATGCCGCCGCCCGCGGCGACAAGCCTCCCATAAGCGTCCACGACTGCTACCGTGCCGTCCGCCTCATAGACATGGCCTACATAGCCGCCGGCAATCCCTACGGAACGGCGGAGGTGTAATCCCCGAAAGGCCATGCATGCCGGGCCTCGCGGGGCGGCCCGCAGCTTACAGACTAAACGCCGTGTCAGCCGAGGCAGGCAGGGGCGCTGTGGGTTTGGGACGTCGTTAGCAATTCGGGGGTGCTGGCCGGTCGCACACGTCATCTCCCCCGTGACGGCGCCGGGCTCTCGACCCGGATATGGAAGCCTGACTCGGCCGGCAGATTCCCCGTCGTCCAGGAGCGGGGCTATCAATCGGGAGCAGAGAGGAACACCGAGGCGCTCCCCAAAGCAGGCTGCGTCTACGTGGGCCAGCAGGCCTTTCCCCGCACTCTTGAGCTGACGAGAACTCGTAGCTGACTCAGGGCTGATTCCGCACCCCCCTTGCCGCACCCTCTCCCATCGCCCCCGGTGCTGACGTTAGAGTGAGCCGCCTCAGATGAGATTATTCAAGACAGGAGGTCGCGGAGACGGCAGATCGCGGTCGCGACCTCGTAGCCGGAATGCGATTTGCCCCGGCATGCGAGTAGGGTGTTGACACCATAGGAGAATAGAGTGATACCACGCTGTAGGATATGCCATCGGCGTCATAGCATCAGTTCATGAGAGGTCCACAACCTCAAACAGATCAACGCAGGGGGGATGTTATGGTCAAGCGCAAGTTTCTAAGGTTCTTTGCGGTTATCGCTCTTATGGCGTTCCTGGCAGTCGGCTATTTCACTCTCAGCACGGACACGACCTTCGCCGACAAACCCATTCCCAATGGGCCATCCGACGATCGGTCATCCCATTCGGAGGGCAAGCTCAAAAGCACGACCAGCTTTAACACGTTCTGGGATTAGGACACAAACATCCTCGCATGGCAGTCCCCGTCCGACGAGTGCGGGGACTGCCAGCGGCGAAGGGACTCGAGAGACCGTGCTCATGCACAAATGCTGATCAGACGGCCTAACCTCCGGA
>CAZGRI010000110.1:0-5376 GCA_964528205.1 uncultured Dehalococcoidia bacterium | reverse complement strand
CCTCGTTTTCAGTCCTGCGCCGGGCAGCCTACTCGTGTTCCGCGCCACATTATATACTCTCAGCATCGGAGGGTCGAATAACAAACATCTGCTCTCAAGATGGGGCAAATAACGACTACAGGAGTGTCTCTTGATACACGAAAACTTTGAGTGCGAATTCTACTTCATCAGGCACGGCGAGTCGGAGACCAACGCGACGGGTGGGGTAATGTACGGTGCCAACTTCGACTCCGCACTGACGGAAAAGGGTATCGAACAGGCGGGGCTGGTGGGCCGGCGGCTTGGACGTGAAGAGGTGGAGTTCGACCGCGTCTACAGCTCCAGCATGGTCCGGACCGTCCAGACCACTGAGATCATGCTAGACACAATGGGCCGGCAAGGCGGGTCATTCGAGCGGGTCGACGCGCTGATCGAGCAGCAGGCCCCTGGATGGAGAGGTGTGCCGGCCGACGAGGTTTTGACGCCGCAAACGATGGCGTACATGAACGCCAAGGGCTCACACTTCGTCCCACCCCAGGGCGAGTCCCTGCGCACCGTGGAGCGCCGGACCTCCGGCTGGTTGGAGGACGAGATCATCTACAACGAAAAGCTGGTGGCGACGGAGCAGAAGCTGACGGTCGCCGTCGTCGGACATGGGACCGCCTCGAAGTGCCTGTTCCACTACATCCTGGGGTTTGACGACCGTATGATCACACGGTTCACCCTGGACAACTGCTCCATATCCCGCTTCCGTTTCAACGAGCGTGGGTGGTTCCCCATCTCCATCAACGACAGCACTCACCTGAACGGCTACGATGGGGGAGCCTCGCGGCCCTCGTAGTCGACTCGTACAATCGGGATGCCCAGCTCCGCCAGTCCAGGCTCGACGGCGTCCGCGTCGCCGACCACAAGGACGGCCAGATGATCGCTGTCGAGCCTCCTCTCCGCCATGCGCCGGACATCGTCCAGTGTGACCGCCCCGATCGCCGACGGCAGGGTGGCGAAGTAGTCCAGTGGGAGGTCGAATACGGCCAGCCTGGTCAGCTGACGCAGGATCTGTCCAACCGTCTCGAACTGGGACGGAAGTCCCCGTAGGGTGCTGGCCATGGCCCCGGTAAACTCCTCCTCCGTGACAGGTCGCTCCCCCCGGATATCGGTGAACTCCTTCAGCGTCTCGGCGACCGCCTCCTTGGTGACCGCGGTCTGGACTCCGCCTCCGGCCATGAGAGCCGAAGGACCACGCAGCCAGTCGATAGACGACGTATAGCCGTAGCTGTACCCCTTGTCCTGGCGCAGGTTCATGTTCAAGCGCGCGGCGAACTGCCCGCCGAACAGGTGGTTCAGCAGGTTCATCGCGTGATAGTCCTCATGGTGGCGAGGGATGGTCAGATGGCCCGCCCGAATGACCGACTGCGCGGCGCCGGGCTTGTCGGCCAGGTATATGGTCGTGGTATCGGTCAGAGCGCCGGCGGCCTCGGACCGCTGCGCCGGCGGACCGGGTCCGCCGGCCGGCCAGCGTCCCAGGTACTCCTCCGCCTTCGCGGTCACCTCCTCAGGTGAGACATCTCCGACGATCACCAGGACGGCGTTGTCCGGCCGGAAATAGGTCGAGAGCTGGTCGCCCAGCGAGTCTCCGGTCATGGCTTCGACCGACTCCCTGACCCCGGTTATCGGGTGGCCGTAGCCTGAATCCGGCCCGTAGAGAATGGCACGTGCCGCCCGACCCGCGATGGCGACGGGACTGTCGGCGATTCGGGCAAGGTCCGTCAGGCGCTCCTTTCTGACTCTCTCCAGCTCATCCAGCGGGAACGTAGCGTTCATCGCGACGTCGGACAGGATATCCAACGCGGTCAGCCAGTGGGGGACCAGCGATTCGGCTGTCAGAAGGGCGTATTCCCTCGTCGCATCCGCAGACAGCGACGACCCGATGAACTCCATCTCATCAGCGATCTGGCGGCTCGTCCGGTTGGAAGTCCCCTCCGGCAGCATGGTCGCCGTCAGGTGGGCCAGACCCGGGCTTCCGGTGGGGTCGGTTCCCGCGCCTGCGCGGACCATCAGCCCGAGGGCCACGGCGGGAACGCCGGCCCTGTGTATGGAGACCACCTGAAGCCCGTTCGCCAGCGTGCGCATCACGGGCTCCGGCGCCGCGAATGCCACAATGGTCGAGGGCTCGGGCCTCCTGGAGCGGTCCACGGAGCCGGATGACGACGTCAGGGCCGCCTCGGGCAGGACCGACAGCCTCACCAGGCTTTCCCCCAGGGCCGAACGGGCCACTCGCTGGACGTCGTCACCCGTGACGGCCATATACCGGTCGAGGTCTGTGTTGATGGCACCGGGGTCTCCAGCCAGGGTGTTGTAGTAGTTGAGCTGGTCCGCCCTTCCACCGAAGCCGCCGAGCTGCTCGAGCTGAAAGACATGCTCGCTGAGGATGCGGTTTCTGGCACGAGCGATCTCATGCTCGGTCGGGGGCTCTCGGCGAACGCGGTCCAGCTCGTCCTGAATCTCGGCCTCGATCTCATCCAGCTCGTGGCCCGGGTTGGCCGTGGCCTGTATGTAGAACGAGCCGGCGAGCTCCTGGGACGCATCGAAGACTCCGACGTCGCGGGCGATCTGTTTTTCGTAAACCAGGGACCGGTACAGCCGAGAGCTCTTGCCGTCAGCCAGCACCACGGACAGCAGGTCCAGCGGCGCCTGGTCGCGGTCGAACAGGGGTGGGGTCGGCCAGACCATGTACAGTCGCGGAAGCTGTACCTTGTCGCGCATGGTCATCGAGACGCGGCCTCGAAGCTTTGAGTCCATGAGGGCTACCCGGTTTATCGGCTCGCCGGGAGGTATGTCCCCAAAGTACCTCTCGACCAGCTTCATCGCCTCCGTGGGGTCGAAGTCACCCGCGATCGCGAGGCTGACGTTGGAGGGCGTGTAGAAGCGCCGGAAGAACGCCTTGACGTCGTCCAGCTCGGCGGCGTCGAGGTCCTCGGGAGAGCCGATCGCCGTCCAGTTATAAGGGTGGGGGGCCGGGAATATAGCCGGCTGGAGCAATAGGTGGGCCATCCCGTATGGACGGTTCTCGTAGCTCTGACGCCTCTCGTTCTTGACCACGTCACGCTGAATGTCGAACCTCTGCTGGTCCAGCGCTTCCAGCAGGAAGCCCATCCGGTCCGACTCCAGCCAGAGGACCAGCTCCAGAGAGTCGGAAGGTGCGTTCACCCAGTAGTTGGTCCTGTCCGAAGACGTGGAGCCGTTTATGGACGCTCCCACGTCCTGGAGAGGCTCGAAGAAGCTACGGTTGTGGTTCTTGGACCCTTCGAACATTACGTGCTCGAATAGATGGGCGAACCCGGTCCTGCCGACCTCTTCGTCCTTGGATCCCACATGGTACCAGAGGTTCACGGCGACCAGCGGCAAGGAGTGGTCCTCGTGGAGTATCACTTCCAGGCCGTTGGGCAGGGTTGACTTCTCGAAGGCAATGGAAATCATTAATGTCTCCAGGGACGAGCTCTGCTGATACGGGATTCGCGGGCCACCGGATTATAGCACCAGGACAATCACCGGCGTCCCGCAGAGTCTTCCGGGCATTGAGTCTGGACTCGGCCGCTCCGCCCGTGCTACGCTCTCCCCCATCATTCTCGCGACACGCGAGGGCCGATATGTCGATCAGCGGGACAGTCCTGGTTGTGGGCCAGAACCTCGTTTTCATGCCAAGGGTCCAGGCGGCGGCCCAGGCGGTCGGGTGCGACGTCAGGCTCGCACGGTCGGTGGAAGCTTTTCAGGAGGCTTTCGAGCGCTCAGAGCCGTCTCTGGTACTCGTTGACCTCGAGGGAGACACGGACACGTGGACGGGCGTCCTGGAGGGCGTGGGGAAGTCGGGTGGGTCCGGCGTGAGGTTGGTGGCGTTCGGACCGCACGAGGACCTGGCCGGCATGGAGCGGGCACGAAACCTGGGCTGCGATCCCGTGCTGACCAAAGGCCAGTTCAGCAGGGACCTGCCCACGATCATAGAGATGGCGAGATCCGGACCGGCATCCTGACGGGCTGGCAGACCCGGACAGGGCAGGACTACGTGCCCACCCTGGCATCTGAGGTCATCTTCCTGAGGGTGGCGATCACGGAGAGCGCCGACAGGGCGCTCGTCCTGGGGTTGCTGGGAGACGGGACGCTCTCGACCTTCACCGACAGACTACCGAACTCCCCGTCCAGCCTGATCTCGTGCGTGTTGCGAGTCACCGTCGGGTCTGCGTAGATCTGGACGGCGGTCCTATCGGGGCCGATGCCCGCCATGCTCAGGGCCGCCGACACGTTGGCGTTGGCAGGGAAGAGACGGCAGGCCTCCCTCGCCGGACCTTCGAAAACCTTCACCGGGGCCTCTATCTCGTCGACGTCCACGCCCGCCTGGATCACGCCCGCCGCTCCTCGCAGCCCTTCCGGCGGCTTACGGGTCACCATCGTGACCGAGTCGATGCGACCGACGGCCGCCGCGGCGACGCCGTCCAAGCCGGCGATCGCCCCGGAAGGGACGTGAATCGTCGCCCCCCGCCGGCGGGCTAGCTCGAAAAGGTCGTCCCTGTCCAGGAGGGCGCCACTGCTCAGCGCCAGCAGGTCCTTGCCGGCATCGAGCGCCGCACCGGCTATCTCGCTCAATGCGGCGCCTCCCGCCGCCTCGATCACGAGGTCCACCTTGCGCGCCAGGTCTTCCAGGCGGAGGACTCTAGGAGGCCGGCTCAGAGACTCGGCGAAGCTCCGGGCCTCTTCGATCTCGAGGTCACTGACCGCGGTCAGCTGTGCGCCCGGCACGGCCCCCCGGTCCAGGTCGGCCGCCACCTTCCGGCCGATGGACCCGCAACCCACGATGCCGATGGTCATCTCCTTCATGGCCACATATTAGGTCGCGGGTTTGGCGATGTCAAAGACTCTGTCAGCGGTCGGCCTCGACCCGGCGAGGGTGTAGTTGTCCGGTTCTGCCCCCTTTGCTACACTGCGGGGCAGGCTGTTCGAGGAGCAAAACGGGATGAGGCTGACAACGGAAGAGGTCCGCCATCTCGCAGCGCTGGCCAGAATCGGCATGACCGAAGATGAGCTGGAGCTGATGCGAGACCAGATGTCCCACATTCTCGAGAATTTCGAGGTCCTGGAGCGCGTCGACACCGATGACGTAGAGCCCAGCGGCCACGCGGTTGGCCTTTCGACCGTCATGCGTGGCGACGAGGCGCGACCTTCCGCCTCAAGAGAGGACATCCTGGCCAATGCCCCGCGCCGCGAGGACGACTTCGTCCGCATCAAGGCCGTGCTCGAGTAGCGATCCGGCAGACCGATGCGGTATCCGCTCTAAGGCGTCTCCCAGTCTGCCGGGCCGGACTGGGTTCGCTGAACCCCGAGGATTCCCAAGAGGGGGCCAGGCCC
>CAZGRI010000109.1:0-5423 GCA_964528205.1 uncultured Dehalococcoidia bacterium | reverse complement strand
CCCGTCCAGAACGGCCGCAAGCTCCGCCTGATCATCTCCCGATCCGAAATCTGGGTGGAAGAAGTGGCGGCCCCCGCCCCCGCCTCTCCCCCAGAAGGCTTCTGATTCCATGCCGCCGAGCTACGCCCAGATCGCTCCACTCCTTCCCCTGGACCGGGAGATGACCTACCGCGTCCCCGATGACCTTCAAGAACGGATCCAGGTAGGAAGCCGCGTTCTAATCCCCCTGGGCGTCCGCTGGACCACCGGGATCGTGACGGCCCTTCAGGATTCCTGCGACCTCGAAGATGTGAAGTCTGTGGGCGATCTCCTCGACCCTTACCCGGCCGTCTCTCCCTCTATGCTCCAGCTGTGTCGATGGGTGGCCGACTACTACGTCTCCTCGTTGGGGGAGGTCCTCAGGGCCGGCCTGCCCGCTGGAATCCACACCGACAGCGGGCAGTGCTTCGACCTGGCGGACCCCGGGAGGGAGATAGACGGCGCAGCCTCTCCCCGGCAGGAGGAGCTTGTGCACTACCTTAGGGACTCGGGCCCTGCCACACTCCGGCAGATGGAACGGCGCCTTGGGCGCAAGGGCCTGCGTGGAGCCCTCTACGGCCTGGTTCGGCAGGGCATCCTCGAATCCCGGCAGAAGATCGTCGCCCCCCGGGTGGAGCCGAAGCGGGAACGCACCGTGAGCATCCTGCCTCGGGACCCGCGGTGGCTCGAAACGGAGTTCCCCCATCTGGAGCGCCGCGCCCCCCGGCAGGCCGACTGCGTCCGGCGCCTTTGGACGGCGGGCGGAGAGCTTCCGGCCTCCGAACTCACTTCGGCCGGCATCAGCGGCGCCGTGTTGAGGGCCCTCTCGCTGCGCCGGATCGTCCGCTTCGGTTCACGCGAAATCCGACGGGACCCCTATGCGGAGGCGGCCGTCGAACCTCCCGAACGCCTGGTACCCACGGATCACCAGCGTCGTGCCCTGGACGGCATCCTGCGGGACCTCGACGCAGGCGGGTTCCAGGTTCACCTCCTCCACGGCGTCACCGGGAGCGGAAAGACCCTGATCTACATCCGGGCAGCGGCCCACGCCTTCGAGGCCGGCCGCGGGGCCCTCATCCTCGTGCCCGAGATCTCCCTGACCCCCCAGACCGTCCGACGGTTCCGGGCCCACTTCGGGGATCGGGTGGCCGTGCTCCATAGCGCCCTGTCCGAGGGGGAGCGGTACGATGCCTGGCGCGAGATCCGGGAAGGCAAGCGGCCCATCGTGATCGGCGCCCGCTCTGCCGTCTTCGCCCCCCTCCGGCGCCTGGGCCTCATCGTTGTCGACGAGGAACACGACGGCTCCTACAAGCAGAGCGACACCGCTCCCCGGTACCACGCACGCGACGTCGCCGTTGTGCGCGGAAAGACCGAGGGCGTGTGTGTCGTGCTGGGCTCCGCAACCCCCTCCCTGGAATCCTACCACAACGCGACCGGCGGGAAGTACCGCCTGCTCTCGCTCCCCGAGCGCGTGGATGCGCGCCCCCTGCCCGAGGTCACCCTGGTCGACATGAAGGGCGAGGGAGGCGGATTCTTCTCAAGGGCCCTGCGTGAGAAGATGGCGGACCGGCTGAAGAAGGACGAGCGCATCATCCTCCTGCAGAACCGGCGGGGCTACGCGCCCTTCGTCCAGTGCACGGACTGCGGCGCCGCCCTGGAATGCCCCAACTGCAAGGTCGCCCTGACCTACCACACGGCGGGCCGGCGGATGTTGTGCCACTACTGCGACCGGAACACGGCCGCCCCGTCGGCCTGCCCCGACTGCGGCGGCCCGAACCTGCAGCTGTCCGGTGTTGGAACCCAGCGCGTGGAGGAAGCCCTGGGCGCCCAGTTCCCGGAGGCCCGAGTCCTTCGAATGGACGTGGACACCACCCGCCGGAAGGGGTCCCACGATCGGATCCTCGAGTCCTACCGCAGGGGTGAGGCCGACATCCTGCTGGGCACCCAGATGGTGGCCAAAGGCCTGGACTTCCCTGGCGTGACCCTGGTCGGCGTGATCTCGGCCGATACCAGCATACACCTGCCCGACTTCCGGGCGAGCGAGCGTACCTTTCAGTTGCTCGCTCAGGTTAGCGGACGTGCCGGGAGGGGCGAAGTGCCCGGCGAGGTCGTCATCCAGACCTACCTGCCGGATGGAGAGGCCGTGCAGTGCGCTCGGACCCACGACTTCCTCGCGTTCGCCGGGCTGGAGATGGAATCCCGGATGAGCGTGGGCTACCCCCCGTTCGGGCGGATGGCCCTCCTGCTGTTCAAGGGACGCGACGGCCACGCAGTCGGCGCCACGGCGGGGAAATGCTCCGAATGGTTGCGCGGGTGCAGTCCGCCGCAGGTCGAGGTACTGGGTCCAGTGGAGGCACCGTTGGCCCGCATTCGGGGCAACTACCGCTGGCACATCATCCTGAAAAGCACATCTCCCCCCAGGCTGAACGCCCTCGCGCGAGAGACCCGGGCTCAGTTCGGGGGCAAGGCGGGTCGAGGAGCCGGTACCGTCCTGGAGGTCAATGTGGACCCCGTGTCCATGCTGTAGCCGTCCCTGAGGACGCTGAGATGGTCTTCGCATCCATCAAATCCCTGGTCAGGCACACCGCCATCTACAGCATAGGCGACGTGTTCGCCAAGGGTCTCCCCTTCCTCCTCGTCTTCATCTACGCCCGCAAACTCACGGCCGAAGACAACGGCATCATCTCGGTCGCCTTTGCCTTCATCGGATTCAGCGCGGTCTTCTACTCCCTGGGCATCAACCAGGCCCTGATCCGCTACCTGTCCGGGCAGGACGACCCGGCGGCTCGGCGCGAGCGCTTCAGCACCGCCTTCTGGACACTCTTCACCGTGGGCCTGATCCTGTCCGGCGCCCTCGTGGCGTGGGCCGGGCCCCTGTCGCGGATCCTCTGGGAGTCCCGGGTCCCATCCCTAGTCTTCTATCTGATGGCCGCCGTCATCTTCCTGGACGCCCTCAACGAGCCCCTGTTTACCGTGTGCCGCGCCCGGCAGCGGTCGGGCACCTACGCCGGTGTCAAGCTCGCCCAGCACACGCTGCAGATGGGACTCACCGCCTACCTCATCCTGGGAAGAGGGCAGGGCGCGATGGCCGTGTTCTGGGCCAATCTGGGCAGCTCCGCCTTCGCCTTTCTGGCCCTCTCGCCGGTCTGGTGGCGGAACCTCCGGCCCACCTACGTACTCACTGCCGCTCGAGAACTCCTCAGCTTCGGGCTTCCCTTTGTCCCCTCGGCCTTCGCCGCCATGATCGTAAGCCTGTCCGACAAGTTCCTGGTCAGATTTTACCTCGGGCTGGATGATGCCGGGATCTACGGGGTGACCTACAAGCTCGGCGTTCCCATGCTCCTGGTCGTGCGGGCCTTTCGCTCCGCCTGGGCGCCGGCCGTGCTCTCCGAGTCGGATACGGACGAGGGGCGCCGCCTGTGCACACGGGTGGCCAGCTACTTCACGGTGACGGCCGTGTTCATGGCCCTCTGCATCTCGGCCTTCGCTCCGGAACTGATCGCCCTCGTGGCCGGGGCCAACGCCCCGATCTATCTGCCCGGGCGGCACGTGGTCTCCGTCGTCAACCTCGCGTTCCTGTTCTACGGCTTTTACGTAATCCTTACAGCAGGCGTTTACGTAGGAACCCGGACCGGAATGCTTCCGGCCATCGTCGGGGCAGGTGCGGCCCTGAACATCCTACTCAACATACTTCTGATACCCCGCATAGGCTTCATCGCCGCAGCGTGGAGCACCGTGGCGGCCTACGTTCTCATGGCCGTTCTCCTGTACCTCAGCACCCGTCGTTTCTACCCCGTTGCCTTTGAATACGGCCGCCTGGCCAAAGTCGCGGTGGCGGGGGTCGTCGTCTATATCGCGACCTCCGGCTACGTCCACGATACCACCGCAGCGGGCGTCGCCGCCAGGGCGATTTTCCTTCTGGGATATCCAGTGATCCTCTGGGGTTGGCGATTCGTCAGCCCCCAGGAATGGCACGAGTTGCAGTCAATGTTCCAGCTCCCCCGTCATCGGGCGGAGACGTAGACATTAGGAGGACGAGTGGCTACGACATTGCGAAGAATATCCGGGCACGCGGTGGGAAAGGCCCGGCGCTTTCTGTTCCTGCGGTTCCGGAAGGCCTATGTAGAACGTCAGGTCGGGCTGCGCCAGGGCGATTGTGACCAGTGCGGGAACTGTTGCGAGATCCTGTTCCGGTGTCCGTTCCTGGTCAAGGTGGAGGGGGGCAAATCCTGGTGTGCCATTTACCAGAACCGGCCGAACCAGTGCGCTGTCTTTCCCTTGGACCGGAAGTGCCTGGGGGATGTCGGCTTCCACTGTTCGTACACCTTCGGCGAGGCGGATTTCACCGGTGCGCCCCAACTCTTGGAGATCGTATAGACATCGGAACTTCTGACCTCACATAGCGTCTTAGGGAGCGAGGCAGCGGGCGTGGGGCCGAGAGCCCCATTGCCCGTTGTCTTGTGGGCTTTTGCTCCGATATCGAGTCCGTCCGAAGCACGATCCGATCCCCAGCACCCGTCATTGGCACACAAGGCGGGCCAACGGCCCGAGATTCCACAGACCGGTGTAACGGAGTGGGTCCCAATGCATGTAGCAATCGAGCGGGCTGAAGGCCCGTGATACCTCCTTGTAGCTCAGCGGACTGGATGCCGTGATGCACGGCATGGACGGGCTGAAGGCCCGTGATATCTTGCTGCAGCTTAGCGGACTGGATTCCATGAGACGCGACCGGGACGGGCTGGGTTCTCCTGGATGCACCGCACGGAGTTCGGCACCGGTGCGTCCGATATTGCGGCAGCCTCCCAGGGTGCCGAACTCCCAAGCTGAGCGAGGCAACCGCCGAGCTCAGCCGCCCTTCAGGCCGCAGGGCGCTGTTGCACACATTACCCAGGGCGTTGCCCTGGGTTGAGGAATGACGCGCCGTTGGCGCTTGGAAAAGGTCTCCTGATCTGAGTCTCGGACTGCCTGTTCTCCAAACCCCTTGGGCCACCCCCCTTGGGGTGGAGCGGGGCCAATTTGCAGTTTACACTTTTCAATTTTCAATTCCCATGCCTTCCTTTCTCCTTCTCCACCCTCTCCCCCGTGGGCCCAGATCCACCTTGACTCGTCTACCCACACAGACGCCCCGTCGCGTTCGATCCCTCCTCTTCTGGGGCGCGGGCGCGGCCGCAGCCGTACTTCTTGCCCCGGACGGCCCGCACGCCCAGTTCCGCGAGCCGCCGGCCGCGTTCACAGTGGCCCGGCTGAAGTACGGCGGCGGGGGAGACTGGTACAACGGTCCCACAGAGATACCGAACCTCCTGGCATTCCTCCGCACGGAGACGCCCATCCGGGCAGCGGAGGAGGAGGCCCAGGTCGAGATCATGGACGAGGAGTTATTCGCCTATCCTGTGCTCTACCTGACC
>CAZGRI010000108.1:0-5432 GCA_964528205.1 uncultured Dehalococcoidia bacterium | reverse complement strand
GTCGACCTCGCACGCGTCCCGGCTCCCAAGGTGCGACGAAGCTAGACCGCCACTGGCTAGTGTAGTATCTCGCATATGGCCTTACAGCAGCCGGGCTTCCATCGGCTCACCCGCCTCTCCTCGTCTTTCCGGCGGAAGCCGGAATCCAGAGAGGCGCCGGCTGGATCCCGGCGTTCGCCGGGATGACAAGCTCTGCGGCAAGCTGGTTACGAGATACCACAATGGCCCCGAAGACAATCGAACCGGAGCAGCGTTGGGCCTTACCTTGCTGAGCTGCTCACGGAGAAGGAGCTGAAACATGAGATTCGGAATGTTCGACACCATCAGATGGCACCAGGACGTGTCCGCCGAGCGGACCTTCCGCGACGCCCTGGAGCAGATCGAGACAGCGGACGGGCTGGGCATCCAGGACATCTGGCTCGGCGAGCACCACTTCTCCAGGCACGGCATACTGTCGGGCATCTTCTCCTTCATGGGGACCGTCGCGGCGAGGACGCGGAACGCCAGGATTGGGACGGCCATCGTCGTGCTCCCGTTCCACAACCCGGTCCAGGTCGCCGAGGAGAGCGCCACCCTGGACATCGTCTCCAACGGCCGTTTCAACCTGGGTGTCGGGGCCGGCTACCAGGCCCGTGAGTTTCACGGTATGGGCGTGAACATCGAGGAGTCCCGGGAGGTGTTCGGGGAGTACCTGGACGTGATCAGGAAGTGCTGGGAGGGCGGCTCCATTACGCACAGGGGCAAATACGTCGACATCGAGGACATTTGGGTGATTCCGAAGCCGGTGCAGAAACCGGGGCCTCCCATCTACATCGCCGTCAGCACGAGTCCCGAGAGCGTCGACTACGCCGCGAAGCTGGCAGTGCCCATCATGGTAGGCGGGCCCACCACGACCCTGGGGCAGACTCCCCAGGTCGTCCGCTTGTGGCACGAGCGTATGGAGCACTACGGCCATCCCCATGAGGACATCGACATCCCGGTCAGCGCGGGAGTCTACGTGGCGCCCACCATGGAGGAGGCCGAAAGCGACATAAAGGGTCTCGAAGCCAGGATCGACGAGGAGTTCCACAGGATAGGCAACCCGGCCGACAAGGACGGCAACATACCCGACAACTACAAGCACTGGGTCCACAGGGACAGGGACAGGGAGATCGCTGGGGAACGCGCCCGCGAGGAGGGCATCCTCCCTCTGGTCGGCACCCCGGAAGTGGTGTGCGAGCGGATCGAGGTCCTGAAGACGAAGGGGATCAACCGGATATTCGGCAAGTTCGGGGCGGCGGGACTGGACCAGGAGAAGTCGCTGCGGTGTATCGAGATGTTCGCGTCCGAGGTGATGCCCGAGTTCGCCGACGAGCCCCTGGGCGTCACGGCCTGACGGGATGCCCGTGTACGGCGGCTTGAGGAAGGAGGCATGAAGGTAGAGTACGCAAGCTCGGACAGAAAGCAGGCGATGAACGGCTACACGCTGATGTACGACGTGCCCCTGCACTATGAAGAGGTCCTGGTCGATGGGGCGTCGGTCAGCCACGCAGGCAGCGTTCAAAGGGATATGAGGATCGGCTCCTCGATCGTCAGGCTGGGGCTCATCACCGACGTGGCGACAAGCTCCAGGCACAGGACGTCCGGCTACTCCACCTCCTGCATGACCCGCCAGCTCCAGCACTTCAAAGACTGCGGAGACGATGTCTCGGTGGTGTTCGGCATCTCGAATTTCTACGACAGGTGCGGCTACGCCTCCTGCTTCCCTGAGCACCAGCTTACGCTGAACACGCGCGACGCCGAGGAGGCTCCCCGGCTCAAGGGGTACTCGGTCAGAGAGTTCGCAGACGGCGATATCGACTGGGCGCTGCAGGTCTTCAACGACAACAACCGACGGAGGTCAGCGACCGTCGTCAGGAAGAGCGGCGAATGGTTGGGCTTCGTCTCCGGCCTTCGCTCCGGATATCCCCCTCCCTCTTTTGTCTTAGAGAGGGGCGGCAGCCCGGAGGCATACGTCTCGTTCCACCGGTCTACTTATCTCGAATATCCCAACTATCCAGCGTACGATGAGGACCTTCAGGTGAGCGAGCTCGGGCTGGCCGGTCATGAGTGTCTGAGCACGATACTCAACGAGCTTGCCCTCAGGGCCCTGGAGCGGCGGCTCGAACGCATCATCCTGAATATCCCGCTGGACCACCCGATTGTCGACTTCTCTCGCAAATTCGGGGCCGTGTCCGCGGTGACGTACCACAGGAACGGCCGGGGGATGATGAGACTCGTCAACCAGGGAACGCTGTTCCAGAAGCTGAGGGAAGAGCTCCAGGACAGGGTCTCGCGAGGGCCGGTGTCTCAGGGAGACATCGAGATCAAGACCGAGCTGGGTATCACCCGGCTCGAGGTCGTCGGGGGAGAGCTCTCTGTAGTGGAAGACACAGCCCGAGGGAATAATGTCGTCGAGCTTCCTCAGAGCATCCTGGCGCAGCTCATAATCGGCTACAGGAGTGCGGACGACGTGCTCAGGGACGAGGCGTCGACGATACAGGGCGACCCCCGATTCCTGCGAGCGCTATTCCCGACGTCATTTCCAAAGGTCTCCCTCGACTACGCTCCCCTCGACATCTTCTAGCGGGAGCTCGCGTTCCGGGCTTCCCGCCACACTCTTGTCGAAACGCCGGAGGAGCAACCCCGGGACTCCCCCGACTTGAAGGAGGGCACGATGGCCCAACCGCCCAACATAGTGTTCCTGTTCCCCGACCAGCTGCGTCGGGACTTCCTGTCCTGCTACGAAGCCGGCTTCATAGACACTCCCAACATAGACTGGATCGCCGAGGACGACGTGAGGGACGTCAGAGCCCACTACGCCGGGCTGGTGAAGCAGATCGACCACGAGGTGGGAGAGATCATAGACACCCTGCGGCGCAACGACCTGGTGGATAACACCGCCATCGTGCTCGCCACCGACCACGGCGATCATCTGGGCGACCACGGCATCGAGGGCAAGGCCACGTTCTACGAGTCGGCGGCCCATATACCACTGCTCGTCCGCGCGCCGGGCGGCGAAGAGGCCTCGACGCGCTCGGACCTGGTCGAGCTCCGCGACGTCACATCGACCATGCTGGCCCTGGCCGGATGCGACCTTCCCGCCTACATGGACTCCCAGCCGCTGCCGGGCCTGGGCCTGGACGGCCCGCCGCCCCGCAGCCACGTCTTCGCCACGCTCGTTGGGGCCTGGATGGCCTTCGATGGCCGCTACAAGCTCAGTAAGTACTCCTCCGGCGAAGCCATGCTCTTCGACCTGGACAACGACCCGCAGGAGCAGAACAACCTGATCGACGATCCTGCCCACGCCGGAGCTTACAGAAGTCTCGACGCCGCGCTGACCCTGGAGCTGATGCGCTCCATGTCTTTCGCCATGCACGACCGCATGCCGTCGCCCCAGTCCATGACCCACGACGAACTGATGGGCCTCGAAGGCTGGACTTGGCGCTTCCCCTCACCCGCGGATGCAATCCAAGGCCAGGAGTTCTACCTGTGAGCGCAGAGCTGTCTCGGGAATCCCTCTGTTCCCGGCGATCAAGGGGTCGCCAACTCTTGTGAAAAGGGAGCCTACCGACGTCCGTCAATCCCCTGAGAGGAAGGATGTAGCACCATGACTGGAGCCGACCTGATCGCAAAGATACTGCATACGGAGGGCGTCGATTTCATGGGGGTCATCCCCTTCAACTCGCTCGAAGAGGCGGGGGCGAAGGTCGGTATCCGACCCCTCATCTTCAGGCAGGAGAGAGTGGGGGTGAACCTCGCCGACGGCTATAGCCGGGTGACGAACGGTCAGGGGACGGGCGTGTTCGCCATGCAGGCGGGTCCAGGCGCTGAAAACGCATACGCGGGAGTGGCCACGGCCTACGCCGACTCGGTTCCCATCCTGCTGCTCCCAGCGTCGGCGCCCAGAAACCGCGAAGGCGTCCACCCAACGTTCAGCCCGAGCCGCAGCTACGCGGAGATAACCAAATGGTCCGGCAGAATCCCTATGACAGAGAGCATCCCAGAGATGATGCGCAGGGCCTTCAGCCAACTGAGGCTGGGCCGCCCGGGTCCCGTCCTCCTGGAGATACCGAGCGATGTCATGCGAGGCGAGATACCCGAGGAGGTACACGAGTACCAGCCCGTTGGGACCCGCCGTGCGGCCGGGGACCCAGGTGACGTCCAGGTAGCGGCGAAGATGTTGCTGGCGGCGAAGCGACCAGTGCTTCACGCGGGTCAAGGGGTCCTGTACGCCGAGGCCTCCGACGAGCTGCTGGAGCTCGCCGATCTTACGGGCGTACCCGTGATGACCAGCATGGCGGGGAAGAGCGCCTTTCCAGAGGACCACAGACTGGCCCTGGGAACGAGAAGCGGCACGACTACCGACATGGTCGCCCACTTTCTTGGGGAAGCTGACCTCGTCTTCGGCGTGGGGTGCAGCTTCACTCGCATCCACTACGGCGCGGACCTCTTCGACAAAAAGGTGCTGGTCCACTGCACAAACGATGATACCGACATCAACAAGGACTACTCTCCCGACCACGCCGTGATGGGGGACGCGAAGCTCGTCCTCGCCCAGCTAATCGAGGAGGTGAAAGGACTACTGGGCTCCCGGACGAGAAGAGAAGAGCCTGACTTCACCGAAGAGATTCGGTCGGTGAAGAAGGGGTGGCTCCGCCAGTGGATGCCGAAGCTCACGTCGGACGAGGTGCCTATCAACCCCTACCGGGTGATCTGGGACCTACATAGCACCATAGACCGGACCCGGTCGGTCGTGACCCACGATTCCGGCAGCCCAAGGGACCAGACGATTCCGTTCTATGAGTCTGTCACGCCCAGAGGGTTCATTGCCTGGGGCAAGTCCACCCAGCTGGGCTACAGCCTGGGACTCGCCATGGGAGCGAAGATGGCGGCGCCCGACAAGCTGGCAGTGAACATCATAGGTGACTACGGCTTCGGAATGGTCGGTATGGACATGGAGACCGCCGTGCGGGAGCGGATCCCGATCCTGACTGTGATCTTGAACAACGCGTCCATGGGCATCTATCGGCCCACGCACTTTCCAACGGCCAACGAGTTGTACGGTACGAAGTACACCAAAGGCGAATACGCAAAAGTCGCCGAGGCCCTGGGGAGCTACTCCGAAAAGGTGGAGAACCCTGCCCAGGTCGTCCCCGCCATCCAACGGGGCGTCACTGCGGTCGAGTCGGGACTGCCCGCGGTACTCGAGGTCATCACGAGCGAGGAGCCGGACATGCCTTACAGGGCGTTCTGACGCTACGACCGGGTCAGAAAGAAGAGCGCGTCCTTGAGGACCACCGCAAGGACGCGTGTGTTACGCGGTGGATGGTGGTGCCGAAGGTCGGAGTCGAACCGACACGGGATTTAACTCCCAACGGTTTTTGAGACCGCCGCGTCTACCATTCCGCCAC
>CAZGRI010000107.1:1152-5439 GCA_964528205.1 uncultured Dehalococcoidia bacterium | reverse complement strand
TTCGGCGTTAGACGCGCACTGGAGATGGCCGTCCAGCGGCGGACCATCGAAAGGGAAGAGCCGGTCGAGAGCAACGTAATCGTCGCGGGGATAGGTTGCTCGGGAAACATGGTCCACCTGCTGGAGGGCCCGCAGCCCTACGGAATCCATGGCATTCATGGGAGGACTCTTCCCATTGCAATGGGGATCAAGATGGGGCGTCCCGACCTCAACGTGGTCATAGTATCCGGCGACGGGGACTTCCTCAGCATCGGCCTGGAGCACATCGCGCCTCAAGCGCGGCGCAACCTGAACGTCTGCGCCGTTGTCATGGACAATGCCGTCTACGGCTTGACCAAGGGTCAGAGCTCCCCAACGAGCCACGAAGGGATGGTCACCAGCTCGACGCCCTTCGGCAAGGTGGAGGTGGCGTTGAACCCATTGAAGATGTACCTGACGTTCGGCGTCTCGTACGTGGCTTCGAGCCTATCAACCAAGGTCAAGGACCTGGCGTCGCTCATAAACGACGCTATGGACCATCCGGGGTTTGCAGTGGTACACGTGCAGTCGCCCTGCACGCAGTACAACGACACGTACGATCAGCTAAAGGGCAACGCCAAGCTCGGTATCGAACCCCAGGCGTGGGCCATTCCGGACGAGCACGATCCGACCGACATCGATGCAGCCTACGAGGTGGTCGCGTCGGGAGGGGTGCCGCTGGGAGTCGTGTACCGGGACGACGGGCGCCCGACCTTCGACAGTCGAGCGTCACATATCTCCGACGGCGTCAAGCCCAAGTCCGCAAAAGAGCTGATGGAGTCGTACGCCGTCTGACCCCGGCGCCGGGAGCCTGGTCTCTGAAATCCCGAATATTCGAGCTCAACCAGGTCAGTCAGCCACCCCGGGACGGTAGGGCGACGACGGCGGAGCCGATAGTCGTCTTTTCACCGCCGGCCTTCTCCAGCCACAGGTCGCACTCCACCAGGTGCTCGCCGCTCTCCGCCGACTTGCCGGTCACGACACCCCTGCAGTAGATCGGCGACCCCGGGACGTCCATGCCGCGGTAGCTGGCGCTGAGCTTCTTCAGGCGTCCGTCCTCACCGATCCAGTCGGTCACTAGCTGCCCGAGGAACGCGTTCTTCAGCGCCCCGTGCAGGATGACGTTGGGCAGACCATTGGCCTTCGCGAACTCCAGGTCGTAGTGGATCTGGTAGTAGTCCCCCGACGCGCCCGCGTACATCACCAACTGCTGCGTAGTCGGGCTTTTGCGCAGATCCGGCAGCTCCGACCCTTCCTGGACATCCTCGAAGTACACCTGGTCTGTCATAGCTGGCCTCCGATCACAGTCGGCCGTCGTCTAGGGCAAGGGCGGGCCCGACAACGTGTTTTCATATCTCGTCCTTAGGACTCATCGCCTGAATGACGTCGCCAATCTTCTGGATTCCGGCCTCCGCCGGAATGACGGGGCCTTGGAGGCGCTGTTCTGCCTGACAAAGAGACAGGGCTACCCTTCAGGGGGGTCATAGCTGATGCCGGTGGTACGCTGGACCGCTGCCAGCGTACCCGCCTGGTTGACATAGCGGGTCTCTCGGATTACGAAGAGCATGTTACCGAGTCGCCCGGGCCGCTCGTAGATATCCGAGACCCGCATCGTGACGGCGATCCTGTCGCCGGGCCGGACCGGCTCGAAGTACTCCCACTCACTGCCGCCGTCAAGGTTAGCCTTGTAAGGACTGCGGACCTCGGCTCTCGGGAGGCCGGGCGGCATCGACCGCAGGAACGTGGGCGGCGCGACCATCCCCCCGTGGGCCGCATCGTCATCGTTGAAAGCGGGATTGGGGTCCCCGATGGCCCGGGCGAACTTGACGATGGCGCCCTTCTCGACGTCATGGACGGCGGGCTCCGACTCCACCCCGATGGCGTCCCTCATCTGCTGTGTTATGGCCGAGCCCTGAGTCATGGTCTCCCTCTCGCATCCGGTGCCGCTCCCGAGCACCGCAGCCAGTTTAGGGATGGCAAACAGAGGGTGTCAAGCGAGCTTTGCTGGTATAACGTAGGTCCGTCGGGACACCTCTGCGAAACCGAGCTTTTGGGCCACTCGCAGCGAGGCCGCGTTGTTCGCTCCCGTGCTCCAAACAGGCACCCGTCCGGTAGCCTGGACGGATCGTGCGACGATGGATGCCGCGGCCGTCGCGAAGCCGCTCTTGCGCAAAGGTTCCAGGGTCGCCACGCCTATGTCGGCGTATCCGTCGGTCAACGCGCTGACATGGGCGATGCCGGCGAGACGGCTGTCGACGATGGCCCCGGCCACGAAACCCTCCGACAACATGGTCGCCAGGTCCTCGAACCCACCGCCCTGAATATCCGCCCGCGCCGATTTCAGCAAGGCAAGGTCCTCGAGTGTGAGCCGGCGCACCGCCTCGCTCTGGAACTCAGTGGCGGGAACCGTAAGCGTGTGGTACACGTCGTCCACGTACCTCACGGGGGAGTCCAGGGCTCCCTCCATGAGCGCGCCCAGGCCCGGAGCGCACTTCGGGGCCACGTTCATGCAGGTCCAGCCGCTTACCGACTCTAACAGGCCCCACAGGACCTCCGGGTCGTTCCCGAAGCCGGTTGGCTCCTCCGGCAGATGAGTCGCCTGGACAACGGCCCCTCCGAAACGCGATGGCGACCCGCTTGCATATGCGCGACACAGGCCGCGCCGCAGCAGATGGACGGCGATGACAGTCTCCGGCGAGTCGCCGAGAGCGTCCGCCAGGCGTCCTAGATCTCTGGGATCCAGCTCTCGGTACGCGGGACCAGACAATCCAGGCCCCCTTACGAGACCGTCTCCAGCGGGGCGAAGCTCAGGAGCAGCCGTTTAACGCCCCGGCCGTCCTTGAACGCGACGGTCACTTCGAAGTCCTCGCCGGACGGCTTCGTGCTTATAACGATACCGTCCCCGAAGATCGCGTGCCGCACCTTCTCCCCAACCTTGGGAGGCCGGGTGCCGTCCGTCTCTTTGGCGGCCTTGACGGCCGGCTGCGGACTCCAGCCGGCGTTGCGGGAAACGCGGCCCGAGCCCCGGCGCGGCGACACGATCATGTCACGTGGTATGTCGGCGAGGAACCGTGATGGGTCCCGTGGTTCGTAACCCCCCTGGAAGCCGCGGCGGAACGCCCGCAGCAGATAAAGCCGCTCCTGCGCCCTCGTGATACCCACGTAGCAGAGCCGCCTCTCCTCCTCCATCTCGGCAGGGTTGTCCATCGACCGGATGTGGGGGAGCAGCCCCTCCTCCATCCCGACTATGAACACGACTGGGAACTCGAGCCCTTTGGCCTGATGGAGCGTGATGAGAGTAACCAGCTCCGACCGTTCTTCGAACGAGTCGACGTCGCTGACCAGGCTCACGCTTTCCAGGAACGCCGTCAGGGCGTCTTCTATGCCGAGGTGCAGGAAGTCCCGCGCGCTGGCCCGGAACTCCTGGATGTTCTCCCACCGCTCCTCGCCTCTGTCAGCCTCCTCCAGCAGGTAGCGCTTGTAGCCGCTACGTTCCAGTACGAGATCGATCAGCTCCAACAGGCCGGTGCTCCGTGCCTCGACCGCCAGTCCTTTGATCAGAGCCATGAAGCCGGTCAACGCCCGGGCCGAGCGTGTGGCCAGCGAGTGCTCGACGGTCGGGAACTCCTCGCTCGGTTCGCCGGCGTCCTGAGGGCTGTTTGCGATACGCTCGATCACGGACGACATCGGGATGCCCTCATCCCTGGCGATGCGGACCAGCTCGTCCATCGTCCTGCGGCCTATGCCACGGGCGGGGACGTTGACCACCCGCGCCAGCGACACATCGTCGTTGGGGTTCGCCACCAGTCGTAGATACGCCGCCAGGTCCTTGACCTCCTGCCGCTGGTAGAACTTTTGACCGCCGACGACCTGGTAGCGGACCCCGTGGCGCAGGCAAGACTCCTCCAGCGCCCGGGACTGCGCGTTGACTCTGTACATCACGGCGATGTCACCCAGGGCGTGGCCGCTTTCCGCCAGGCTCTGAATCTCCTGGATAACGAACTGCGCCTCCTCCTCCTCGTTGTGCTGCTCGGCAACGACGATGGGGACTCCGCGCCCCTTCTGGGTGAACAGCTCTTTTTCGACTCGCTGGGTGTTGGCGCTGATCAGCCCGTGGGCCGCGTCCAGGATCGTCTGCGTGGACCGGTAGTTCTCTTCCAGCGCGATGACCTTGGCCTCGGTGAAGTCGGCCTGGAAGCTGAGGATGTTTCGGATGTCGGCGTTGCGCCAGGAGTAGATGGACTGGTCCGGGTCGCCCACGACGCACAG
>CAZGRI010000107.1:0-1142 GCA_964528205.1 uncultured Dehalococcoidia bacterium | reverse complement strand
GCACAGGTTCCTGTGCTCCTGGGAGAGCTGCTTGGCGATGGCGTACTGGGCGACGTTGGTGTCCTGGAACTCGTCGATCATGAAGTGGACGTACCGCTCCTGGTATTTGCGGGCCACCTCCGGGTTCTGCTGAAGCAGCAAGTAGGTCTTGAACAGGAGATCGTCGAAGTCGACGGCCGAGGCTTGTGCAAGGAGCTGCTCGTATCGTTCGTAGACTCGAAGCACCACCTCGTCGAAGTAGGTCTCTCGCCGCATCCCAGAGCCCTCGACGCCCAGGAGCTGGCTCTTGGCGGCCGATATCGAGGACAGCAGCACGCCGGGGCCGAAGCGCTTGGGGTCGACGTCTACCTCGGCCATACTGCGTTTGACCAGATCGAGCTGGTCGGAGCTGTCATAGATGGCGAAGTTGCGGTCGAGACCCATGACCTCGCCCTCCCGGCGAAGGAGCATGGCGCAGAAGGAGTGGAAGGTCCCGGCGTTGAGGTCCTTGGAGCCGGGGCCCATAAGGTCGGCCAGCCGGTGCCGCATCTCGCGAGCCGCCTTGTTGGTGAAGGTAACGGCCACGATGCGGTATGGGCGAACCCCGCAGGTCCGTACCAGGTACGCGATCCTGTGGGTGATGACGCGGGTCTTGCCGCTTCCGGGGCCGGCGACGATCAGAAGCGGACCGTCGATGGTCTCGACGGCTTCTCGCTGCCTGGGGTTCAGCCCCTCCAGAACGTCCGAGGTCATCCTCTCTCCTCGAACGCGATTATAGCACCGGAGCCTGGTCTAGCTCTTCGTCGCCAGATGTCGGGGTGTGCAAGAAAAGGGGTGTCGATCACACAACAAAGAGGGGGTCGGCGAGGGTGATGGTCCGGGTCTCGGCGGCGAGGGCCTGGCGTAGGTACTTGGGGACGGAAAACATGCCCCGCATGGTGGTGGCGTCCAGGTAACGCAGATCGCTTTGGACTCGCTTCGCGATGAGCTCATCGACCTGCGTGGCCGCCGGCGAGGACGGTAGGGGGCCCAAGGACCCGATGACGAAGCCCCATGTGGACCCGAAGGACGGCACGAAGGCCTCGCAGACGGAGCGCTCCGGAAACACCGACGCGACCGTGTTCGCCACCGCCGAGAAGCACTGCTCGTAGAACGCCGGCCCC
>CAZGRI010000106.1:3468-5465 GCA_964528205.1 uncultured Dehalococcoidia bacterium | reverse complement strand
CTGGTCGGACAGGCGGAGGCCAATCCCAGGGTCGTGATGCCGGGCTACACCCACTTGCAGCGGGCGCAGCCGGTGCTGTTCGCCCACCACATGCTGGCGTACTTCGAGATGCTGGGCCGGGACGCCAGCCGGTTCCGGCAGGCGTATCAAGGGGCGGATGTCCTGCCGCTGGGCAGCGGGGCCCTGGCCGGGGTGCCGTACCCTATCGATCGGGAGTCCGTGGCCGCGGAGCTGGGCTTCTCGGCCGTATCGGCAAACAGCATGGACGCCGTGTCCGACCGGGACTTCCTGCTGGACGTGCATACGGCGTCGGCGGTCTGCATGATGCACCTGTCCCGCCTCGCCGAGGAGCTGGTCCTCTGGTCCTCCGACGAGTTCGCCTTCGTGCGGATGGACGACAGGTTCACGACGGGCAGCAGCATCATGCCCCAGAAGCGAAACCCGGACTTCGCCGAGATCGCTCGGGGGAAGTCCGGCAGGGCCTACGGGAACCTCATGGCGCTGCTCACGGTCCTCAAGGGGCTGCCGCTGACGTACAACCGTGACATGCAGGAGGACAAGGAAGGGCTGTTCGACACCGTGGACTCTGTCCTCTCGACGCTTCGGGTCATGACGGGCGTCGTCTCCACCATGGGGATCGACGCTCGCCGGATGGGTGAAGCGGCCCGGGACAGCTACGCGTTGGCGACGGACATCGCCGACTACCTGGTCGCAAAGGGCATGCCGTTTCGGGAGGCACACGGTGTCGTCTCGAAGCTGTCGGCCCATGCGGTCGAGCAGGGCAAGAGGTTCGACGAGCTTCCGCTTGACACGTATCGCCGGTTCTCGGACCTGTTCGACGAGGATGTTCTGGAGATCAGCGTCGAGTCGTCCGTTGCCGCCCGGGACGTACCGGGAGGGACGGGCTTCGAGCAGGTCCGGCGGGCGATATCCGATTCGAGAGCGCAGTTGGAGGTTGAGCGTGCCGGATGACAAGGCGATCAAGATAGCCCCATCCATCCTGTCGGCGGACTTCAGCCAGCTGGGTCCACAGGTGGCTGAGGCTGCCGATGGGGGCGCCGACGCGATTCACGTGGATGTCATGGACGGGCGCTTCGTGCCCGCCATCACCATCGGCCCTCAGGTCGTCTCGGCCATCAGGCGCTGGACCGATATCCCGTTCGACATCCACCTGATGATCGTCCAGCCCGAGAAGTACATCGCCGAATTCGTGGACGCCGGCGCAGACATCGTTACCGTCCACGTCGAGGCGTGCACCCACCTGCACCGCGTGGTGCACCAGATCAAGGAGGCGGGAGCGAAGGCCGGCGTCGCGTTGAGTCCCGCGACACATGTGGCCGCGGTCGAAGAGGTGCTGCCGGACCTGGACCAGGTCCTGGTCATGACGGTGAACCCGGGATTCGGCGGACAGGCTTTCATCGAAGGCATGGTGAACAAAGTCCGGCGGGTGCGAGACTTGTTGGACCGCCGGGGACTCTCGGCCGACCTGGAGGTCGACGGAGGTATCAGCGAGCAGACGGTGGCCCGTGTGGTCCGGGCCGGCGCCCGGGTGTTGGTGGCCGGCTCCGCCGTCTTCGGCCGCGATATCAGCGTCGCCCAGGCGATAGCCGGCATCCGAGAGACCGCCGGCAGTCCGGTTTGATGCTCAGGTACGCGCCAGATCGTAGAAAGCGTAACCGTCGCTCTGTTCGGCTGAGCGGCTACGACTACGGAGAGGCCGGAGCCTATTTCGTAACCATCTGCACACAGAACCGCGAACCGTTCTTCAACAACAGCAAGGTCCGCAGCCTGGCGGAACAGTGCTGGGAGGCGAGTCACTCACGCCATGTCGAGCTGGACCAATGGGTAGTGATGCCGGACCATGTGCATGGAATCATTGTTCATCGCGAGCGAATCGGCGAGGCGTAGGGGCGTTCAATTGAACGCCCCTACCACCGGTGCGAGAGTCGACGCCCCCGAGAGTTTCAAGAAGCGCGATCCTGCTAATCCGTTCTCTG
>CAZGRI010000106.1:0-3458 GCA_964528205.1 uncultured Dehalococcoidia bacterium | reverse complement strand
GACGGAAAACAAAGAAAACGAGGGCGCCGCGACGTAGCACCCTCTCAGTGATCGTCCGAACATATAAGGCTGCCGTGACAACGGCATGCCGTCGAGCGGGCCATCGCGAATTCCGATGGCAACGTAGCTTTTTCGAACGGGTCATACGGAACGAACAGGAGCTCGCCAAGATTCGGCAGTATGTCGTGGATAATCCTGCGGCGTTGAGCTTATTTGAGAATCATCGTTACTTCGGATAGGGACGCACTCTGAGTCCCTCCTCATCCCAGCGCGCGGCGGGCTGCTTCGATCGTGGCGTCGATATCGGCGTCGCTGTGGGCAGTGGAGACGAACATCGCCTCGAAGGGGGACGGCGGCAGGTAGACCCCTTCGTCCAGCATCCGGTGGAAGAACCCGGTGAACCCGTCTCCATCCGACTTCGATACCGGGCCGAAGCCGTCCACCGGTCCTGGATTGAAGAACAGCGTCATCATCGACCCCACGCGGTTGATGCTTAGCGGCGTCTCGGCCTTCGCGAAGACCTGCTCGAGACCTGTCTGAAGCCTGAGGGCCTTGGATTCCAGGCTGTCGTAAACGCCCGGCTCCTGCAGAAGGTCGAGCGTCGCGGCGCCGGCGGCCACCGCCACCGGGTTGCCCGACAGCGTCCCGGCCTGGTACATAGGACCCAGAGGAGCCACCGTCTCCATGATCTCGTCGCGGGCCCCGTACGCGCCGACCGGCATGCCACCACCGATGATCTTGCCCAGGCAGGTGATGTCAGGGGTGACACCGTAGAGCTGCTCGGCCCCGCCGTAAGCCACGCGAAATCCAGTGATCACCTCGTCGAACACCAGCAGCGCGCCCCGGCTGTCCGTCAGCTCCCTGAGGCCCTCCAGAAATCCCATCGCGGGCGGCACCACTCCCATGTTGCCGGCGACGGGCTCGACGATGACGCATGCGATCTCTTCGGGTGACCTGTCGAATAGCCCCTCGACGGACCCGAGGTCGTTGTAGCGCGCCACCAGCGTGTCTCGCGAGAATGACGCGGTGACCCCCGCGCTGTCGGGAACGCCGTGGGTTGCCGCCCCTGAGCCCGCGGCGACGAGGAGCGCGTCCGAGTGGCCGTGGTAGCCGCCCTCGAACTTGATGATCTTGTCCCGGCCCGTGAAGGCGCGGGCCAGCCTGAGGGCGCTCATCCCGGCCTCGGTGCCTGAGCTCACCAGCCTGACCTTGTCGATGGATGGGAACGCGTCGACTATCGCCTTTGCCAGCACGTTTTCGGCCTCGGTGGGCGCTCCGAAGCTGGTACCGTTCTTCGCCGCGGCGGTTACGGCCGCGATGACGGCGGGATGGGCGTGGCCGAGGATCAGAGGCCCCCACGAGCAGACGTAATCGACGTAGTCGTTGCCGTCGGCATCCCACACCCTGGAGCCGGAACCCCGGGTCAGGAAAGCCGGGTCACCGCCCACTGCCTTCCACGATCGCGCGGGACTGTTCACACCGCCTGGAATATAGGAACGGGCCGTTGCGTATAGCTTCGCAGAGCGTTCTCGGGTCAAGCGACACCTCGCGCGTGTGGTCTTGTACGGCACGGCCAACATGATAACATCTGCGAGGCGGGCACGGTGTTATCGTTCTCGCTAGTTGGCTCTGCCAAAACACGTACGCACTGCCTATGGGGGTTCTGCATGAAGATCACGGGAATCAAGACCCATATCTTTTCGTCGAAGCACCGCAACGCCGAGCGCAACTGGCTTGTGCTGCGATTGACCACCGATGAGGGTATTGAGGGCCTGGGTGAGGCGTCGATGCTGCGCAACGAGCCCCTCGTGGTAGGCCTGCTGGAGGACTGGGTTGAGACCTACCTCGTCGGCAAGAACCCTCTGCACCACGAGCTTCACTGGACGCGGATGTACCACGATGGGGTGGGACGAGGCGGCCGTCTGTTCAGCACGGCGCTGTCTGGAGTCGACATCGCACTGTGGGACCTGAAAGGCAAGGCGCTTGGCGTACCCGTCTACGAGCTTCTGGGTGGCCCGTTCCAGGACCGTCTGCGCGTGTACGCCAACGGCTGGTACACGAACCCCGGGACCCCGGCGCAGAACGCGGAGGAGGCCCTACGGGTGGTGGAGATGGGCTATACGGCCATGAAGTTCGATCCCTTCGGACAGCACAACTACTACACGATCACTCCGGAGGAGGCGCAGCTGGCTGAAGACAGGGTCGCGGCGGTCAGAGACGCAGTCGGCCCGTTGGTCGAGATACTGGTCGAGGTCCACGCCAAGTTCAATGTCCACACCGCAGTTCACCTTGGCAATCGGCTCGAGCAGTACAGGCCCTTCTGGTTCGAAGAGCCGGTGTCGTACGAGAACGTCTCGGAGATGGAGCAGGTGCGACGCCGCGTAAACATACCTATCGCGACGGGGGAACGGCTCTATCTGAAATTCCCGTTCTACGAGCTTGTCAAGGCCGAGGCCGCCGACATTCTCCAGCCCGACATGTGCAACGCAGGCGGCATAACGGAGTTGAAGAAGATCGCCGCCATCGCCGAGTCGCAGCACGTGATGATGGCGCCCCATAACACCAACGCCGCCGTTGGAACGATGGCCTCGTTCCACCTGGGGGCATCGCTTCCCAACTTCTTGATCCAGGAGTACCACGCAGAGTTCTATGAGCCCCACTACTTCGAGGTGCTCGACGGCCTTCCGAGGCAGTCGGGCGGCTACGTGGAGCTCCCCCGGACCCCCGGTCTCGGACTGACGTTCAACGAAGACGTGGCGGCGGCGCACCCGTACAAGCCGTTTCCCGGTTCGCAACGCGGCATCTGATTGGATGCAGACTGCCTTCGAGATAAAGCAATGGGCCCAGGTGCGTTGCACCTGGGCCCATTCATTTTCAGCTACTTACGCCGCCGCCCCGCTAGCCCGGTCCAGAGAACCGGATGGCCAACCTCCGACGTTGCCGGAGCGCACTTACTGGCGTCTTATCAAGCGCGGGTCAGCCGGCGCTTGGAGACCCCACCGGCTCAACCACCTCTACGGGTTACCTGCCTTCGAGCCGGCAGGGGAGGGACAAGGGAACTTCCACATATGGTCGAGAACGAACTCGCGAACCATAAGCACCTCCTCAATGGCTCTTTTGCCGGATTGACGGAAGCAATGCCTCTCGTCGCCTTTATTATACCACAGCCGGTCCACTTTACGAGGGCCGCAGACCGGTGTTCTCAAGTGTTCTCAAGAATGTTTCGGTTCTCACTGGCCCCCACGGTCGCCGGCTGGCACGACCTCGCCAACTCCTGACCTGTGGCGTTAAACCGGATACGTTGATCTAGAAGCCAACTGTCATTCTGATCGGAGTGAAGAATCTGGTCGGGTGGGGTGCGACGGTCGGCCGCGATGTTCTACGCCGCCGGCTCCGGGACGCAAGCCATGCTGTAACATAATGCGCATGAGAGTCCTGGGGGTCGAGACATCTTGTGA
>CAZGRI010000105.1:0-5479 GCA_964528205.1 uncultured Dehalococcoidia bacterium | reverse complement strand
GTGCAGCCACCAGGACGGATAAGCCATGTTAGCTCGCGTTGTGCAATGATGGTCCAGGAAGGAGGAGCCGGTTCACGGCAGTGCCGGCTTCACGTCGACCGATGCAAGTCTACGTTTCGCCTCCTCATAGACATCTGACGGCAGAGGGCCTTTCAACGCTGCTTCGACGTTAGCCCGCAGGTGGTCCAGGTTCTGGGTCCCCACGATCGTCGTGTGCATCCGCGGATGGCTCATTGTAAATCGGAGCATGAAGTCCGTCCGACTTTCGCTTTCCTCCCGCAGATCATCCAGATTTGCTTCGTCAAACTTCGTCCAGGTGTCAGGACGGGGAACACCGGATGCACCAGGATCGCCCTTCGCGACTCCACCCCGTATGACCGTGCCGATTCCAGCGCCGGCCGCCCTCATGATGGTCTCCTCGTGCTCGCGCTGTAGAGCGGAATAAGGGATCTGGAACTCGTCGAATACGCCCATTTCGATGTGGTCTTCGATATGGGGCAGTGTCGAAGACGAGCCGAGAAACCGGATCTTGCCTTCCCGCTGGAGGTCAAGCAAAGTCTCAATTGCTTCGTTTTCTTGCAACACCTCTTTGGACGGGCTGCCGTGGAATTGGACGACGTCGAGGTAGTCCGTTTTCATTCGAGCCAAGCTCTGATTCACGCCGGCGACGATGTTCTCACGAATGTATACATGCCCGCCTTGCGCTACCGCGGCAGGCACGACAACGCATCCGCACTTCGATGCCAGGTAGAACTCGGCTCTGCGGTGGGAGATGTATTTGCCGATGAACTCCTCGCTCCTGCCGTAGTCTATTGACGTGTCGATGAAGTTCACGCCAGCGTCCAGCACCGCATTCAATACCGCCTTCGCCTCGTCCTCGGTTACAGGTCTCCCTCTCGGAGCGTCCCTGATCTCCATCGCGCCGAAGCCTAACCGGGTAACCTGTAGTCCAGTTCGACCCAGAGTTGCGGTAGGTAGTCCTTGTGGCATAAGTCGCACGTCTCTTTAGGCAGACATCGGACATTCAAGCGGCGTAGCCGCCGGGCCGGCTGAAACAGATGATGTTTCGCCAAGCCCCTTGTGAGTCCCTCCACCTATTCGATCTTTAGACATTGTCGGCGACGCGGAACGAGTACACCTCGGCGTCCTTGAGAGTGAAGGACACTCTGACGTAGCCGGGGATCATGTTTATCTGCGAGTTTCCGTTCCACGAGACGACGTGATTGACGTCGTCTCCGGTGAACATGTCGCAGTCGTCAGTGGCGAACCCCGGCCATGAGTTCTCAGCAGTGTCCTGTATTTCCGCCTTCACGTAGCCATTGGGCCCGCACTTCGCGTTGACGATGAGCTTCGCTCCCGTGGAGAAGAAGGGCTTCGTGTTGATGATGCCCTCCCTGAGCCCGGCGTCGAGGGACACAAACCCGTCGACCCTGAGGGTCGCCAGGCCCATCCCGTGGTTGACGTTGTAGCCCGGCTTCCCCTCGGGCGTGTCCAGTCCCTGGGCATCACCCACGATCCACCAGTCGTGGTGGGACGGCGAGCCGCCGTAGAATATGTATAGCTCGTCGCCGACCCTGATGGGAGGCTCGGCGGACGTGATCATTACGCCGTCCCAGGCGCCCTCCTCGCGTTCGATCAGACGGCCGGCTTCGCGTGTGTGGGTCCAGTTGACCCCGTCCTTGCTGAACACGAACTCGGGGTCCATGGTGTTGTCGACCGCGTGCAGGACCGGCAGCAAGCCTCCGTAGTAGTCCCCGAGCCGGAACGGCGCTAGGCCGTAGAACTCGTCGTCCAGGTTGTGGGGTGGGCCTGGAGCCATCACCCGGTGGGCCGGCGTCCAGGTGATCATGTCCTCGCTTTCCATGATGTAGACGGACCGCTTGGGGACCCAGCCGTAGGGCAGGTCCGGGAAGGACCGGGTAAACCAGCCGTCGGCGTTGGGGCTTCCGCCGCCGCCCGCGGAGTGGGCCCTACCGTAGATGACGTAGCGCCCTCTGTCATGATCGTACATGAGGTTCTGGACGTCGCTGCCCCAAACCGTGTCCACAGGGTTTCCGGGATACGGGTCCCAGTTCACGCCATCCCCGGAGAACGCGACCGCCAGGCCCATCAAGTCGGGAGAGCCCGTCGTCGCCTTCTTTGGGAGATTGCCGCTGAACTCGATGGGAAGATAGCTCATCTTGAACCGCTTCGCGGGATCTGTCTCCACCGGGTCGCGGATGATCGAGTAGGCGACGCCGACGTCCATGCGGTGGTCCCAGCGCACGACGTTGGTGTCCTGCCCGTCGATCTCGACCTGGCCGAGCAGCGGCTTCTCGAAGTGGATGCCGTCCTGGGAGGTCGCGTAGCATAGCCGGGAGTCCCAGTGAGGGGGGCCGACGTAGGGGACCGGCCGTTCGTGTTTCGGGTTGACAAGAAAGTCCGAGTACCAGGCCTTGAACGTCCCGTCGTCGTCCCGGACGATGGAGTAGCACGTCGTGAAGTAGGGCATCTCCTCCCAGGGCCTGTCCTGCTTGATCACCGGATTGCTCGGATGGGGGACCGCCTTGTGGTGGGTCCGCTTTATGTTCTTGATCCAGTGGACCATGCCGTTGTCCAGAAAGAGCTGTGTCGTGTCGCCGATTCGCGCGTAGTGGGTTTCCGGATCATACCCGATCATTGGCTGTTTACCTCCTTGGTAGGTCTAGGGCGGTACGTTTTGCGGGTTCGCGCCGTCAGGGACCATGGTCGGCAGCGCGACTCGAGGCTTGTCCCCCAGCCCCTCCGGATTCTTCGTCGCTTGGGCTCCTCAGAATGACAGGGCCGTGCGTCAGACGTACTCAGCGATTACTGCTTTACGAAGCAGGCAGATCGGCGAAGCGGAAGGAGAAGAGCTCGGCGTCCCGCAGGTAGAATCGGACCTTGCGGAGGCTGGCCCTCTCGTCCGGTTCCAGGGGGATGGCCGGGTCGCCGCTCCAGGTAACCGTGTGCTCGACGGCGTCGCCGGTGAAGGGGTCGTTCCGGTCGATTGAACAGGAGCCTATGACATCGTCGTTACTGTCCGCCACCTCGACCCGTACCGAGCCGCCCGGAGCGCACCTGGCGTTGATCTGCAGCTTCGTTCCCTGGGTGACCAGCGGCCGCGTGACGACGATGCCTTCCCGGTGCCGTGTGGAGTAGAGTCCGGCGTACCCGTCCTTTCGAAGGGTCGCCAAGCCGAGACCCCAGACCCCACCCATGGGGTCCCGCGCCTCCTGATGGTCCATGCCCTCGGCGCGGCCGAATATCCACCAGTCGTGGTGATAGCTGGTCCCGCCCTGGTAGAACCATAGCTCGTCCCCGACTACGATCGGCGGGCTCGTCACGGAGACCATGTGGGCGTCCCAGTTGCCTTCGTCCCTGGGAGCCAGGAACGGCTGGCGCTTGTTGGTGCGGCTCCAGCGGGTCCCGTCCCGGCTGACCAGGAGCTGGACGTACATCTCGTTGTCCACCGCCCTCAGCACGTTGACCGTCGCCAGGTGGACCGTCCCGAGCCTGAACTGGGACATGCAGTAGAAGGACTCGTCCAGGTTGTCCGCGACATCGTCCGGGGCCGCGACCACAATAGGCTCGCTCCAGTGGATCATGTCGTGGCTGCGGCACTGGAAGATGCGCCTTCTGTTGTCGGCGGCGAAGTCGTCGGGCTCGTGGGACCGTATGAACGTGGAGCTTCGAGGAGTCCTGGGATTGGCGCCGCTCCCGATGGTCTGGGCGTAGTGTCGGGTGTTGTGGACGAACTCCCGTGCGTCCTCATCGTAGAAGAGCACCGAGACGTCGCCCAGCCGGGAGCCGCCAAGGCCAAAGGACGGGACCTCATCGTAGACGGTCCAGTGAATCCCGTCGGCCGAGTGGGCGCTCCTGACCTGGTGGCCTCGACCTGGCCTCAGAGGCTCCCGGATGTGGTTGAACAGCGCGCGATACCGTTCTTCCGCGGTCGGGGGATGGGGATCGAGGGTTAGGGCCAGAGCGTGGGTGGACCCCGGGTACTCGTGACCGCCGAGGACGATGTTGGTTTTCCGGCCGTCTTCCTCGTACACGTCGAGCTCGGGCTTGACCCACGTGATGCCATCCTCGCTCACCGCGTAGCACTGCCGGGAGCTGCCAGGCCGGGTGATACCCCTGGACCCGGACCAGTCGCCGTCCGGCGCGGGATCGTAGTCCTCGTACCAGCACTTGAACAGGCCGTCTTCGGGGTCTCGCAGCACCGTGTAGTCGGAGCCGGAGAAGTAGACAAGGCGCTCCCACGGGCGGTCCCTGGTGATCACGGGGTCTTCCTGACGCAGAACGGGCGTGTGCCAGCGTCTGGTCGCGCTCTGCACGGACTCGATAACCACGTTGTCGACGAAGGTCTGTACCCTGTCCTTCACATAGAGCTGAACGCTGTCGGTGGCCATGTCCCGCATTTCAGCCTCCCTAAGCTCTTCTGGGAGGATTATAGTCGTATCTGCCCCGCTCCTCCAGGGAATCTGTGAAGCGGAAGGAGAAGAGCTCGGCGTCGCGCAGGTAGAACCTCAGCTTCCGCCAGGTCCCGTGGCCGTGGGCTGTGGGTATGGTTGCATCGCCCGCCCAGGTTGCCGTGTGCCTCACGCTGTCGCCGGTGAACGGATCGCTGCGGTCCTTTGAGCACGGCTCGACGATCTCGTCGTCGTGCCCCGCCACCTCGACCCGGACGGACCCGCCCGGCGCACACTTTGCGTTGATCTCCAGCTTCGTTCCCAGGCTGATGACCGGCCGGGTGACCACGATCCCCTCGCGATGTTTCGTGGCGTAGAGTCCGGCGTACCCGTCTTTCCGGAGGGTGGCGAGCCCGAGACCCCAGCTGCCGCCCAGGGTGCTCCTCGCCTCTGGGTGGTCCATTCCTTCGGCGGCCCCGAAGATCCACCAGTCGTGGTGAAAGTCGGTTCCGCCGTGGTAGAACCACGTCTCGTCCCCTACGTCGATCGGAGGGCTCACCATGGACACCATGTGCCCGTCCCAGTGTCCGTCTCCCCTTGGGGCGAGGAACGGCTGGCGCTTGTTGGTCCTTCCCCATCGGGTCCCGTCGCGGCTTACCAGGAGCTGGACCTCCATCTCGTTCTCCACCGCGCGAAGCACCGAGACGGTCGCTAGATGGACCGTTCCCAGCTTGAACTGGGCCATCGTGTAAAAGGACTCGTCCAGATTGTCCTCGACGTCGTCTGGGGCCGCGACCACCATCGGCTCACTCCAGTGGATCATGTCGTGGCTGCGACACTGGAAGATGCGTCTCTTGTTGTACGCCACGAAGCTGTGGGGTTGGTAGGGCAGGAAGAAGGACGCGTTGCGAGGATTGTGGGGGTTGGCGCCGAACGCTACCTGCTGGATGGGGTGCCGCGTGTTGTGGACGAACTCCCGAGAGTCGTCGTCGTAGACCAGCACGGAGACATCGCCGAGATGGGGACCGGCCATGCCGAACGATGGGAGCTGGTCGTACACCTGCCAG
>CAZGRI010000104.1:0-5479 GCA_964528205.1 uncultured Dehalococcoidia bacterium | reverse complement strand
CCGCGAAGCCATAGGCCACTCCCAGGGTGGCCGGCCCGAAGATCAGGACAAAGACGGAGCTGGACTGGACCAGTGTGAACACCATCAAGGCAACGTTCTTCGGGACCCGGTCGCCGACAAAACCGCCTATTATCTGGAAGACCATGGATGTAGAGGTGTAGGTCGTTAGGACCAGGGCCGCTGTCTCAAGGCTGTAACCCCTGTCGGTCATCATGGGCGCCAGGTGGGCCATCATCCCGATCATCACCATCGACGTGAATCCGTGAGCGGTGCTGAGGAGCCAGAATGTCGGTGTCCTCAGTGCCTCACCGACGGTGAAGTCCACCCGCCCTGTGGCGTTCGCTGCGACCTGGGAGGGTTCCGCAGTCTCCGAGATCGCAGTACCTCGAGGCGCATCGCCGTCAGGCAGCAGGCCGTACTCCTCGGGCCTGTTGCGTATGAGCCTCGACAACGGCAAAGCCACGACAAGCAGTGCGAAGCCCACCAGCGCGGCAGTGAGACTCCACCCCAGACGGTCAAAGTCGGGATTGATAGCCCACGCGATCGCCGGCACCAGTATGAGGCTGCCCACCCTGCTGGACGCGTTCGCCAGCCCCATTGCCGTTGCCCGGCGGCGATTGAACCAGTTGTTGAGCATGGTCGTAAGGGGCAGCCAGCTGCCCAGACCCTGGCCCAGGGCCACTACCAGGTAAGCCACGTAGAACATCCACAACGAGTGAATCTGGCTGAACATAAGCCAGCCGATTCCCATCACTGTGAGACCTATCAGCACAAGTCTGCGGGTCCCGAGCCGGTCGACCAGGTAGCCCTCAACGGGCCCTAGAATTCCACCCTCGACTCGGGTAAAAGCGAAAGCCAGAGAAAGCTGAGTGCGGTTCCAACCGAACGCTCTTTCCATGGCCACGAACCAGAGACCCATGGCGTGGAACATGGGCGTGATACTCAAGGTCATGATCAGTCCGGCGATAGGCACCAGCCGCCAGCCGTAGAAGACGCTGTTTGTCGTGGAGCGGAGGCGCCTTATGTCGGTCAACGAGATCATGTAGAGGACCTGCAGCCTGGGTGTGGTTTCTACAACCGTAGGACACCGTCAAGCGTATCACATCGCTTTTCCACCAGCCGGAGCGGGACTATCCTCCCTAACCGGACCCTCCGGTGGCCTGGGGGCCAGCCTCGGGTCTCCACGCCTTTGTGCGCTCTTGTCTTGGGATGCGGATCGGCCGATACTGTGGTCTACAATCGGCGGTTAGACACTCTGATGGAAGGGACCGACTGGATGAAGCCTCGATCGGCGATCAGAAAGCGCGGACTCGGACGGACCGGCCTGGAGGTCACCGAGATCGGCCTCGGCGCCATGGACACACCTCAGGCGCCGGAGGGTGAAGAGACGCTCAACACCGCGCTGGACCTTGGCATCAACTTCGTCGATACGGCGAGAGAGTACGAGGGCAGCGAATACCTGATCGGCCGGGCCGTCAGGTCGAGGGGTGGCAAGGCGTTCTACATATCCACGAAGACGATGCGCCGGGAGCGGGACGGCGCCCAACATGACGTGGACCGAAGCCTGGGAGTCCTGGGGGTAGACAGCGTAGACCTGTACCATCTGCACGACGTATCGTCCGCGGACGCATGGAACGCCGTAATGCGGGAGGACGGGGCCCTGGCGGGCCTGAAGATCGCGCGCGAGCGTGGTCTGATCAGGCACATCGGCATGTCGTCCCACAGCCTCGATGTCCTGGAGAAGGCAATCAACAGCGGCGAGTTCGACGCGGTGATGTTGGAGTACTCCGCCTTCTGTCGGGAGACCGAAGCGCTGCTGACACTGGCGCGAGCGATGGATGTCGGGGTCATCGCGATGCGTCCGCTGGGTGGCTCGGGCAGGATGAGCGGCGTCAGGTCTCAGATGCGCGCCCCCGATCACTCAGCGGTCCTGACACCTGCGACGCTCCTGCGGTACGTGCTTTCCAATTCCGGCGTGTCGGTAGCCATACCGGGCGCCCGCTACCCGTCCAGGATCAACGACAACGTCGAAGTCGCCCTGACCTACGAGCCTCTCAATGAGGATGAGAGGAGGGCGTGCGAGACGGCAGCCAGCCTGTTCTAGCGTCCTGACTAAGAGCTGGTTGCCAGAGTGTCGTACGGCTACCCCCAGCGGACCTCGAGTAGCTCCTCTCCCCAGACCGTCGGCCCGGCGAACACGCTCCTGACCTCGCCGATGGCCTGCACCTTGGACTCGGGGTCCTCCAGCGCGGGATTCTGGTGGCACAGTAAGAGCTTCTTCACGTCGGCGTCCCTGGCGGTCTGGCCCGCTCCATAGGTGGCGGTCTCGTACTCCGCTGCGGGGTTCCCCACGTTGTCCTGGTGCAGTCGGATGCACTCCATTACGAGCAGGTCGGCGCCCGACGCGAGCTCCGTAAGGCTGTCGCACGGCCGCGTGTCGCCTGAGAAGACGATCGACCCCTCGTCACTGTCGATACGATAGGCCAGCGAGTCGAGATAGGGCTGCACGTGCTCTACGCGGGCAGCGGAGACCTGCCAGTGCTTTCCGGTCGCGAATTTGCCTGGGCCGACGTCGGTGGAGTGAATTACGGGAGGAAGCCTGGGCAGCGTACCGCCGCGCCGCTGGTGGGCCCCCAGGCTGAGCGGGTGGTTGGTCCTGGCCACGATGTCGTGCCAATACGCACCGACGTCCTCGCCCAACAGCCTTTCCGTGAGCTGGGAGGTGAGAGCCGGCCCGTACACACGGAGCTCGTTCTCTTTGCCCACGGACATGTCGAAGCGGGTGAGCAGGAACGTGGGATAGTCGGCGTCGTGGTCGGAGTGGTGATGAGTAAAGAAGAGATGGTCCACCTGGGTTGCGGTGAAGCCGGCCTTGTAGAGCTTGTAGGTGGCGGCCGGTCCGCAGTCGAACATAAGCCATTCACCGCCGATCTCCACAAGGAACGAAGAGCCCCAGCGAACGGGACTCGGGGTGGGCGTCCCACATCCCAATACGACGACTCGTGGCATAGATCACCTCCTGCCTGTGGTTGACGGCGCCACGAAGGGCATGCGTAACTGGACGGTCCGCTCGGCAGGAGCGTACCATCCTTGGGACGCGTGCAGGTCCGTGTGCAGGTAGCAGCGCAGGCTGACCTCGTTACTGCCCTCTGTGAAGGTCAGCACCCGGCTCATGGGCACGTTCTTGCGTCCGTGAAAACGGGAGAGCGCTGACGCGTTGATGAACGTCACGCCCCATTTGCGCTCGATGTGGGACCGGCCTCCTGTGGTGTCGTCGGGGTTGGTATGGGTGTGTCCTCCGATCCAGAGGTCGATGGCGCCGGGATTGTCCGCCAGGTAACCCTCGAAGGCGCCCGAGTCACGGGCTCCACCGACCCAGTACAGGTAGGAAGCGCCGATGGGAGCGCCGTCCTCGAACCTGCCGTGATAGCCGAGGTCGACCCCCTCCCAGTCGCCCGATGCCACAGTCGTCTCTTTGAGCATGTGGTGATGGGCCGAGACGAGGATCTTGTCCTGGTTCGACTCGACCTGCGCGACCCACCAGTCGAAAGTCTCCCGGGTCACGGCCCCGGCCGGGTACCCTCCCACGGGCCCACGGCCCACCGGAGGCCCGACATCGTTTCGGTCGCCCATCACCAGAAACAGGACATTGCCGGCGACGAAGCTGTACCGCTCCCAGGTACCGTCCACCGGAAACGGTCTTCGGCCGGCGTGGACGCCGGAATGCTCGGTGCTCTCACCGGTCGGATCGAGCCACTTGCGGAACCACCACTGTGTCGGTTCGTCCCCGCCGGAGGCGTCGTGATTACCGACGAGGTTGTAGACGTCCTCCCTCCGGTGTGTGGTCAGGGCCCGGTACTGGCGGACGACCTCTATGCCCTCTTGATCGTCCGGCGGCGTCTGAGAGCCGGACATGTCGCCCACGTCGAGCATGACGTTCCAGTCGAAGGGGTCATCGGCTCCCTCCGACTGGCGGATGGCGTCGGCCAGGCTCTCACGCCCGTTCTCGAGGTCGGTGCCGACGTGGGCGTCGCCGGCGGCCCAGACAACGAATCTTCGAGACAAAGTGACCCACCGTAGTCCGAAAGCCGCCTTCAGCCGATGGTACAATGACGGTTCGAACGGCTGGATGGTACCACCGGTTTCTCTCCTGCGACAACTGCGCTCCCCATGGACGTCTTGATATGGCGGAGGGCTGAACAACTATGATGGGCTCCCGCCGGGTAGAGTCAACTGGCTTAGGGGACCGACTGTGTCTGGCACTCAAGGGACTGTCTTTCACGAGGAGCAGCGGTTCCGTCAGCCGTGGGTGTGGCTGGTCTTTGGAGCGGTCTTGCTCACCGTGGACGGGCTGATGGCCTGGGGAATGGTGACCCAGCTTGCGCTCGGCAACAGCTGGGGTGACCACGCGATGCCAGACGTGGCACTGGGCCTCCTTGGTGGCCTGGTCATAGGGCTGTCGCTGGTCCTGGCGTACGCCCTGGCGGCCCTCAGGCTTGTCATCGAGGTGCGGGAGGATGCGCTGTACGTCCGGTTCGCACCGTTCGTCACGCGCCGAATACCGTTCAGCCAGATCGTGCGGACCGAGGCCCGTACCTACAGCCCGGTTTTCGAGTATGGCGGCTGGGGTATTCGGTGGATGCCCGGGAGAGGCTGGGCCTACAACGTAAGCGGCAACAGAGGGGTCCAGCTGGAGTTGTCCGGACGGAAGAAGCTGATGTTAGGCACTCGGCGCCCTGAGCAGCTGGCCCGGGCGATCGAGTCCGTGATGTCTAAGAGCTGAACGGCGGCCTTCATAGCTTGCACGCGTACGCCTCGGCGAGCCAACCTATCAACTGGTCGTCTACGTCATCCAGCCCGTTCAGCATCAGAGTGTGACCCACCCAGCTACCGGCGTCCAAGCTCCTCTCCAGTCGAGCGCCCCTCTCCCTCCGCCTGAGCATAAAGCCCACGCGCATGGACCGCTTGGCCAGGGTGACCTCACCAAAGTGGGCTCCGGCGGCGAGGTTTATTCCGCCTTTGACCGCGTCCGTCCGCACGGGCCCCGCCGCCTTTTCGAGACGCCTCACCATCTCCGCGAAGGCCTTACTCATCCAGGTCGGCTTGCCCTCGAAGTGGCTATCGACGCTTACCACCACACATGAATGCCACTGGTTCCGGGCCCGGAACTCTCTTTCGCACTCGGGACATCGCCATAAGGGTCGGGGGCCTGCGCTGGTCATCCCCTGATTTTAGCGCAATCCGTCGGGCGTGTGATGTTGGCGGCGCGAAGTTTGACACCTCTCGGAACGGGGGTTACGCTCGGGTCATTCGTCTACCGGGGCAGCGAATGCTCAACGGCTCGAAAGGCCTATCCCACCTGGCGCCGCTCCTAGCCATCTGCGCCTCGCTGCTGCTGGCTGGATGCGGTGGGACCAGCGCGTCCGCCCCCGATGTTGTGGAACGTGCGACCGCTACCCCGGTGCCAGTGCCGACGCCA
>CAZGRI010000103.1:0-5488 GCA_964528205.1 uncultured Dehalococcoidia bacterium | reverse complement strand
CTCTTCGAGATGGAGGTCCCGGAGATATACAACGGCGCCGTTGAGATCACCGCGATAGCGAGGGAGCCGGGGGCGCGAAGCAAGGTGGCCGTCCGCGCCAGACAGGCCGGAGTCGATCCGGTGGGCTCTTGTGTCGGGCTGCGCGGCGTCCGTATCCAGAACATCGTCAACGAGCTCTGGGGCGAGAAGATAGATGTCGTCGAGTGGAGCAAAGAGCCAGCCAAATACGTCTCCAACGCCCTCAGCCCTTCGCAGGTGCTGCGCGTAGATCTCGACGAAGAGGCCAGCGCCGCCATAGCGGTGGTTCCCGATAGACAGCTCTCGCTGGCCATCGGCAGAGAGGGCCAGAATGCGAGGCTCGCCGCCAAGCTCACCGGCTGGAGCGTCGACATCAAGAGCAACGTAGAGGCCGACGAGAGTGCCGAAGCGCGAAAGGCTGCGGCCGCACGAGAGCCCGTAACCGTTGACTCCGACCTCGAGAGAGTAGGTCTCGCGACCCGGGCCCTCAACGTGCTCAGTACGGCCGGCGTCAACACCGTCGGTGACGTGCTTGCGAAATCGGAGGCCGAGCTTCGCGGTGTGAAGGGGTTCGGCGCCAAGTCGTATGATGAGCTCATGGCCAGGCTGGACGAGCTAGGCTTGCTCCCCGTCGAGCCGGAGACAGAGGCCGAAGCAGAGGCAGAGGAGCTGGAGGTCGAGGCCCCCACGGCTGACGAGGTGGCAATCGACGAGCCCACAGCCGTCGAAGAGGAAGCCGAAGCTCCAGCCGAGGTGGCTGAGGAGCCGGTAGCCGTCGAGGCCGAGGCACCGGTTACCGAGGAAGTCGAAGAAGTGGCGGCGGAGGTCGAGCAGGCGCCTGAGGAGGCGCCTCCACCTGTGCCGGAGCTCGAGCCTGAGCCGGCGGTTCCGGTGCCGGCGCTGGCCCGTTCCGGCTCGCTGAGGGACGTACCGGACGATGTCTGGACCATACGACGAGCGCCCTCGGCCGGTGAGCCCGGCCAGATACGGTTCGCAGAAGATATCGTCGGCCTCAGAGGCGGCGTGACAGCTAGCCGCGGACGGCGCGGAGGCGCCCAAAACCAGGCCCGCCGGAGGCCCAAGGCCAGCAAGAGACGCCGGTTCCGCAGGTAGCAAATGTGCGTGAGCGACACCTACCTCTCAGGACCTGCGTCGTATGCGGTAGAAAGGGACCGAAAGAGGGTCTTGTCAGGATCGTCGCCACGAATGTGGGCGTCGCGCCTGACCTCGGAGGCAAGGCCCCCGGACGGGGCGCTTACGTTTGCAAGGTTGGCGGCTGCACGGGCATGGGCTTGCAGCGGAAGCGCTTGGAGCATTCACTGCGTACCGAGCTTAGCGATCCGCAGTGGAACGAGATAGTCTCATCGATTGGTGCGTTGAGTCCGATCGATCGAAGCGACGATCGGCCATCGTCCGATAAGGTAAGTGGCAAGATAGATGACTAGCAAAAGACCTCAGCAGCCCGCCGGTGGCGGTAGCGCCGTCGAGGAGCAGAAAGCCGGGCAGAACTCTGAGCCCGACCTGGAAGGGCTCGTCGCCCTGGATCTTCCCTCCGCAGTGATGATTGCCGACTTCTCGAACCTGATGGGAGTCGACCCGGTGGAGGTAATCAAAGGGCTGATGCGATCCGGCTACATGCTCACGATGAACGACGTCATAGAACGCGACCTCGCTGAGCTGATAGCGCCCGTCTTTGGGTACTCGGTGTTGCCGGAAGCCGACAGAGAGAGAGGCCCGGGAAGCCTGGTGGTGTCACAGGAGGGTGAGGACCCAGAGCAGCTTGTTACGCGCCCTCCCGTCGTGACCATTCTCGGCCACGTCGACCATGGGAAGACCACCCTGCTGGACGCCGTGCGAAACAGCAAGATCGTCGACCGCGAGTCGGGCGGTATCACGCAGCATATCGGCGCTTACCAGGTCGAGTACAACGGGCACCCGATCACCTTCCTGGATACGCCCGGTCATGAGGCTTTCACGGCTATGAGGGCGAGGGGCGCCCAGGTGACCGACATCGCGGTGCTCGTTGTCGCGGCAGACGACGGCATCATGCCCCAGACACTCGAGGCTATCGATCACGCCCGGGCTGCGGAGATCCCTATCATAGTCGCCGTCAACAAGATCGACGCTCCCAACGCCGACGTTGAGAGGGTGAAAAGGCAGCTGGCCGAACAGGACCTGCTGATCGAGGAGTGGGGCGGCGACGTGATTGCGGCTCCCGTATCCGCTTTGACCGGCGAGGGCATACCTGATCTGCTGGAGAACCTACAGGTGGTGGCCGAGGTCGGTGAGCTAAGGGCCAACCCGACACGGCCGGGCAGAGCGGTTGTCGTCGAGGCTCGTAGAGACAAGAGCAAGGGGACCATCACGACGGCGCTTGTTCAAACGGGCACCCTGCGGTTAGGGCAGAACGTGGTGGCCCGGACCGCAAGAGGCCGGATTCGGGCGATGTTCAACGATCGGGGAACTCGGACCGAGAGTGCCGGCCCGTCTCAGCCGGTCGAGATCCTCGGAATAAACGATCTGCTCGAAGCGGGAGACATCATCGAGGTGACACCCGATGAGAAGACCGCTCGGGAGATCGTCGAGCGTCGGACCCGCGAAAGCGAACGCCAGCGGGCCGCCGCCGGCCCCACTCTGGAAGACGTCTACGCGCGCATCGAGGCAGGGGAAGTAACGGGCCTGAACCTGATCGTCAAGACCGATGTCCAGGGGAGCATCGAACCGATGCGGAACTCGCTGGAAAACCTCAACACCGATCGGAGCAAGGTCAACGTAATCCACTCCGCCAGCGGCAGCATAACCGAAAGCGACGTCCTGCTGGCGGTCGCCTCGAGCGCGATAATCGTCGGCTTCAACAGCGTACCCGAGCCTGGCGCGCGAATGTTGGCCAACCAGGAGGGCGTTGACGTCCGCTTCTACGACGTGATCTACGACCTGATAGACGACGTCGAGAATGCGCTCAAAGGCCTTCTGGAACCCGAGTACAGGGAGGTAGTGGAGGGTCAAGCGACCGTGCGGGCGGTTTTCAGCCTGGGGAGGAGGGCCAAAGTCGCAGGCATATTCGTCACCAATGGCCTCATTTCCCGAGGCGCCACAATACGCGTCATCAGAGGAGGTCAGCCACTCTTCAACGGTCCTATCGCCAGCCTGAAGCACTTCAAGGACGATGTCCGGGAGGTCCGGAATGGACTGGAGGGCGGAGTTACGCTGACGGGCTTCGAGGACTTCCACGAAGGCGACTTGCTCGAGGCCCACCGGACCGAGTTGGCGGACTAGGGTCCCACACAGGCGCCCCAACGCCTGCGGCCTCACACCGCGAGATGACTCACATGTCCCGGCGGATCGAACGCGTCAACGGCGTGCTGCGTCAGGAGATCAGTCGTGTGCTCGCCACGGAGCTCCGGGACCCGAGGCTCTCGACTCTGGTGACGGTCACCCAGGTTGAGACCTCTGCCGACTTGCGTCACGCCAGGGTGTTCGTAAGTGTGCTCGGCGACGGGGCCGAGAAGAAGAGCACGTTAGAGGCGCTGCGGTCGGCCGCGGGATACGTCCATCGCAACATACGACAAAACCTGACCATGAAGTCGGTCCCGACCCTGGACTTCGCCATCGACGACTCCATCGAAAGAGGGGCCGAGCTCTCGCGAATGATCGACGGTCTGCCTCCCACCGCGGACCCGGACGTGGAGCCCTAACTACACCCGACCCTATGCTTGCTGCAGACGGCATACTCAACCTGGACAAGCCCTATGGGATGACGTCGATGGACGTTGTGCGCAGGATCAAGCGCGCCAGCCGGGCGAAGCGGGTCGGCCACGGCGGTACCCTCGACCCGGTGGCCACCGGTGTCATACCGATCTGCTTCGGGCGGGCTACCCGGATCATGGAGTACCTGGTCTCGGGAACCAAGGACTACAGAGCCGTAGTGGAGTTCGGCGCCACGACGGACACCTACGACGCCTTGGGCAAGGTCACCGCGAAGTCCGACGCCTCACATCTGACGGCCGGCGAAATCGAGAGGGCGTTGCAGTCGTTCAAGGGCGAGATAGATCAGGTGCCGCCCATGTTCAGCGCGCTGAAGCGAAAGGGAAAGCGTCTTTACGACCTGGCGCGGGCCGGTATCGAGGTGGAGAGGGAGCCCCGCAGGGTGGAGGTCTTGAGCATCGACCTGGCGGACTGGAGCTACCCACTGGCGACGGTTGAGGTACGGTGCGGCCGAGGCTTCTACATGAGGTCCCTGGCCCACGACCTCGGCCAGGCGCTGGGCTGCGGAGCTCATCTGAAGAACCTGGTGCGCCGCAGAAGCGGCCCCTTCGAGCTGTCGGACGCTTTGTCTCTCGAAGACGCCGAGCAGCTTGTCGCCGACGATCTCTGGCAGGCGGCGCTCCACCCTGCAGATATTGTACTGCAAGATCTCCGGGCGATGATCGTGGGGATCCGGGTCGAGAACTCGCTGAGGCACGGCGGCAGCATCCCAAACGACTGGAGCGCGCCGCCCGGGGAGGCCGGCGAGAGGTGTCGCGCGTACGGCGTTGGAGGCAGGTTCCTTGCAGTCCTGAGCTTCGACGCGCCTGCGGACCAGTGGCGGGCGGACAAGGTCTTCCTCTCCGGCTAGCCGGGCTTGACTTGACGGTGCTACGGCGATGTTCCTACAATGAACCCTGGAAAGTGAGATATGGCCGATTACGCAATCGTACAAACTGGCGGAAAGCAGTACAGGGTCCGGAAGGACGACGTCATAAGGGTGGAGTCGCTGCGCGGTGACGAAGGCGATTCCATCGACCTGGGCGAGGTGCTCATGGTCTCCCGCGAGGGCGACGTGACTGTCGGGACACCGACGGTCGCGGGCGCCAGTGTGTCGACCGAGATCGTCTCCCAGGGCAAGGGCAAGAAGATCGTCGTTTTCAAATACAAGTCGAAATCTCGGTACCGCAGAAAAAACGGACACAGGCAGCCCTTCACCGAACTGAGGGTTACCGGCATCACATTAAGGAAGAGACGTCGCACAGCCCGGAGTAAGACTGATGGCGCATAAAAAAGGCGGCGGAAGCACGAGAAACGGACGCGACAGCAAGTCGAAGCGCCTGGGAGTCAAGCGCTACGACACACAGCTGGTCACAGCCGGGACGATAATCGTTAGGCAGCGAGGGACCAGGATTCACCCCGGCAGCAACGTCGGCGTGGGTCGGGACCACACCCTGTTCGCGCTGGTCGACGGCTCGGTCAAGTTCGAGTTCGGCAACAAAGGCCGCAAGCAGGCCAGCGTTTACCCGGCGTAACCCAAGTAGGAAACTAAAGAGCTATGAAAACAGAGATCCATCCCCAGTACTATCCCGAGGCCACGGTCACCTGCTCGTGTGGCAATACCTACACCAACGGTTCCACCAAGCCCGAGGTCCGTGTGGAGCTATGCAATGTATGCCATCCGTTCTACACCGGCGAGCAGCGAATCGTGGACACGGAAGGCAGA
>CAZGRI010000102.1:0-5531 GCA_964528205.1 uncultured Dehalococcoidia bacterium | reverse complement strand
GTGAGCTTGGCCAGGAAGTACGCCTTTGGAGCGTCTATGGTGAACTGAAGCGTGTAATCATCGATCACCTTCAGCCCTCGTATCTCCGTGACCTCTTTCGCGAGCTTCTCCTTCACCCCGATTATGTCGCCCAGATACGTGTCCGCTACCGGCGAGCCTGTGTCCGGGTCCGCGGCCCTCTCGATAGACCACTTGAAGTCATTGGCGGTCACCGGTTTGCCGTCATGGAACTTGACGTCGGGCCGGATGTGGAAGGTGTAGACGAGCCCGTCCGGGCTTATCTCCCAGCTCTCGGCGATGTCGGGTATCAGCTGGAGGCTGGTATCCAGCGAGACCAGTCCGCTGAATATCTCGACGACGTAAAAGGCCGAGGTAGTGTCTGTGGTCAGATGCGGGTCGAGGGTCGGAGGGTCGCTTCCCAAAAGACGGAATATCCCGCCCGACTTTTCGGAAACGGCTGCCCGTTCGACCGGCTGCACCTCAGCCGGCTTCACGATGGACTCGACCGGCTGGGTCGCCTCGACGACCTCGGTCTGCTCGACGGCCGGGGCCTCGGTCGGGGTGTCCTGGGTGACGGTCAGCCCCTCGGTCGTCCCGCCTCCACAGGCGACGGCGGCCAGCGCCGCCAGACCGATCAAAAAAGGAGAATATCTTAGTATGTTGCGCATATGTTCTGAACCTGCCCTTGTATAGTTTGCTTTATGATGCCCGAATCAACGATTCGTTGCAATTGTGCGCGGGAGCTAGCTCGACCCTACGGTCGACGTCAGGTACGCCTGAATGAACTCGTCCAGCTCGCCGTCGAGGACCCCGTCGGTGTCGGACGTCTCGAAATCCGTTCGGTGGTCCTTCACCATCTTGTAAGGATGCAGGACGTAGCTCCGAATCTGATTCCCCCACTCGGGAGAGATGTGTTCCCCCTTCAGCGCAGCCATCTCCTCGGCTCGGGCCTTGGCCTCTCGTTCGACGAGTCGGGCCTTCAGAATCCGCATCGCGATCTCTTTGTTCTGGTACTGTGAGCGCTCGTTTTGGCAGCTCGCTTTGATGCCGGTGGGCAGATGCGTGATCCTGACTGCGGTCGCGTTTTTCTGTACGTTCTGGCCGCCCGCCCCACCTGCACGGAAGACATCGACCCTGATGTCGTCCGGGCGGATCTCTACCTCATCATCCTCCTCGACCTCGGGCATGACTTCGGCTAGGGCGAACGAGGTGTGTCTGGCGTGATCGGCATCGAAGGGCGAGAGTCGCACCAGTCTGTGAACGCCTCGCTCGGCCTTGAGGTATCCATACGCATACGGTCCGGAGACCTGGAACACCGCGCTTTTGATACCCGCCTCCTCGCCGGGCGATACGTCGAACACATCGCTCTTGAACCCCTTGCGCTCCGCCCAGCGGAGATACATTCGCATCAAGGTGCCGACCCAGTCCTGGGACTCCACACCCCCGGCGCCGGCGTGAAGGGCAACAATCGCGCTTCTGTCATCGTACTCCCCTGAAAGTACGAGGCTGAACTCCAGATCGTTCAGCCGGGACTCGATGCCAGCGATCTCGGTCTGGAAGGTCTCCAGCAGGGAGTCGTCCTTCTCCTCCAGGGCAAGAGCCAGTAGCTCGTCGGAGTTAGCTGTCTGCGCCTTCAGCTCCGTCCAGACCTCTATCTCCTCCTGGAGCCTCGACAGCCGTCGCATCTTTTTCCCGGCCGCCTCAGGCGAGTCCCAGAAGCCCTGCTCACCGGACTCCCGCTCGAGCCCGCGAATCTCTCGCTCCTTGCCGGGGAGGTCAAAGACGCACCATGATGCCTTCGATCCTGCTCCCCAACACGGCCAAAGCGCCCTTCATTTCTTGCATAATGTTACGACTCTTTCACGGAGACGGATTGCGGTCATCCTGGGCCGGCGCTTCGTAGACGCGTCCCGCGTCGAGTTATCGGTGTCGCGTACGCCTTGTCTGCCTCGACGACCAGGTCCGATTATAGCGTGGATGTTCTTCGAGTTGAAAGGGGCGACCTGGCGTCTGTCGGCCTTTCCATGCCGTCCTGGGGCACGGAGACCGTTTGGCCCAGACCGAGTGTGAGTGTACAAAGTGTACAATCGGATGGGACCCACGACCGGCGAGGCCCGGATACCGAGGAGTCACATGCTGGACCTGCTTATCGCAAACGGCCTCGTCATCGACGGGACGGGCAACGCCGGATACCGCGCCGCGGTTGGTGTAAAGGGCGACACGATACGCGTGTTCCGGGGCGATGTCTCGTCGGTCGAAGCGGCCAAGACCATCGATGCGTCCGACCTCGTCGTCTGTCCAGGCTTCATCGACATGCACGCCCATTCGGGGCTCGTGATGCTGTCCGAGCCGCGGCACGAGCCAAAGGTGCGCCAGGGCATAACGACCGAGCTGATCGGCGTGGACGGCAACTCCTACGCGCCATTCAGGTCCCACGATGATTTCCTCCGGTTCGTTCGGTTGAACTCGGGGCTGGACGGCGACCCTCCCCTGCCCGGCCGCTGGTCGACAGTGGAGCAGTACCTGTCGATGTTCGACCGGAAGGCCGCTGTCAACGTCGCCTACCTGCTCGGCAACTCCCCCGTACGGATCGCGGCGATAGGCTGGGACGATCGGCCGGCGTCCCCGTCCGACCTTGAGAACATGAAAGCTGTCATCCGTGAGGCGATGGAAGAGGGCGCGTTCGGCCTGTCGACGGGACTGGACTACCCGCCGGGCAACTTCGCCGATACCGATGAGCTGGTCGAGCTGTCGGAACAGGTGGCGAAGCTGGGCGGCATCTACCACTCCCACGTTCGGTACCGGCTTGGCGACCGTTTCCTGGACCCGTTTCGAGAGGCGCTGGCGATCGGCACACGCAGCGGCGTCCCTGTTCACATCACCCACTTCTACCAGAGGGTGCCCAGCCGCGGTGGCGCCAGGCGGATGCTCAGGCTGGTCGAGGACGCCCACGAGGCCGGACAGGACGTGACCTTCGACAGCTACCCTTATGTATACGGCAGCACCCGCCTGACCATCATGCTCCCCGACTGGACCCATGACGGCGGGCCAAAGAGGGTGCGGGAGGTCCTCAGTTCCAGAGAGGGGCGGGACAGGCTAAAGAGGGAGGTCGGACCGTACGTCGCGACCTGGCACGACATCTGGCTGACGTACTTCAAGAAGCCGGGGAACCACAGGTACGAGGGACGCTCGGTGGCCGAGGTCTCCGAGATGATGGGGGTGGACCCGGTGGACGCCATCTGCGACCTGCTGCTGGACGAGGACCTCCAGACAAACTACGTTGCCGCCGGCGCCAGCGGCAACACCCTGCCCGCCTTCGTCACCCACCCCCTGTCGATGGTCGGCAGCGACGCCGTGTTGCTGGGCGACTTCCCCAGTCCCCGGACCTACGGCTGCTTTCCGGTGATACTGGCGGAGTACGTCCGAGAGGAAAAGCAGATGTCGCTCCCGGACGCGATACGCAAGATGACCTCGTTTCCGGCCCAGCGCCTCGGCATCCAGGACCGCGGAGTCCTCCGGGACGGCATGAAGGCCGACATCACTGTCTTCGATCCCGACCGAGTCACGGCGCCGGCGACGAGGACCGAACCGAAGCAGTTCCCCATCGGCATCGAATACGTCATCGTCAACGGCACCGTCGTCGTCGACCTGGGACGGCACACCGGCGCCCTGCCCGGCCGCGCCCTGAAACACTAACACGCTTCGTCACAGGGAACATTGGTAGCCCATACCACCCCTGATTGGTACCTTCGTCACTAGCTGAAGCATCTCCAGTACCTTACGGTTGGACCGTAAGAAACCGGCTGGAGGTGCATCATGAAGCAGACTATCAGGGCGAATGTTGCGCCCGGTGCGGTAGCAAACTCGTATCCCGGGGCAGTCACACGCGACGCCGCGTGGAGCGCCGACGTCGAGAGTGTCAAGCCGATGTTCCGAGATCGCCTGGCCTCCCTGGAGCCTCAGGGCCTCCTCGCTATCGGGGTGCGGGCAATCCTGCAGGAAGGCGGATTTGCCCATGACGCACCGAGGCGACACTGCGGGTGCCCGAGCTGCGCCCAGCGGTGCTTGGTGTGCGCAGACCGGCGCTGCTAGCCAACGGTTCACTGATCGGCTGGAACCACATGTAGCATCGCTCTCCCCTGCCGTCCACCCACCGGTCGGCGGGCACGACGGACCGTCGAGCGACTGCGAGACCCCAGGTCCCCCCAAGAGGTGTTGACGGTCGAACAGGTCTGTACATCCGGAGCAGGTCTGGTAAGCTGCCTCTGACCAGACCACTAGTCCGAAGGGAAGCCGGTGAAAATCACCAACATAGGGGCATACATCGCCGGGGACCAGGCCCAGCAGCGCAACCAGGGCGGACCCCTGGCCGGCTATCGCTGGATATTCGTAAAGGTCGACACCGACGAGGGCGTGTCCGGCTGGGGGGAGGTTGGCAGCCAGGCCACCGTTGGGGAATCGCTCATGGTTGAGGCGATAAGACAGGTTGCCGATAGCTACGTCGGCGAGGACCCGGCCGACATTGAACGGCTGTGGCACAAGGGCTACCGCAGGTTCTCGTATCTCGGCCCCCGCGGACTTGGGACCAGCCTGATCGCCGGATTCGACGTGGCCCTGTGGGATATCAAAGGAAAAGTCGCAGGTTTACCCGTCTACGACCTCCTGGGAGGGCGGTTCCGAGAAGAGGTGCGACTCTACTGCAACGTGTGGTTCCGGGGCTGTACGACGCCCGAGGAGTACGCCCGGGCTGCCAGGTCAAACCTGCTCGATCTCGGTCATGTGGCTTGCAAGCTCGATCCGTTTCTGGAAATGGTCCCCTACCACACAATGTACCAGGACGGACAGATCAGCGTCGACGGGGAACAGCAAGGTTACGACATCGTGGCGGCGGTCCGCGACGTCGTGGGACCGAAGTTCGAGATTCTGATCGATGCACACGGCCATTACAACGTGCCGACCGCGATAAGGCTGGCCAATAACCTGTTCGAGCAGTCCAACATCGGTTGGTTCGAAGAGCCGGTACCCCCTGAGGGCATCGACGCTTTGAAGCAGGTGCGGAAGAAGACTGCGGCGCCGATATGCGTGGGGGAGAGGCTCTTTACCCGCTACGATTTCCTACCCATATTCCAGAACGGCCTGGCTGACTACGTGATGCCCGACACGATCTGGACAGGCGGTATCTCCGAGATCAAGAAGATCGCGACGATGGCTGAGACCTACTACATACCGGTGTCTCCTCACGTCGTTCCCGGCGGTCCTCTGGAGCTGATATCCGCCGCCCACGTCATGAGCTCCATCCCCAATTTCTATAGGCTTGAGCACTCGCAGGACCTGATTCCCCATCACAACGCGATCTTGAAAGAGCCGTACACGATCGAGAACGGGCATCTGTACCTGAGCGAACGGCCCGGTCTGGGTTTCGAGCTGGATGAGGACCGGTTGACCAGGCTCGGGTGACCGCCCCACTGACTACACCTTGATCGTCTCGGCCGTGACCTTGGCGGCCTCGGCGAAGTCGATCTCGAAGCCGA
>CAZGRI010000101.1:0-5765 GCA_964528205.1 uncultured Dehalococcoidia bacterium | reverse complement strand
GCCTACGGCGCCATAAGCATTGCACTCGACCCGGGGGTGAGCTACGGCCTGATGGAGGAGAAGGTTCTCGTGGTCAGGATCGCGTCCATGTACGCGGTAGTGGCCGCGGCCAATCTTATGACCCGTATCGAGCGGGGCCGGCGCCGCGAAGCGGTGGACGCCGAGAGAGCGCAGGCGGAGAGAAACCTGGAGCTTCAGCGAAGGACCCAGGAGGCGGAGCTGGCCGCCGCCGAGGAGAGGCACCGAATCGCCCGTGAAATCCACGACGGCGTCGCCCAGTCAATGTACGCGCTGAGCCTTAACCTGGAGACCACCGCCGACATGGCCGATCGGGAGCCCGGCCCGTTGAGAGAGAGGCTCCGGAAGCTCGTGCCGCTGGCCAAGCAGACACTGCTGGAGACCAGGCACTACATCTACGATCTGAAGCCGCTGCTCTCGGGGGACACGGATCTGGGCGCGGTGGCGGAGAACAACGTCAAAGAGTTCGAGATGGCCTCGGGGGTGCCCGTGGAGCTAACGGTCGAGGGCGAGCCCCGTGGCGTCCCGGTTCCAGTAGGAACGGGTTTCTATCGTCTGTTGCAGGAGTCGCTGGCCAATGTCCTGAAGCATGCGCAAGCCCGCAAGGTCGAGGTGACCCTGGGCTTCGAGCAGGGAGCCTTGCGGCTTTCCGTGCGGGACGATGGCGTGGGTTTCGACGTTGATGGGACTCGTCCCGGCTACGGGCTCCAGAACATGCGGGAGCGTGTCCAGGAACTGGGAGGGGAGATCGAGGTCAAGAGTGCCAGGGACCAGGGCACCGCCGTCGAAGTGACCTTGCCCACGGGGAGACGCAGCGTGACGGCTTCGAAGTAGACTGGAGGTGACGGGGTGAGTTCCATAAAGGTGATGCTGGTGGACGACCATGAGGTTGTGCGCATCGGGCTCAGAGCCGCGCTGGAGCTCGAGGACGATATCGAGGTTGTTGGAGACTACAGCGACGGCCCCGCCGCTTTGCGAGAAGCCCCTCATTCGCACCCCGACGTAGTGCTGATGGATGTCCGAATGCCTGGCATGGACGGGATAGAGGCATGCCGCGCTCTGCGAGACCTGTTGCCGGAAACCAAGGTCCTGATGCTGACCTCATACGCGGACGAGCAAGCCGTGTTCGCCTCCATCACGGCCGGCGCGGCTGGATACCTGCTCAAGAACGCCGCCCGGGGAGCGCTGGTCGACGCCGTTCGGTCCGCTGCCGGCGGCGAGTCTCTGCTGGACCCCGCGGTTACGGCTCGGGTGATGGCCAGACTCAAGGACCTCACGGAAAAAGAGGAGGACCGGGAGGTGGCCTCGCTCTCCGACCGGGAGAGGGGGTCCTCGGCCTGGTTGCCCGTGGACTCACCAACCGTCAGATCGCCGCCGACCTGGTCATCAGCGAGCACACGGCCCGCAACCACGTCAGCCGCATCCTCGACAAGCTCGGGCTCAGCCGCCGCTCCGAGGCCGCCACATTCGCGGCCCAGCACGGCCTCGTGGGCGAGGATGAGCGGCGCGACGACGAGAGCTAGGCTCGATGTGTCTCCCCATTCAGGCTTGCCCGTTGAGGTCCGAGCCCTGCGAATAGCGTAGCGGACCAGTGTCGTCTCTGCCTCCTAAGGCAGCCGATCGCGGCTAAGGGAGTCCCCCTCTCCGTCCACCGGCAGCGCACGTCAACCGGCCGCACTCGCAGACGTCGGTTTCCTAAGCCTAACCGCGTGCAGAGGCCCCTCACCGTCTTCCTGGTCCACGTGGCACCGTCCCAACGATAGAGCGCGCCCCGCCGCGTCTCCGGCCTCTGTTGTTGGTTGTTCTACCATCTGCGCATAGTACATCCGCACCTGTCGCCCCCTCGTTCCCAGTCCGAAGATTAGGGCAATTCCAACACAAGGAGGTGCCTCAATGGGGATACTCTCGCGGTTAACGATGGTGATGAAGATGAGCGCGAACTCCGCCTTGGATCAGGTGGAGGACCCGCAACAGCTAGTGGACTACGCCTACGCGCAGCAGCAGGAGCTGCTCCGCAGGACCAAGGGAGGGCTTATCGAGGTCGCAGCGTCGAAGATCAGGCTGGAGCGGCAGGCGAAGAAGCTGCGATTGCGGCTTCCGAAACTTGTCGATCAGGCGAAGCGCGCCCTGGCCGTCGGCCGGGAGGACCTTGCCCGGATCACACTGCAACGTCGGCAGACGATTCTGGCGGAGATCGAGCAGCTCGACGCCCAGACGGCGGACGTAGCGCGCGAGGAGAAGCGGCTTACCCATGTCGAACAGCAGCTGGTGGCCCGCGTCGAGGAGTTCCGCATCAGACGGGATAGCATCTCGGCACGGTACACGGCGGCCAGCGCCCAGGTGAAGGTCACCGAGGCGCTATCCGGCGTCTCGGGCGAGTTCGCCGACCTCAGCATGGCCATGGGACGCGCCATGGAGAAGACCGACCGCATGCAAGCCCGCGCCGAGGCCATAGGCACTCTCTTCGAGTCGGGAACGATAAACACTCCCATGTTCGTGGACAACGGCGACCCCATCGAGAAGGAGATCATCAGACTGAGCTCCGATCAGGACGTCGACGAGGAGCTGGCCGCACTCAAGGCCGAGATGGAGCTCGCCGACACACCGGCCGAAGCCCAATCGGACCAGCACCCTGAGCAAACCGAGGATCGAGCCTAACGGGGGACCGTGTTGCAGGTCATCTGAAAAAGGAGGCGAAAAATGTTCAAACAACTGCTAGACCGGCTTGAGACATCCGAGGAGCTTGGCCACGGCCAGGTCGTAATCATCGCGGCCCGCTGGATACTGGTAATCGCAGGACTCATGCTGGCCCTATGGAACCCGGAAGCCCTGGGAGAGCTGCGGACGCAAGTTGTGCTCATCCTCGGGCTGGCCGTCGGAAACTTCTTTCTCCACTCTCAGCTACTCATGAAAAAGCCGATCGCGCTACCCATTGTCTACGGTGCGAGTGCGGCGGACATAGGCGTCGTCTCGCTCATCATCGCCGTTGCCGGCGGCTTCAGCTCGAGCCTGTTCGTCTTCTACTTCCCCGCTCTATTGGCCATGTCGGTGGCGTTCAGAACATCGGTCAGCCTTTCCTTCGCTGCCGCCGCCATCATGATCTACGCGCTCATCTCGGGCGCCACGATGGCCGAGTCCGACGGAGCGGTGCTGGTCACCAGGATGCTGATGCTGGCTGGCGTCGCGGTCTGCGGCAACGCGTACTGGAGGACTGAACGGGACCGCCGAAACGCAGCGGCGAACCCGCTGGGCGTGCAGGAGCCATCCCCTGTCTCGAGGTCGTAGTGGGTCGGGTATCGACTGAACGACAGCAACTGTCACCAGAGACGAAAGGAGTTTAGACATGGAGGTCGCACTTATTCGTAGCTCAGAACAGGAGGAGGCGGAGGACGTGTTTTTCGGCCAAGCTGTAATCAACTGGGCCAGATGGTTCGTAATCGCCGCCGCGATGGTCCTGGTGCTCTGGACGGCTAACGACGTTGACAAGCTGGTCTTCGCGATAGTCCCGGTGGTCGCACTGGTAGGGATGAACTTCTACCTTCATGGGCGCCACCTGGCGGAGCGGCCGGCCAACCGCGGCCTGATAACGGTGTCGAGCCTTATCGACCTGTCCGTAATCACCGGGGTCATCCTGTTGTGGACACAACAGACGGGCATACTCAGCCCCTTCTACGTGATGTACTACCCGGTCGTGCTGGCGTTCGCGTTCGTCATGCCCCCCCGGATCAGCGTGACCTACACTGCGGCCGTCCTGGCGGCCTATGCCGGTACCTGCATCCTTGCGGAGATCGCGGCAGGCACCGATAGCTACATCCTGCTCAATGCCAACGCCGACATCTCGGTGCCGGCGATCAAGGCCCTGGTCATCCGGCTCATAACGCTGGGAGCGATGGGCGCTCTTGGGACCTACTACTGGCGGGTACAGCGAGACCGGCGACGTCAGGCGGCAGGCGTCACGCCTGGGCCGCGCCGGGAACAGGCAACGGCGTGACAAAGTAGGGCTGAAAGGCGGACGGCTAGCATGAACATCATAGCGCGCAGACTGAGGCTTATCGTCAAGAGCTGGCTTCACATCTTGATGGAGCCGGCCCAGGACCCCCGCCAGGCCTTCGCGGCGTCCCACCAACGACAGAGGGACCTGCTGGCCAACGTCCGCCGGTCTCGGGGCAACGTTGAGTCCGCCAAACGTCAGCTCGAGGCCAAGATCGCGGTCGCGAAGGACAAGCTGGACCAGCTCGACGACCAGGCGCGCCGGTCGGTCCAGGCGGACCGGGAGGATATCGCGCGTTTCGCACTCCAGATGCGCCACGTCGTGGCGCAGGAGACGGCGGGCCAAGAAGACCAGGTCGAGCAGCTCGACCGTGAGGGCCAGGTGCTCTCTCTGGCCGAGCAGCGGCTGGCCGCCCAGGTCGAGGCATTCGTAGCCCGTCAGGAGGTCCTCCAGGCCCGATACGACACCGCCGAGGCCCATGTCAGCATACAGCAGGCCCTCGGCGGCGTCTCCGACGAGATCGCGGGCATGGGAACGGCGCTGGTGCAGGCCGAGCAGAGGACCGAGGAGATGCAGGCCCGCGTCGACGCCGTCGACCGTCTGGTCGAGATGGGCGTACTGGACACATCCAGCGACCCAGTGGTGGGATCGGGCGACAGCTGGTCCTCGGACCCGGAGCAGACCCGGGCCGTTGACGACCGGCTCAACGCCATCAAGCGCGAGCTCAAGACGGGGTGAGGGACAGAGCCCACGGGAGCGAGCGCTCCTCACGGACGTTTCAACCTCACCCCCTGTTTTCCCCTCTCCTGTGCGCACCCGCGTACTATGACCTTTATGCAAAGGAGCGGCTTTGCACCATGAATCCTGAATCGTGGTTCAGGCCGGGCATTCGTGGTTCAAGTCAGCAGAGAACCGACGGAAAGACTACACTCCCCGTAGATCAAAACGGGGAGGCGCAGAAAACGGCAAGAGTAGGGTGCCAGAACGAGAAATGTGACCGTGTGTGGGAAATGGAATTCAATGCATCCGGCTATTATCCGGATTCCACGGAGGACGGCCTTGATGCTGTGGTAACCTGCAATCTGTGCAAAGAAGAGACTGCATTCCGCTTGGTTAGGAACGCTATCACGACTCCAGGACAGATCGCCCTAAGCAGCATAGCTACCACCGCGGCTCCAGCCAGTCGTAATTCTCTGGAGGTAGCCGCGCGGTGTTTCTACGCGAATGCTGGGAGGGCTCTACCTGGTATGTGCCGATCTGCCATCGAGGAGGCGTTAGATCATAAGGGCATCAAACCACTTCCAGGCGACAAGAATGATCTGTATGGCAAGATCAAGGCAGCCAAACAGGCGGGCATCTTAGACGACACTCACGAAATGCAGGCGACGGCTGCGCGACTAATAGGCAGAGATACCCTTCATCATCAGATGCAAGTTACGCAAGTTCAAGCCTTGAACATGCTCACAACGAGTATAGATGTCGTAAATCATATTGCGGTCACGCAGCCCTGACTTTGGATACCAGATTTCGTAGCAAGGGGGCGGCTTTGTGTCTTAATGCTTGGCCCGACATGGCCCAGGGTGAGGTACGGCCGCGGACCGAGCTCGTGTAGGCCCTGTGCTATACTGAGCCCGATTTTTTCGAGGGTGGAAAGCAGATGTCTGACAGCAGCTTTAAGGTGTATATGATCGGTGTCCACGCAAGTTCGGACCAGTTGGATGCGCGTCGAGAGGTCGAGAAAGTAGGGGCCGAGCTG
>CAZGRI010000100.1:0-5814 GCA_964528205.1 uncultured Dehalococcoidia bacterium | reverse complement strand
ATGTCTGGCATCTCCAGGAGTTCATGTCGCTGGCCGTCATGACCCTGGGAGACCTCCTCAGCCTGGCCGGAATCGTGGTCGCCCTGCTCATTATGAACTTGAAGCTCGGGCTTATCACGATGGTGGTGCTGCCCTTACTGATAGCGATAATGGCGGTGTGGCAGGGCTACGCTCGGAGGGCATTCATGCGTGTCCGTCGGGCGATATCCATCGTAAACGGCGCCCTCAACGAGAACATCACCGGGGTACGCGTCGTCCAGAGCATGAACCGGCAGCAGCGGAACCTGGAGCTGTTCGATGAGAAGAACCAGGAGAACCTCGACAGCAACCTCGTGGCCAGCCGCTTGTCGTCGGGGCTTATGCTTCCCGTGGACATGCTTACGGGGGTTGCCATAGGCCTGGCCATCTTCTTCGGGGCCAGGATGGTCACCGGCGACGAGCTGGGCGTCGGAGCCCTGATCGCCTTCGTGCTTTACATTCAGCGGTTCTTCGACCCGATTCGCAACCTGACGATGATGTACACGCAGCTTCAGAGGTCCATGGCCTCCGGAACGCGAATCTTCGAGCTTCTGGACACCGAGCTCGATTTCGGCGACCGGCCGGGAGCGAAAGTGATGCCGCGGCTGCGGGGCGAGGTCGAGCTCCGGAATGTCACCTACAGCTACGTTCCGGGCGAGGACGTTCTGAAAAACGTCAGCCTGCACGTCCAGCCGGGGGAGACGGTGGCCATCGTCGGTCCGACGGGCGCCGGCAAGACGACGCTCGTCTCTCTGATGTCCAGGTTCTACGACGTCGCCGAAGGGCACGGCGCCGTGCTCGTGGACGGATACGACGTCCGGGATGTGACCAGGGACTCCTACGTCAGCCAGATGAGCATGGTGCTCCAGGAGCCGTTCCTGTTCTCGGTAACGGTCCGGGAGAACATCAAGTACAAGCACGTGGATGCCACCGACGCCCAGATGGTCGAGGCGGCCAGGGCCGTCGGCGCCCACGACTTCATCATGAGGCTCGAGGACGGGTACGACACCTTGCTGCAGGAGCGAGGTGGGAACCTGAGCGTGGGGCAGCGGCAGCTGATCAGCTTCGCCAGGGCCATCGTCGCCGACCCTCGGATCCTCATCCTGGACGAGGCCACGGCCAACATAGACAGCTACACCGAGATGCTCGTTCAGAGGGCACTTCACCGGCTGCTGGAGGACCGGACCGCCATCGTCATCGCACACCGTCTGTCGACGATCCGCGAGGCCGACCGGATTCTGGTGCTGGACCAGGGCGAGATCGCCGAGGACGGCAGCCACAAGCAGCTCATGGCGAACTCGGGCCTCTACCAGCACCTCTACAGGATGAACTTCGCCGCTATAGAGGAGCCCCTCCTCATAGCCGGCGACGACTAGTACGTGGGGCCCGCCCCTGCACCCCCCATCCTTACCAGGATGCGGCTGCCCGTGTGGCCGTGCAGTGCAACCCTAGCCTTCATGACAGAGGCCGCTAGGCCGCTCCACAGATGCCCTCCGCGTTCGCGTTGGGCGTGATCACACTCGGTGTCCGGAGCAGCTACTTGTAGGGGGAGCCCAACTCCCAGATGATCTGCTCCCACTCCTCGGGGACGCCTCGTGGCGGTATGGGTGTTGTCGCGGCCAGGGCTGGGGCGAGGGTCGGTGATGGGATCGGGACCGGTCGCGTGGGGAAGGGCCTGGGATTGACCGGGACCGATATGACAGGCCGCGCAGGGAAGGTGGGCTCGGACTTCGGTTACACGAAGGGCAGCGAGCAGCCGAGGACCAGCAAGGGCACTACCAGTATCGAGGCGTGGAGGCGGTCGTAAGCGAGTCGCACAATGACCGGATATCTCCCGGGTTATCTCATTGAGTGAGGTGGGACGGTCTAGCCGCCTCGCCGGCCGGCCTCCACCGACCTAGCCGCAACGTCATTCCAGATGTCGGCCAGCTCGGCCACGAGCCCGTATACGTCTGAGACAGAGTCCCAGAGCGCGTTTCGGGCGTTTTCGATATCTGCGCCATTGCCCGCGGCCATAGCCATCTTCAGCCTGGCCGCCAGGTCCATGTGGGCGACGGATGCCGTCTGGCCGGCCCCCACCACGGCGTCCAGGGCCTCTACGTACCGGTCGACGACTTCGCCGTCCGAGACCGATGCGTCTGTCTTCGTGTCGAACGCTTCTGGGCCGAAGAAGCGATGGGGTTTGCGATTGCCCTGGCCGTCCCAAAAAGTGTGAGTCGGCTGGATGTGCGGGGTGACGGAGAGGTACATGATCGCGGGATCGGGCCCCACCGCCCGGACCGCGTGCGGCTGGTCTATCAGGGCCAAGCACATCTGGCCCGGCCCAACCACCCCGCGCTCTCCCTCGATCTCGAACTCGGCTTCGCCATCGAGGACCAGGAATATCTCGTGGCCCAGGTCGTGACTGTGGACCTCCGGCATGGGTCCCGGCTCGACCTTCACAAAACGGGACCTGATCTGGGGCGTGACCAGAGTCAACTGGGTATCCACGCGGTAGTCATAGATCGGAAAGGCCATATTGCTCTCCCTTAGCCGTCGAGGCGCTAGCGTAGTGTCTCGTATATGGCTTTACAGCAGCCGGGCTTCCGTCGGTTCGCCCGCCTATCCTCGTCTTTCCGGCGGAAGCCGGAATCCAGAGACGTACCGACTGGATCCCGGCCTTCGCCGAGATGACGAGTTCTGTGGCAAGCTGTCCTCGAGACACTACACTAGCGACCGTCATCGGCTGGCTACCAGTTCGTGTATGAGCCGTCACGCCTGTGAAGGTGAGGCGCCTCCCAGAACTCGAAGGGCTTGCCGGCCATCTCCTCGTTGAACTCGACTCCCAGGCCGGGCCCGGTCGGCACCGGGTACCGATCGCCCTCCAGCATCGGCTGGACGGGGAACATCTCGGTGCTGTATACGAGACCCTCCTGGGCGCGGTCCTCCAGCCGGTCGAAATTCGGGACCGCCGCGGCAAGCTGGATCGAGGCCGCCGTGCAGATGGGCCCAAGGGGATTGTGAGGCATGAGGTCGATATAGTGGGCCTCGCACCAGCCCGCCACTTTCTTGGCCTCCGTAAACCCGCCCACGTTGCAGATGTCGACGCGGGCGAAGTTGGTCAGACCCCGCTCGATATACGGCAGGAAGTGCCACTTGCTCGATATCTCCTCGCCGGTGGCGAAGGGAATGTCGGTCATCGATCGGAGGGCCACATAGGCCTCGGGAGACTCGTCGCGGATCGGCTCCTCCAGGAAGTCGAGAGTGTGGGGTGGAAGCATCTGGCAGAACGAGGCCGCCTCCGCCACGCTCAGACGGTGGTGGTAGTCGATGCCCAGGACCGCGCGTGGCCCCAGGGCCTCGCGGACCTTCGTAATCCACTCGGCGGTTAGAGCGATAGACTCGCGCGGCTCGAAGAGGGTCTCGTCTCCTCCGGTGTCCGGGTGACCCGGTCCGAATCGAATTACGGTCCATCCCTGCGCGAATAGCCTTTTGGCGTCCTCCACAACCTCGGGCCCCGCAAGCGGTCCGGTCGAGGTGGCGAAGCATGGAACGTAGTCGCGCTGCTTCCCGCCGAGAAGCTGGTAGACCGGCACGCCGAGCTTCCTGGCCACCAGGTCGTGGAGCGCGATGTCGATGGCCGAGATCGCCCCGGTCAGTACGCGTCCCCCCTCGAAATACTGGCCTCGGTACATCTCCTGCCAGAGGGCGCCGATACGCATCGGGTCCTTGCCGATCAGGAACTCCCGGAAGTGTGAGACGGCCCCCTGGACCGCGAGCTCTCTGCCCGATACACCCGCCTCACCCCACCCATAGTAGCCCTCGTCGGACTCGATTTTGAGAACGAACAGGTTCCGTTGCCCGGCCCAGACCGGAAAGGACTTTACGTCTGTGATCTTCATGTAGGTCCCCCTCGTCGGATGGTCGAGAGTACACCGTAGGGTAGGCCAGGTTGCCGCCAGATGCAACGATTCAGGCTGCAACATCCTGATCGTTAGAACAGATCGACGGACCGCCTTCTGTCATTCCGGACGGCGGTGAGGAATCTCGTGGGGTCGGGCCCGAAGGACAAGGCCGCCTTGCCGAGGGTACGAGCAAGCCAGTTCCCATCAAGAGAAGTCCCTTCATCCGCACCCACACCATCTGAAATTCGCCGAGATTTCCCATCCCCCTTCCGGCTCATCCGCGCCACGGTGTATTGACGCCAGCCTCGCTCCATCCTACTCGCTGGCGGTCATGTATCCGCTACTCTGTCGGGCCTTTATCGCCATCAATGTACTACTAGACGGGCGTACCGGTTTCCGAACGGCATGCTTGCGCCCTAACCGGGATGCACGTAGAATCGGGCGTACCAGAAGGGCTGCCCTTCTGAACGAGCCTTGCCCTAAAGAATTAGGAGGACGTTACGATGGGGTCGCAAAAGATACGACTACGGGTCAATGCGTTTTTCGGCGATGACGAGATCGAGCTGGCGTTTCCCGCCAACTGGGATATCCAGGAATGCCGCATGGCCGGCCACGACAGGTCGCCATTGTCCGATGAAGCGATGCGGGCGGCCATGCAAACCCCTTACGGTACTCAACGGCTCAGCGATATGGCCAGGAACGCTCGGCAGGTATGCATTCTTTTCGACGACATCCCAAAGCCGACGCCGGCCAGCCGTATCGTGCCGTTCGTCCTGGAAGAACTCCACGCCGGGGGCATCACCGACGAGCAGATAAGGTTCGTGTGCGCGCCGGGCACCCACCGGCCGTTGGTCTACTCCGAGCTGGAGGCAAAGCTCGGCAGAGACATCATCGAAAGGTATCCGGTCTACAACCACTCCATCTGGGAAAACGTGGTCGACATGGGGCAGACCGCTCTCGGCACCCCTGTGTACGTCAACCGGGAATTCGCCTCGTGCGACCTCCGCGTCGCGGTGGGCAGCATTTTCCCTCACGGCTCGGCAGGGTTTGGCGGCGGCGGAAAGATCATCATGCCGGGCGTCAGCGGAATCGACACGATTTCCCACCATCACGCGAAAAAGTATGAGAACGCGGAGTTGGGGCGGATTGACGGCAACGTCTTCAGGCTTGACCTCGAGGACGCCGCCCGCCTTGCCGGCCTGCACTTCAAGGTTGACGCCGTGTTGAACAACCGGCGCGAGGTCGTCGGCCTATTCGCCGGTGACCTGGTAGAGGAGCACCGCGCCGGGGTGGAGCTGGCTCGCGAGCTCTACACGACGGAGATGGTCGAAGACGCGGACGTCCTGGTTACAAACAGCTATCCGGACGAGAGCCAGCTGAGCCGCGCCTTCTGGTGCATATCTCGCTCCCTCCGTGAAGGGGGCGACGTGGTGGTTCTGAGCCACTCCCGGGACGGTCAGAATCTGCATCAGTTGTCGGGTCGATTCGGGAGTGACTACGGCGGACGCGGATTCAACCCAACTCGCGGTACCCCTGCCCTGGACAAGATCGGGCAACTGATCATCATGTCCCCCATCCTCTCAGATTACGACAGACCCAGGGGAGACAACGTGACCTGGTGCAAGACCTGGGCGGATACACTCGCTGAACTTGCCGCCAGACACGGACCGGGCACCAAGGTTGGTGTCTTCCCATACGCTCCCTTGCAGATGCCGGTCGAGGCGCGCGTGCCGGCGGCAGTCTGAGACTGACCCCGTCGAACCCCCCGGTAGTCTCGGCTCCCCTGTTGGCTTCCGCAGGTACCTGATCGTCGACCTGTAAGAGTCATGAGACCTCAGGCACGAGAGAGGCCCCTGCCATTGCAGGGGCCTCTCGGTCATCCGAGTGCTATTTTGCCGCCGGGGCTCAGTTT
>CAZGRI010000099.1:0-5875 GCA_964528205.1 uncultured Dehalococcoidia bacterium | reverse complement strand
CCGCGCCGAGCTCGCCACCGTGGAAGACGGCCCGGGCCGCGCCCGCCGGCTCCAACAGGTCAAAGGGGTCCCGGCCGTAGTGCTGGACCACGGCCAGCCCGCCGGTCAAAACCCCTACCGCCACGACAGTCCCCAGGAGCCGCTGGACCTGTCCACCCGTCTTCAGGTGAGTGGCGATCGCGGCGAACAGCAGGAAGTACTGCAAGGACGTGTAGGCAGCGTAGCCCTCTTCGCCGGGCACTCCACCCCACAAGCTCACGCTGAACGAACCCGACACCAGGGTGCCGAGTATCGTGGTCGCCGCATAGGCCACTACCGCTGCGGTAACCCACCGGATAGGCTCCGAGCGGAGCCACGAGACGAGCCCTGCCGGCCACTGCCTCGGATGTTGGACAACGGGGAAGCGGGCGCCTTTCAGACCCCACTCGATCAGCCAGAGTGATGTCAGCAGCGCCACCAGCACCCGGAGCAGCAGGACCTTGGGGATCTCGACAAAGGAGATCCCTATCTGCGTAATAACGTGGTCGCGACTGACGAATGCTAAGGGGACCGATAGCACGGCGATGAGCCACAGAGCTTCCATGCCGCGGCTGGTCCACGACCTTAGTGTCGTGACGGTGCTGTCGGAGAGTCTCGCCATCGTTGGTGGTCGTTTTGCCTACGCCAGCATACCCGAAATACGGCACGGGCGGGAGTGATCCATCCAGGCGGGGACCTGTCAGATCAAAATGCTGGGCCCGCTGATCGTCCTATTCCTTGGCAGCCCAGGTACACGAAAGGGTGGCTGACTCGGCCGGTAACGGAGCGGGAGCCGCCAGACCTGCGCGAGCCCCGACGGTCCTACCGGTTGTGGGCGTGAGCCTGGGGGTGACTGTGGCTGGACCGGGCGCCCTTATCCTTCACATCGCGGCGGCGAGCTCAGTGAGGGAGGCGCGGAAAAAGGGGGAGAGCTACATCTACGCCAGTGTCAAGACAGCCATCGCTCGCACGTCGCAAGCCTAGTCCCCGGATAGAAGCTCCACGATGCGCTGGTTGACGGATATAGCCTTCCGCCGGACCGTGTCCAAGGAAGCGATGAGTTCAACTATCCTGGGCGTCAGACTCGCGACATCGACGTCGCCATCCTTGGTGACGGCGAAGACCCGCTGCAGACCTTGCCCCATGTCCCCCAAGCTGACGAAGTAAGCATCGATCCGATCGGTCAGGGCCTGATCGCTCACCTGGCCCATGGACGCGAACACCTTGGCAGGACCTTGCGCCATCGTGTTGCCCGCTTGCTTAAGCTGTTCGATTGCGCCGCCGACCGATTCCGAGTCCGGTGGAAGTCCCGCGTCAAGCGCCTGTTTCAATCCCAGCAGCACGGTCGGGATGGTCATCGTCGCCCCAAGGATCCCGGCGAGCTGTTCCCTGATGGGGAGCAGGTAGGTCTTGCGCGCCTCCACAACGAGGGTGCGGCGGGCCTGCTCATTCGCCTGTTCCAGCTGTTCACGCACTACCCGCAGCTGTGTCTCTCCGTTCAGCCTGGCGATGCGGTAGGCAATAAGACCGGACACGGTGGCTCCCAGGGCGCCCCCAAGGACTGCCGCTACGATTCCAACTATCGCTACCAGGACGGTGTCGGACACTATTCAAACCCTCGCCGGACCAAACCAGAGTGGCCTGGGATTTGCCGGTGCATCCAGTGATGGGCGAACGGTACTACCGGCCTCCAACATAGTCAATCGCCGTCGTGAAGCCCATGCCAGTCTCAACCGGTAAGGCATGGCTTCGCTGAAACCGAGGTCAGGGAGACACGGCAAAAAGGGGTGCCTAAAAAGCGAGGGTTGTCTAGATACAAATTATCGCATACCCAGACCGTGGCAAAAAAGAACTCGCTTTGCCGCATTTCACGGGTAGCACTGGATGATTCTTGCCTCCGTCGACTAACAAGACGAGTTCAACTTCACTCATGTCTCCTGGCGCCAGCATCCGAAAGAGCTCAGCAGCTGCGTCTTTCCGGACCACGAGCGAGCGCCGCTCGAGGACCTATGACGTGAAGGGGCGCCTGCCGAAGCGTGGTATCCCCGTCCACGTCGGAACTTCCTGGTCGCACGACTCCCGAGCCGCGTCCAGCCCGTCGCCTCGCTCTTAGACACGTCGTCCCAGCCAGCGCGGGGACCGGTGGAACGGTCTCGATAACGGTTGCGGGTTGTGCCAGAATACCACCCGTTCCGCTCGCCTGCGGCGGTCTTTCCACTCCGGCCCTCGGCGGAACGACGACTCACCGCACATCCAAGGAGGTCGAAACATGCGCGTTGGCAGTGGCCATCACGTCTATGATTGGATTGAGAAGTGGGGAAGGATCCCCGACTCCCAGAGCGCTCGAGACGGCTGGGCGCACCATGGGATCGTCGTCTCCGAGACCGGCAAGGTCATATCCTTCCATCAGGATGACCCCACGGTGCTCATCTTCGACGAGGAGGGCCATCTTGACGACTCCTGGACCGCTACCGTGGAGAACGCCCACCGCATGGAGATCGTCAAGCAGGGCAACACCGAGTACCTGTTTCTGGCGGACAACGAGTCCTGCGGGGTGGTGAAGACCACGCTGGACGGAGCTAGTCACAGCCTCTGACTACTGTGAACCTAACTCGACAGCCTCTAGCCCAAACAGCGTATGGTCGATCATATTCCTTGCCCTCTTCGACCCGACACCTGCCCTCGATACAGGGCCAACACTCCCTGCTTGCGACTGGGTAATATGCTCTGCAGTCTTTGTCGGTCAGAGGGCCAAAGGGATTCGCCCTGACAGAGGCCACCTCGACGATGCAGCCACCCTGACAATCTTCGTCCATAGGCTCACCGGAAAGGAACCTAGCGGGGAGCATTTCTGCCTTCGACAGGAAAAAGCTGACCGGAAGAAGGAACAACATTCGCATGATCCCCAGGATTCGCAGAATTAGCGCCACGGCCTTTATCCTTGAGTTAGAGACCGGGTATTTACGATCTCAAAGCTGCGCACTCGTGCACTCTTGAGGCATGATCAATCTCGTCTCTATTTGGTTTTCTCAAGTCTAGAACAATCGAAGGTGCGCGGCAAAAAGAAATCCCTTTTTGCCGCACGTCATCAGTTGGCGAGATTTCATAGCTGAGTCGAACTAGCCCAACCTACCCTTTTTCCGCACCCCGGCCCAGGCACCCCTACACCACCTGCCGTTCACCCGTGTCCGAGGCCTGCTGGATGCGGTCCAGGAGGCGGTGGCGTTGGACGGCGGAGTCGAAGTCGGGCTCAGCCCGGTCTCCGGAACGGATGGCGGCGGCGAAGCGGGACCACATCTGAGCGACGTTGAACGGCGGGCCCGAGGGCACCGAGGCGGGCACCCAGGTCAGGCGGTCCGGCACCGGAAGCTCTTGTAGCTCCGCGCCGGCGCCCTGCCCTCCCAGCAAGGCCAGGCCCCCTAGCTGCGGATGCTCCGCAGCCTTCAGGACCAACGTGCCCTCCCGTCCGTAGACCTCCAGCCGGTAGTCGCTGCCCAGCCACGGCACGCTGCTCACGTGGGCCGACACCAGGGCCCCGCTGGCCAGCGTTCCCGCGACCATGACGTTGTCCGGCGAGGTGACGTCCACCATCCTGTCCGTATCGGTCTCGTGCCACTGGCCGACCCGCGTCGCCACCACCGACGATACCTCGGCGAACTCGCCCAGGCACATGCACAGCGCGTCGATGACATGGCCGAAGGCGATGGTAAACGTGTTGGCGCCCAGCGCCACGTCCGCCTGCCAGGTCCTGTCCGAGCCCCGCGCCAGGATGCCCGACCCGAACTGGGACAGGCGTGCCGACAGCACCTCGCCGGCGTAGCCTTCGTCGATCAGCTCCTGCAAGCGGCGATACGACGGGTGGCACCTGCTCTGTAGGCCCACCATGGTCTTCACGCCCTTGGAACTGGCGGCGTCGGCCAACTCTTCCGCCTCGCGCAGGTTAGCTCCCAGGGGCCACTCGGTGTAGACGTGCTTTCCGGCGTCCAGTACGTCCATGGTCAAGCGGTAGTGGTCCGGCACCTTGACCGACACGGCGACCGCGTCCAGCTCGGCCTCCCGCAGCATGGTGCGGTGGTCGCTGAAGGCCAACGCGGCCCCGAACTTCTCGGCCGAGTCCTTCGCCGACTCCTCTCTGGTCGTGCAGACGGCGACCAACTCGACGTCGGGCAGGGCGACCAGCGCAGGCAAGTGGGCGCGAGGCGACCATCCATAGCTCGGGTTGGCTCCGATCACCCCTACTCGTAGCTTTCTGTCGGTCATTTTTGGGCCTCCTCTCCTGTCTGTCGGGCTTCTGGGAGTCACCCAGTGTCCCCAAGATTCGAAGCGCTTATTGTAGCAAGCGTCCATCCCACCAGTCTTGTATCCTACCCGGGACCCTCCCCGGGCCTCCGGCCCGATCAGAGGTAAGCCCCACACCTGCCGGAGCATCGGGATCGATCTCCAGCACACCTCCCTAGATGTCTCGGAAGTTGAGCTCGCGCTCCTGGGTGATTTTGCCCTCGTCGATGACCAGGCCGAGGCCGGGGCCCTGCGGGAGCGCTATGACTCCGTTCTTGGGAACGAGCTGGTCCCTCAGGAAGAACTGATGCACGGCGTTCCACTTGATGAGGAACTCCTGGATGGGGCAGGTGTTGGGCGGCTGGGACGCGATGACGTGGGCCGTGGCATGGGTGCTGTGGCCGTGGGGGATGACCGGCAGGTCGAAGGCCGACGCCATGGCGCATATCTTCACCGTTTCGCTGATTCCGCCGCACCAGTAGATGTCCGGCTGGAGGACGTCCATGGCCTTTCGCTCCATGATGGCCCGGAAGCCCCAGCGCGTGTACTCGTGCTCGCCTCCGGAGATCAGGATCGGCGACGACCGCTGGATCTGGACGTAGCTGTCCAGCTTGTCGGCCAGGACCGGCTCCTCCAACCAGCGGACGTCGTACTCCGCCAGGGCGCGGGCCATCTTGATGGAGTATGGCACGTCCCACGAGCTCCAGGCGTCCAGCATGATGTCCACGTCGGGGCCCACGGCGTCGCGCAGCGTCCCGGCCAGCGCCAGGTTCCTGCGCATGCCGTCGGGGCCGTCCGAAGGGCCGTCGCGGAAGAACCACTTGGTCGCGCGGTAGCCCTGGGAGACGAGCTCCCCGGCCCTACGGGCGACCTGCTCGGGCTCTATCGAGAATCCCAGGGCGCTGGCGTAGGCCGGGATCTCCTGCCTGGTCGGGCCGCCCAGCAGCCGGTACAGGGGCTGGCCGGAGGCCTTGCCCCTCAAGTCCCACAGCCCGCAGTCCACGGCGCTGATCGCCATCATGGTCTCGCCCTTGCGCCCGTGGATCATGCTCCTGTACATCTGGTCCCACAGCAGCTCGCCGGCCAGGGCGTCCGCGCCCTCGAGGATTGGACGGAGTTGCGTGTCTATGATGAACGCCTCGTGCCGGGAGATAGGCCCTGAGAGGCCGGTCACGCTCTCATCGGTGTGGATCTCCAGGAATGCCGAGCGCATGGCGTACCGGCCGTCGCCGAGGCTGTTGGAATTCGAAGCGCCCTCGGCGCGAAATCTCGGGTATATGTCGACGGGACGCACCAGCCGCTCCTCCCAGAAGGGCTCGGGGTGCTCAGCGTACTCCAGGATGCCGTCCAGCTCGCGTATCTTGAGGGCTGTGATCTTCACGTTTCTCCTCCGTCGAGTAGTGGGTCCCCAAGAGTCCTCTTGGCCGGCATTCAGGGACTCTCACCCTTCGCTGGAGTCGCCACGTCGATTCTCCCACCCACCCACCCGGATGTCCAGTTGGGAGCAGCAAGAACCACCAACTTGCAGGCTTTGCGATACACTGACCCCGAATTCCATAGCACGGAGGTTTTTCTCATA
>CAZGRI010000098.1:0-6072 GCA_964528205.1 uncultured Dehalococcoidia bacterium | reverse complement strand
CCAACTCTCGCAGGATTTCGCGGTCCTTCTTGCTCACTGACATCTCTGCCTCCTGTCGCGCTGAGACCGTCCCCATCTCCCTTGACTGAGCGGGAAGGTGGAACCGTGTCGTCGCCGGGCCAGGGCACTCTTACGCCGTTCGGGCCGTCACGCGTGGCCGTCGTTGACCACCCTCATGGCTATGTCGGCCCACTCCCAGAGTCTCTGTGGCTTGTACCGGACGGTACTGATGGTCTTCATGACCATGTCCGTCGGACATCCATGCCAGCTGCATATCTCCAACGTCTCCCGTAGGTCTCGCTCGATGTAATCGGGCTCCCAGCCGTCGGTGACGAACACGGCAGGACTCGGCTGTCGAGAGAGCACGAAGTCGCCGCCGATCCGCTCGGCAGCTATCTCCACGTCCGCCGTTGGGCTCATGGCGATCCTGCGCAGATTCGGAATGCTCTTCCTGAGCAGGTATGTCTTGTGGTGGAGCTGATCGCAGCATCCACAGCTGTGGCGACCACCACCGTGGGCAGCGGCTAAGGTTGGAGAGGGTAGCGGCCGTATATCCGGGTCGTGTCCAACATGGCCTTGTAGTTCTCCGGCTTGACGCTGGAGTGGATGCTGTTGGAGGACATCATGATGTACCCTCCGCGGGGTCCTGCCTTTCGGATGGCCTCCTTCACCTCCCGGACAACCTCCTCCACGGGCGCGTTGCTCAGAACGTAGCCGCAGTCGATGTTGCCCGTCAGGCAGATCCGATCTCCGTACCTGCGCTTCATCTCCCCGATGTCCATCCCGGCGTCGGGCTGGATGGGGTTGATGGCGTCGATCCCCGCCTCCACCACCATGTCCATCAGGCTCCAAAGATTGCCGTCACAATGCTTGATCACATAGGCGCCGGAGTCCTTGGATGTCTGGACGGCCCTCCTGAAATAGGGCAGCACGAACTCCCGGAAGTGGGCGGGCGACATGAAGGGGCTGGTAGTGCCGGCCCAGTCATCTCCAAGCGAGATCCCATCGGCCCCAGCCTCGATCGCGAGGGGTATCAGCGTGCAGTAGAAGTCCGAGATCAGCTCCGAAATGCCATGCACCAGCTTGGGGTCGTCGGCAAAGTCGACGAGGAGCTCGGAGAAGCCCCGCAGGTCGGCGGCTGACATGAAGTCGGATCGGGTGTGGAAGTCGATGAACCTCTCGCCCTTGAAGCGCTCGACGACAGTTCGGAGGTCTGCCAGCATCGTCTCGTCGTAGGGATCGGGCGGCTCGTAGCTTTCCAGATCGTCCCGAGACTTGATGGGGCCCTCTATAGGGTAGTAGGACTCAATCCCACGGCCCCAGCGCGTGCCCCATCTTGGGTCCACGTATACCGGCTCGTCGCTGGTGGCATGGCTGGGGGCATGACCGCCGCTCACCGCCACGCCATCCAGGTCCAGTTGCTCCACGAAGTCGAAGCCGCTGGCCCCGGGGCAGAGAGATTCGATCACCTTGGGGTGAAACCCCCATTCCATGACGGGGATCTGGTCCGGTTCCTTGAGCTCCAATGCCGAAACGATACGCTCGTACCCGTTCATTCGTCAGCCCTCCCCAGGAGCTTCTCCGCTCGACTTCTGCCCTTACGCTCGCTTGATGAACTCCGCTCGTATGGACGAGATGCGGTGGTCTTCTCCCCTTTGGGTTCGTTGCCGGAGGAAGTCGCATGGAATCCGAGTTGGGGATGTCCGCGGGCGGACGTTCGCGCTGTCCAACTCGATACTAGTCCTCGAGCTGGACTACCCCCCGGCTGAGCGTACTTCACGAACTCAGCACGGCTGTGAAGTCCCAGCTTAAAGATGACCTTTCATCGTTAAACTTCATCAGTCCGCGGCTCCGACGCAGCGTAGGGACGAGACGTTACACTGGCGTTACGCCACCTCTCGCAGCGGGTGGAGTCCCGCCCCAGTCCCGGGTACAGTGCCGGAGGCCAACGCGGCTTCTGGGGCGGGACTCCTGATCGAGAGACTTCCTGAGCTATGGGCCAGGGCTAGCCTCGGTGAGCGCCGGACGCTTCTGCTGACGATGCTGGAGGCGGTCTACGTTGACACCAAGTAGGAACGCCGGATCGTGGCCATCAAGTCCAGGGCGCCCTTCAGGCCGATCTTCCAGGTGGCGACGATGCCGTCCTGGATCCGGCCACCGAGAGACAGACACGGGGCGATAGCGGACGCCGATCCCGCCGTTGACACTGTGGAAGCCGACGGCTACGATTGCAGTGCCGGGGGGCTTCCACAGAGAGGGCCCGGCTCAGCCGAGGCGGACGAGACGCAGGAGGGACCATGGACACCGATCGCGAAAAGCTCCTGTGGATGTACCGGACGATGACAACGATCCGCAGATTCGAGATGCGCGGGTTCCAGGAGGTCACGACCCGCGCGATTACCGCGGCGATTCACCGGTCGGTGGGGCAGGAGGCGGTCCCCACCGGGATCTGCGCCAGCCTCCGGCAGGACGACTACCTCGCCAGCACGCATCGCGGACACGGTCACTGCATCGCCAAGGGCGTCGACGTCAAGGCGATGATGGCCGAGCTGTTCGGCCGCTCCTCGGGCAGCAACCGGGGCAAAGGCGGCTCCATGCACATCGCCGACATGAACAAGGGGATGCTGGGAGCGAATGGCATCGTGGGCGCGAGCGTGCCCTTGGCCGTCGGAGCAGGCATCACAGCTCAACAGAAGGGCACCGACCAGGTGGCCGTCGCCTTCTTCGGAGACGGCGGCGCTAACCAGGGCGCGGTCCACGAGTCAATGAACCTGGCCGCCGTGTGGAAGCTACCCGTACTGTTCGTCTGCGAGAACAACCAGTACGCCGAGTCGACGCCTGTCGAATACGCGGTGGGCATCCCCGACATCGCCAGCCGTGCGGCCGGATACGGCTTTCCCGGCATCGTCGTGGACGGGATGGACGTTTTCGCTGTCTCCGAGGCCGCCGAGGCTGCCGTGGCACGCGCGCGGTCGGGAGACGGCCCTACCCTCCTCGAATGTAAGACGTACCGCTACTACGGACACTCGGGCATGGACAACCCCCGGACCTACCGCACCGAGGAGGAGGAACGACAGTGGAAGGCCCGGGACCCACTGGACCAGTTCCGCGACCGGGTCCTCGACGAAGAGGTGCTCACGCCGGAGGAGTTGGACTCGATCGACCAGACCGCCGCGCAGCTCATGGAGGAGGCGGTTGAGTTCGCGTTGTCCTCACCCGAGCCGCCGCTGAGCGATCTGTATACGGACGTGTACCTGGACTACCCCGTCGAGGCGCTGAAGCGAGGCGCCTCCATGCCGTTCTAGGCCAGCCCCAGCTTTGAGGTGATTGATGGTCACTGAAGCCACCGAACGACAGATCGAGTACCGAGACGCCGTCAACGAAGCCCTGCACCAGGAGATGGAGCGGGATCCCGACATCATCGTCATGGGCGAAGAGGTCGCGGGAGGTGCCGGGCGCGCCCACCTGGGCATTATCGATGCCTGGGGAGGTCCCTATCGGACGACTCGAGGCCTGATACAGAAGTTTGGCCCGGAGCGGGTCCGCGACACGCCTCTCACCGAGGCCGGCTTCATCGGCGCCGCCATCGGCGCGGCCAGCACGGGCCTTCGCCCCATCGCCGAGCTGATGTACATTGACTTCGTCGGCGTCTGCATGGACCAGATCCTCAACAACGCCGCCAAGATGCGGTACATGTACGGCGGACAGGTACAGCTCCCCTTCACCCTTCTGACCAGGGTCGGAGCGGGCTCGCGGACTGCGGCGCAGCACTCGGAGAGTCTGTACTCTTGGTTCGCTCACATCCCGGGGATCAAGGTCGTGCTTCCGTCCGACGCCTATACCGCCAAAGGGCTGCTGATATCCGCGATCCGGGACGACGACCCGGTCGTCTTCATGGACCACAAGAGCCTCTACCGGAACAAGAGCGCCGTGCCGGAGGACCCCTACACCTATCCCATCGGCAAGGCCAGGACGGTACGCCAAGGCAGCGACATAACCCTGGTGGGCATCTCGGCCATGACATGGACTTGCATGGAGGCGGCGCAAACCCTGGCAGAGGAGGGTGTCGAAGCCGAGGTCATAGATGTCTTGAGCATCTCTCCACTGGACTACGACCACATCCTTGAGTCAGTCCGCAAAACCGAGCGTCTCGTCATTGTTGACGAAGACACCCCTCGATGCAGCGTTGCAGCGGACATCGCGGCCACCGTCGCGGACGAGGCCATATACTCACTGGACGCCCCCATCAAGAGGGTTAGCGCACCCCACACGCCCGTTCCCTACAGCCCAAACCTGGAGGACGCCTACATTCCCGATGCCGGCCGAGTGCTGGCCGCCGCCCACGAGGTGCTGGGAAAGACATAGAAGACACGTCGCTCTCGCGTGCGCTCCGGGACCCGCGACCTCTGCTCCCGCCGCAACCGCCGGGGCACGATGGGTTTCCGCCGGCAGTCAGATGTTGAGAATTCTCGCGGTGTCCGACTCCATCGGCGAGACAGCCGAGCGCGTTCTTCGGTCTGCCCTCTTTCAAGGCCTTCGTCACTTTCTCCCCACGCGATACCCGCTGAGTCCCAATCTCTCCAGCGTCTGACCGGTTGGCGCCCCCGTGTCGGTATTCCAACCCAAGCTGGCGTAGTACTCCTCACGCATACCTCTCAGATGAGGTCCGAGAGCCTGCCCTTCCGCCGGGCCGCTGGGCGGCGCTCCCACTACACGCGAGCCAAGGTCGAAGTCACTCTCCGCCTTGTAGCCCAGGTAGAGAGAGAGTAGGCGCTGGAGGTTTATGATGCGCTCCCCCAGCAGGAGTGCCCTTTCACGGTCGTACTGCCACCCGGTCGCCTCGGATACCGCCCGCGGTGCGAACTGCAGGGAGCCCCGGAGCTGCCACGTGGCAAACCAACAACATCCGGTGCAGTCCTCCCACATCTTTTTCATCTGAGACAAGAAGGACTGTCTGCCTTTGTCCACCGGGTCGCCGCGGTCCTGCAGCTCCTCAAAGCCGAGGTCCGGCTCGGCTCCCATCTCGAATCCCACCCCTTGCCAGGATGGCCCTATCCCCGACATCACGCTTCCGAAGAGCCACCCCAGCCCAAATGCGCGCTGGTCGTGTGTATTAAAGCCAACCCCTTTGATGTGCACTGCCAGGTCCTCTATGTCCAACTCGCGGGCCGCCTCCCTCAATCCCTTTGACAGTATCGCCCCGATGCCCTCCCTCGCAAGGACCCGCTCCGTAAGTTGGATCACGCCCTCATAGTTGCCCCACGTGAGATCGATACCGTCCGTCTGATCGAGAGAGATCCTCTCGGTGTTATATGCCTCCATCATCATGCCGATCATGCGGGGTATCTCGGCACAGTCGAGCCCAAGGCCGTCGTAGTAGCCACAGAGCATGAGAGCGGTTCCCGGGTCCTCAATACCCAGATTGGGTCCGACCTCTTCGATGACCTCTCCCGTATAACCCGTCACCGTATAACCGGTGAAGGGACCGGTGGTGATGGTCGTCTCGTTGTGGCACTCAAGCTCGCAGTTCCAGGACCCGACCTGCTTGATCTTCCAGCACTCTACGTGCTTCTGGAGCCTTTCACCCCACTGAACGGCGTACTCCGGATCGCTGAAGTTCCTCCCTGGCATCCCACCCAGAGCGGCGATTTCCGCCATGATCTTGATGCCCTCTGGCTTGGTCCTGTTTGGCTCGATGGTCTCCTTCCAGGTGTCCATCCAGGCCTCGGTGGTCTCGAGGAAAGCCTCAGGCTCGGCGATGGGAACTTGCCCCGTGCCACGCGTGGCAATGGCCTTGAGCCTCTTGGCCCCCCAGACGACGCCAGGGCCTCCTTTGCTGCAGCCAAAGGCCCTGTCCGCCCGGACAGAGCCGCCAGGGGCCATAGCCTCACCACCGGGACCGATGCACGCGACACTGATGTTCTCGGCATCTCCCAACTCTATTTCTATGCGTCGCTGGGTCTCAAATATATCGCTACCCCAGACCCCTGTGGCGTCCTTGAGCTCCACACCTTCGTCATCTACCCAGAGGTAGACAGGTCTCGGAGAAATGCCCCGCACAAAGATACCGTC
>CAZGRI010000097.1:0-6366 GCA_964528205.1 uncultured Dehalococcoidia bacterium | reverse complement strand
TCGCCGTCCTCATCGTCCGGGTCCGCTCGCGACAGGATCTCGCTCTCGGATAACTCGGCCAGCAGGCCGACTCCGTAGAAGGGAATCGGGTTCCGCTGGGCGATGAGGTTAACCGTGTCTGGGACGCGAGGCCGGGCGGGCTCGGCATTGCCGTAATAGTACATGCGAAGCACGCCACCGGACTCGCCCGCGGACCGCGCCGGGATGAAGGAACCGTCGGGCAGCTTGGCGCCCGCCAGGAAGAAGTTTCGATATAGTCCGGCGCTGCCGCCGAGTACCGGGCGTTCGTGGCAGGAAGCGCAGGTCAGGGCGACGTTGAATGCGGGTCCGAGACCGTCGCTGAGTCCCAGACGCCGCGATGCGACCTCCTTCCCCTCTTCAAAGAGCCTGCGTTGCGCCACGCTGGCCGATGGGAGGGGTTCCCCCAGGCTGGCTGATATGCCCGGCGCTATCCGCCCATGGGGCCTGCCAGGGTTGATCGTATAGCAGCCCATGACCAACATCATGGCCAACGCGAGCCCTAATACCCACCACCACTTTCGAGCATTCAACGAAACTGCACTTCCCCTTCCATAACCCCACGCGGCTCCGCCGGGAACGCTAACCGGGCCGCCTGATGAACAGGTACTGATATCCCAGCGCGGCCAGGGCGCCTCCAAAGAGCGGTCCGGCCCAGTACAACCAGAGATCGCCCCATTCGGCGGCGACGAGCGCCGGTCCCAGGCTCCGAGCCGGGTTCATTGAGGCGCCCGAGACCGGCAGCGCGACGACGTGGCAAACCAGGACTGTGAGACCGATTGCCAGTGGGGCCAGCCGTCCCATGCCCTTGCGGTCGATGGCGGTTGCGAACACGACGAAGACCAGCGCAAACGTAATGACTGCCTCCAGCATTAGGCCTCGGGTGACGGGCACCCCGGGAGCGAGCGTATGGGCTCCGACACCGACATCCAGGGCATTCGGTAGGGTTGCAGCGATCAGCAGGGCGCCGAACACCGCACCCACAACCTGCGCCACGATAAACCTCAGGCCCTTGGCAGGCTCTACGTTTCTCGTGATCATGGCCCCGAAGGTGACCGCGGGGTTCAGGTGTCCGCCCGAAATATTCGCCGTGGCGTAGACCAGAAGGGCGATCGCGAGCCCGTGAGCCAGAGCGATCGCAACCAATCGCCCAAGGGTCAGTTCACCATCCGTCATGGACCCGCTGACCACAACCGCCCCTGCCCCGAAAAACACGAACAGCATCGTGCCGACCAGCTCGGCGAGAGTCGACTGCCACACCCCCAATGAGGGGACATCGCCGCCGTCCAGTCTGTCCAGGAATCCCTTGACCATCTGGCGCCCAGTGACGAAAACAGAGGGCGGCCTTAACGGATGGGCAAGAGGTGGAGAGCCATGCCGCGACCACCCTGGGTCAACAGCTTCGGAATCTAGGGACGAGCGGCAAAACCGGCAAAACCTTGAGCCCGCGTTGTTCTGTCTGTCGCAGGACGGACATACGGGAGGTACGCCCATGCCACATTGCTCGCAGAAGAGAGCATCCTGAGGGTTGCCAGTGCCACAGGTCGGACAAAGCAGACCGATCATCTTGGACCAGGGCCTCCCTCCTCGGACTGCCGGCTATCTCGCTTGCGATCCGCCAAGAGTCCGACACCTAGTTGTGCTTCGGCCGGTCGACGAGGGCAAGCAGGCCCTACCATGATCAGATTAGGCACGTCCGCTACCGAGGCCTGGCGTGCCCGGACACAGTCGCCTCCGGAGACCACTGCGCAAGGCCGGAGCGAGCAGCAATCGTGAGTCGCGGGATATTGAAACAGGCTATCCGCCGGTTTTCTTGATGTCCATACACTATTCGGCGGCTCTCACTACCGCATGCGTTGCAGCCGCGTATGCCCCGGCGGATGTAGCAGGCCTAGCCCAGATGTGCCAGAGCGCTAGATCGAATGAGGGGTGCGGCTAGTCGCAATTGTGTAGAGTGTTACTGCGTCCTGTTTGGTGGCCCGCGTCGGAGAAGTGCCATGATTCCCCTAATGGCCGGGCTCGCCGACATCCTTTCGGCGACGATTCTCGCAGACGAGGCTCAGGTGCGCGGGCTATCTCACAGGGAATCCAAGAAGGCCAGGAGAGCCTCAAGCTCATCGGCATCGAGACCGAGATACTTGTCGCGGGACGAGGCGCCCTCGCCCTCGTGAAGCTCGATGGCCTCTTCCAGGGTCTCAGCGAGGCCGCTATGCATGTACGGTGGACTGTCGCGGATGCCCCAGAGCGGGGACGTGCGGAACTCCTCCATGGCGCCGCCGATGCCCCGGTACCCGGGGGGAAGTATCTCGTGCATCAGCAGGTCGGAGTAGAGCGGCACCGGGCCTGACGGACCCTCGAGGGTAGGTATGTGGCAGGCGGCGCAGCCTATCCGCTCGAATACATCCGCACCCTTTCGTAGAACCGGGTCGTTGGGGTCGCCCCGGTCGGGAGGCGGACCAAGCATCGCCATGAAGAACAGCAGCAGCTCGGCGTCTTCCAGCGCCAACTCCGGGTCCGGGTAGTCGTCCTTGTCCTCTGTCATCCCGAAGGTGCGCTCGTGCTGGTAGCCGAGGGAGATGCCCATCTGGCCCGCCGCGGCCGCCCTCAGGAACTCCGCCAGAGAGGGGATATTGGCCTTCCAGCCGAAGCGTCCGACACGTCCGTCGGGGGTATGCGATACACGCCCGCTGATACCGTCGCCGTCCCGGTCGTCAGGGGCGGCGTTGGCGATTATCACCTCCTCTGCGATCTTGTCTACAAGGCCCAGTCCGTAGGTAGGTGGGGTCTGCCGCTGCTCGTAGTAGGCGTCCGGCTCCTCCGGGAGGACGAGTTCGCCAGGGTTCGTATTGACTTTGTGGAAAAGCGTGCCCATGCTGGGTGCGGCGAACTCTCCCAAGGCGTCGACCCGACCGACTCGTATGATGTTTACGTCGTTGGGCCCAGCGCCTCCGATCACGGGGTCAAAATGGCAGCCCCGGCAGGAGTCGGCGTTCAGACCCGGCTTGCCTACGCCGCTTTCGTTGCCGAAATTGCGATCGAACACCTCTCGGCCCTTTAGATACAACAGACCTTCCTCGGGCGTCAGTGGTCTGATGGGGCCCCCGTACTCACCGACCGGTGGGATGCCCTCCCCGGGCGGCACCATTCCCGAGCTGTACTGGTTGCGCCCTCCCAGCGACAGCATGAACTCCACCAGGTCGTCGAAATCCCGCTCCGACAGCTCCGCCGCCTTGTCGCGCGACTCCTGCGACTCACCCCCGTGTAGCAGAGTGGCCTGCCCGATCGTCTCTGCGCGTCCATCGTGCAGATACGGGCCGGTGGCGGCCAGCCCCCACAGGGGCTGGGTCCGGAACTCCGAACCGGTGGCCACGCCCATCTCGACGCCATCGGCCAGCTCCTCGCCCATGTCGTGGAGGAGCAGATCGGAGTAGACGTGCAACGGGCCTCGGGGGCTGTTGAGCCGCGGTGTGTGACAGGCCGCGCAGCCAATCCGGTCGAATATCTCCGCTCCCCGGATGCTCCGTTCGGAGGGAGGCTCCATCTCGGGTGCGGCCATGAGCATTGCGAAGCTGACCAGCGCGAAGAGGTCTTCGCTCGTCATCTCCGGGTCCGGAACGCCGTCCGAGTCAGTCAGCGGACCGTCGGGAGCTGCCGCCTGCGCGAAGGCGTGGAGGCCGCCGACGGCCGGACGATAGAGGGAGGTAGCCCTGGAGCTGCTGTCCACCGGCAGGGCCCCTTTCTGGCCCTCGGAGAGCGGATCGCTCGTAATGCCCAGGTGGTTGAACATCGGCCCACGGAGGAACCCTTCGATGGAGACTGTCTGGGCCTTTAGACCGAACCGACCCGCGAAGCCCCGGTCCCAGTTCGGACGACCGCTGATCCCGTCGCCATCCTCGTCATCGGGGTCCGCCTTGGACAGGATCTCGCTCTCGGGTATCTCGGCCAGCAGGCCAACGCCGTAAAAGGGGATTCCGTTTCTCTGCGCGAGAACGTTGACCGTTTCGTCAAGAGGAGGCAAGCCGGGCCGGTCGGTGGTGTAGTCGTACATACGAATAACGCCGCCTCCGTCGCCCGCGGATTCCGCTGGAATGTAGGAGCCGTCGGGCAATTTGGACCCCGCGAGATAGAAGTTGCGGTACAGCGCGGAGCTGCCGCCGAACGTCGGTCGTTTGTGACACACGATGCATGCCTGAACGGTGAAGGCCGGTCCCAGGCCCTCACTGAGCCTCCACCTCCGAGCGGCGACCTCCTTGCCTCTTTCGAAGTCCTCAAGCTGTTTTTGGCTCGCGGTCGGAAGCGGCTCTCCCAAGCGGGCCGATATATTGGGGGCCACAGGACCATGGGGCCTGCTCAGAGGAGCGGGGCCACCGTTCGTCGTGTAGCAGCCTGAAGCCAGTAGGGCAGCCGCCGGCAATACCAGCGCCCACCACCGCATTCGAACCTTCAGCGACATGGCTTTTCCACCTCTTATGGCCACCTGCCCAAGCTCCAGGTCACGGTGAAGTTATCTCGTCTCTCCGGAGGACTGAGGCGGGGCGACACAAGATATCTTCCAGCTCTCGTGCAACTACCTCGTAGACCGTCGAGTTCTTCTTTACCCTTGCCGTGAATTTCGGGACCCATTGGCGCATTCTCGCCAGGAACTCCCCGCTGCCCGTCCGGGCCAGGAAATCGAGCTCAACGCTTATGTGGTCCGCCGGCTCTCCCTCCTGTACGTAATCCAGTCCATGACGCTGGTAGACCGCCACGACTTCGTTGACCGCGCCGCCGTAGACACTGCCTTCACGGTAGAAGGACTCGTATGGCGGACAGGGCAGCGCCGGCCAGGAATTGACGAACAGCCTGGTATGTTCCGACTGCAACTCGCTCAGATCGGTTCGACAGACCAGCCTCAAGCTTTCAAGCTTTGGCACGGACTCGTGTTTCGCCAGCTCTCTGACCGCCCGGACGGTCTCCTGCGCCGGAGGAGAAAAGAGAAGAGAGAACACTCTGTGGACCGTCACGTCGTCGCCTCGCCGACCCGCAGTACTTTGGACGCCGCCACGAAGACGATGGCCACCAGCGAGAAAGCCCCCGCAACCACCGCGAACTCAACGGGCGACGGAATGTAGCCCCAGCTCGATACGAACACCGAAGCCGGGCTGTCGACTATTCCACCAAGCTCTCCGGAGGCTATCGGGTAGGCCCACTCGGAGTACCCATCACCACCGGCCACGGGGAGTCTGAATGGGATCAGGTTATAGGCCGATGGCAACAGCAGGAATCTGTGAAGCAGGACCCCGGCCGCGACACTCAGGCTACCCAGGACCAGGCCGAGGCTGCTGCCGGCGTATCTGACGAACAGCAAGATCGCAAAGACTATCAGCGATATCTCGGCCAGGTGCAGGGGCAGATACTTCGCAAACACCATGCTCGATGCGTCGTGCTCTGCACCTCTGCCCCACCAGGCGTTGACTACGATGTCGTTGTACGAGCTGAATAGAAGGACTACCGCACCCACCGCTGCGATCTTAGCCAGGAGCGCGCGGGCCTCTCTCGCCCCATCGGTACGCCCAAGGACGAATAACGACCCTAGAATGAGGACAGCCGCCCCGGATGCCATGGCGGCGCCGATGAAGGTCAAGGTCAACGTGCCGCCCGACCACCAGGACCTGGAGAGCTGGGTGGCCAGCACCCACGCCGCCACCGTATCAACAAGGATAGCCAGGCCAAGGGCTACCGGAGCGACGGTCCTCGCCTGCCGCTCGGACGTCTCCCTCATCCGCCGCAGCTCTTCGGCACTCACGTCCCTGCTGCCCACCGTCCCGAGAAACGGCAGCCAGACCCCACCATTGACGATGTCCGGTCGCATCTGCACGTACGCGTAGCCGGCGGCCGCGACCACGAAGATGACGAGGATCAGGGCGTCCCAGATCATGGGTGAACCCAGTCGAGGGTGAAGAATCAAGTTGTAGAAACGGTCCAGTCTCCCGAGGTCGAGGAGAACCATGCCAATCCCAGCCAACCCGAAGATGAAGGCCGTCAGAGAGGCGATCTTGCCGATCGGCCTGAGCCGTTCCAACCTGAACATATCGATAGCCGATGCGGCCGCAAGGCCGAAGGCGGCTGTCCCGACGAAAAACGCCCAGATGGTGACGTAGAGCCCCCAAGAGAAGGAGTTCCTCATGTCCGTTACCACCAGCCCTTGCCGCACCTGGAAGACCCAGGCGGCCAGGCCGCCGGAGGCGACTATCAGCAGGGCCAGCATCGGCGCACTGGACCTCAGTTCGGTGGCGAGCGCTACCGGCGCGCTAGACCTCAGCCTTGTACCGAACATTTCCCTTCCCCTTCTTGCTGGCGGGCGGTATG
>CAZGRI010000096.1:0-6416 GCA_964528205.1 uncultured Dehalococcoidia bacterium | reverse complement strand
GACATCAGGCGCATTCGAGATGGTCCAATAATCGATCTGACAAAGTAGCACTAGGTCGATGATTCAAAATGACGATCTTCGACGATCTTCAAGGTGAATTCATTGTGCAGAGCGTCCTCAAGGGAAAGGTCAGAGCCTGTCCTGTCCGACTCTTTAACCTGAATATCGCCGGACTCTCCGAGATTACTCAAACGTATCAGCTCTGAGTCCGAATCTTCGGACCGAATCCTCGGAGAGCTTTGTCGAAGGGATGGGGGTGAAGCTTGCCTAGCGAATGGCGCCAACCGAGGGACATCGGGATCGCGAGACCATGACCGCACTTGAAGAGCTCCAGCAGACGGTCGTGGCGTGCACGCGGTGCCCCAGGCTGGTGCCGTACCGGGAGGAGGTGGCCCGCGTCAAACGCCGGATGTACCTGGACTGGGACTACTGGGGCAGGCCTCTCCCGTCCTTCGGCGACCCAAAGGCGCGGCTGCTGATTCTTGGACTGGCCCCGGCGGCCCACGGCGGCAATAGGACCGGGCGAATGTTCACCGGAGACAACAGTGCGGACTTCCTCTTCAGGACACTCCACCGCTTCGGCTTCGCCAGCGCGCCGTCCTCTCGGCGTCGCGACGACGGCCTCACCCTTCACGACGCCTACATCACCGCAGTCCTCAGGTGCGCCCCTCCCGCCAACAAGCCCCTGCGGGACGAGCTGGCGAGCTGCGAGCCCTATCTGCTGGAAGAGCTCTCGCTGCTGAGCGGAGTCAGAGTCGTGCTGGGGTTGGGCAAGATCGCCTTCGACGCCTACCTGCGTAGCTGTGCAGCCCGCGGGCTTTCATTACATTCGCCCCGACCGAAGTTCGGCCACGGTGTGACGTACTCCATGCCGGACGGTACCCGGCTCGTGGGCGCCTACCATCCCAGCCGCCAGAACACGCAGACCGGAAGGCTCACGGCCGAGGCGTTCGACGAAGTATTCGAGAGGGTAAAGCGGCTGCTGGAGGGAGACTAGACCCGGGCCTCTTCGCGCTCCTTCATGGACTCCACCAGGCGCTCGACCAGGTGCTGTGGCACCTCCTCGTAGTGATCGAACTCCATCGTGAAAGAGCCTAGCCCTTGAGTCTGCGACCTCAGCTCGGTCGCGTAACGGAGCATCTCGGACTGCGGAACCTCGGCCTCGACCGTCGCGGTCCCATCGCCCTCGGGCGTCATGCCGAGAATTCTCCCTCGACGGCCGTTGAGGTCTCCGATGACCTCGCCGGTGAACTCGTCGGGGACCGTGATCGCGGCCCGCATCATCGGCTCCAGCAGGACAGGCTGCGCCTGCTGTATCCCCTTCGTCAGAGCATGGCTGCCCGCGATCTCGAAGGACATGCCGGAGGAGTCGACCGAGTGGAAGCTTCCATCCACCAGCGTCGCCTTGAGGTCTACGATGGGAAAGCCCGCCACCACGCCGTCGTCCAGGGACCTGATCACGCCCTTCTGGACCGAGGGGATGTACTCCCTCGGGACCGATCCCCCAACGACCGAGGAGGCGAACTCGAAGCCAGATGCTCTAGGCAGCGGTTCCAGCTCCAGCCATACGTGGCCGAACTGCCCGTGTCCGCCCGTCTGCTTCTTGTGCCTGTACTCGACCTTGGTGGCGACGGCGATAGTCTCCTTATAGGGGACCTTGGGCTCCTCGAGCTCGACGTCGACCCCGAACTTGCGCTTCATCTTCTCGACGGCGACATCGACATGGCTGTCTCCCAGGCCCCCTAGCAGCACTTCGAGGGTATCGGGCTCGCGCGTTACCGAAAGGCTCGGGTCCTCCTCGGATATCCGGGCCAGCGAGCTGGTCATCTTATCGACGTCCGCTTTCGAGCTGGGGTACACGGCCCGCTGGTAGGCGGGATTGGGAAACTTCAGCGCCGGCAGGACCGCCGGGGACTCCCTGACACACAGTGTGTCGCCCGTCATCACAGAGGACAGCTTGGACACCGCTCCTATGTCACCGGCGGCTAGCTCGGCGACACCCTCCTGTGCTTTGCCCCGGACCTCGTAGAGCTGGCCCACGCGCTCGGCTTCTCCTTTGTTCGCGTTCCAGACCTGAGAGTCGCTCTTAAACGTCCCGCTGTAGACCCGGAAGTAGGAGAGCTTCCCTACGAACGGATCGGCGGCGGTCTTGAACACGAACGTCGCCAGAGGGCCTTCCGGACCGGGGGCCAATTCGACCTCGTTGGCCGAGTCGGACGTGCCGTCATGGGCCTTCGCCGGGCCCACGTCGTTGGCGGCCGGCATGAAGTCCACCAGGGCATCCAGCAGGGCCTCGATCCCCACGCCCAACGCAGGTGCGCCGACCAGGACGGGAACCAGGGTCCCGGCGGCCACCGCTTTGCGCAGCCCCACGGCTAGATCGTCCTGGCCGATCTCCTCACCCTCCAGGTACTTGGTGGCCAGGTCGTCGTCGGTCTCCGCGACCGCCTCGATCAGCCGCTCGCGACCGGCTTCATACTCGGACTGGAGCGACTCGGGCACGTCGTCACTGGGCCCCATCAGGCTGACGGTCCCGGAGATGTCCTCCTCGGCGCCGACCGGTATGTTAAGTGCGACGCAGTGACGCCCAAACGCCTCGGTCAGCGATTCCATTGCGCGACCGAAGTCGGCGTTCTCGCGGTCCATCTTGCTAATGAACGCCACCCTGGGCAGACCGCGTTCGTCCGCCAGCTTCCACATCTGCTTCGTCCCGACCTCGACGCCCGAGGGTGCGGCGACGACGATCAGTGCACCGTCGGCAACGCTGATGCCCGACAGCGCCTCGCCCCTGAAGTCGGCGTATCCGGGGGTGTCGATCACGTTGATCTTGTGCTGCCTCCACGGACACGGCAGGACGGCGGACTGGATGCTGGACTGGCGCCGGGTCTCCTCGGGCTCGAAGTCGGACACGGTGGTGCCGTCCTCTATCGTGCCCAATCTGGACGTGACCTTGCAGGCGTGCAGCATGGACTCAGCCAGTATGGTCTTGCCGGCGCCACCGTGGGATAGCAGGACGATGTTGCGCAACCGGTCCGGCGTTATGCTGGCCATGCTTTTCTCCTTATACCAATGCGTATAATGAGCTGATTCAATTGTAGTGAATGGGCGATGCCCCGGCAAACGGGAGCCGCCGGCGAGATGGGCCGCGCCGAGCGGACGCGGGAGCGACTGCCCCCAGCGGGGAGGAGGCCGGCTGGGTGACACGTAACGGCCGGCTCGGTTGCCGAGACTGTGGGTCGGTTCAGGCCGATGAGGTCGACTAGACCGCCAAGTCTATTTACGCGCGGGCGGGGCTTCCCGCCGGCGAACCGCCCGTACGTGTAAGACCAGCCGCCGGCTATGGAACAGCTACCAGCCCGGACGCCTCTCCCCGCACTTCCCGCAGAAAACGTCGCGCATCGGACCGTTCTCGTTGCCGCACTTTTCACACTTCCAGGACACTGTAAAATCACCTCTACACCGGGAATTCCCATAATCTACATCACAACTTGGGCCGTGTCCACCGGCCACATGCAGCGCTGGAACACCGATCGCCCCCGTGGTGTAATCTAATCTACGACGGGCTGGATGCCGCAACCGCATCGGCCGTCACGAGCATGCATGGTCGATCGAGGGAATGACGTGGGGCAGAGATCGTATCGGACTATCGGTTTCATAGGTGGCACCGGGCCCGAGGGCCGTGGGCTCGCTCTCCGATTCGCGCTGGCGGGCGAGGATGTGGTCATAGGTTCACGGGACCTGGGCCGGGCCGAGGATGCGGCCCGCAGCACGTTAGTGGCCGCGCCCGCCGCGACAATACGTGGCGTGGTGAATGCCGACGCGGCCCGGATGTCCGACATCGTGTTCGTGGTCGTGCCCTACGGCGGACATCGGGAGACACTGGAGGTGTTGAGCGAGCACCTGACCGGCAAAGTGGTGGTCGACGTCGTGGCGCCCCTGTCCTTTGACGGAGGCAAGGTCACCGCGGTACGGGTGGACGAGGGCTCGGCCGCGCTGCAGGCCCAGGCCGTGCTAACACAGTCCAGCGTGGTCGCAGCCTTCCAGACCATCAGCGCCCGGGACCTGCTCGTTCCCGAAAGGCCCATAGATTCGGACGTAGTGGTGTGCTCGGACGCAGACGACGCCAAGAGCCTCGTGATAGAGCTCGCCGAGAAGATACAGGGCGTGAGGGGAGTGGATGGAGGGGGCATCGAGAACGCCCGCTACGTGGAGGACTTCACGGCCCTGCTCCTGAACATCAACCGAATCTACAAGGCCCACTCCGCCGTAAAGATAGTAGGGATATAATAGGGAGACATGCTGCTTTTCAGTCTTATGGCAGGCCTGGCCGTCGTGCTTACAGCGCCGTCTTCGGACGGGCAGCCCGGCGCGCCTGTGCCCATCGAGCCGATAAAGGTCCTATCCGTAGACCACGACATCGACTTTCCCGACGAGGTCGTGCTGAGGGTGGAGGCCGAGTCGCAGTCGGAGATCACCGAGGTGACTCTGTACTATAAGCTGGGCGGCCGTACGGTCAGGGTCTACGGATACCCCGACTTTGAGCCGAGCACCAGGGTGTCGGCCGACTTCGTCATTGATACCGACGGAGGGAGCTTCCTGCCGAGCGGGGTCGAAATCGAGTACCACTATGTGATCAAGGATGCGGAGGGAAACACCTTCCAGAGCCCGGACCTCTCGCTGGAATACAAAGACCCGGCCTACGAGTGGCAGCGGTACCGCCACGGCGTGATCGAGGTCCTGTGGCACGATCGTCCCAGAGACACCGTCGTCGCGGTCGCGAACACGGTAAGCGAGCGCCTGGGGTCGGTCAAAGAGCTGTTGGGCCTGACGGACGTCGAGCCTATGAAGGCGGTGATCGTAAACGGCTCGCGCGAGGCGCGCCGGAGCTTCCCGGTGGTGAGCCGCACCGCGACCACAGGCCATCTGTACGGCGGCTTCGCCTTCGGTGACCTGGATGTCTTCATACTCGGCGGACTCGACGTCGACGGCATGGTCCATGAGATGACCCACCTCCTCATAGACGAGGCGCTGAGCTCCCCCTGGGCCCGCATACCCTCCTGGCTCAACGAGGGACTCGCCATGTACTTCGAATCGGGCCCCCGCGGACGGGATTCGACCGTCGCAAGCGCGGCGCGGCGCGATGGGCTCATCGCACTGCGCAACATGGAGCGCATCCCCGGCCGGCCTGGCGACGTCCGCCTCTTCTACGCACAGTCGTGGAGCCTCGTCAACCACATCATGGCCACTCACGGCGAACAGCGTATGGCCGAGCTCCTGAGCGCTCTGGCGAACGGCGACAGTATCCGGATGGCGGCCATCGAGGTGTACGGGACGACCCTGGAAGGGCTGGAAGAGGAGTGGAAAGCCGGAATACCCGGAGCCTCGACCTCGGCCCCAGCGCCTAACCCCGGGGTCTGGGGGACGTCGGCCCTCATAACCGGCGCCGTGGCGATCGCGATTACCGCGGTGGTGGTCCGCTGGGTCCGCAACGCCATGAGCCCGCGCGAAGCCCCCTCCGACTGACCCGGCCACCCGCCCTCCTCCGTCCCATTCGGCGCCTCTTTCCCTTCCACTGGCTGGGCAGCGACCACGCATGCTTTCGGGCCGACAACAGTAAGAATCGGGGCAGGTGGTCATGTCCTGCCCCGATTCTCCGGTTCTTTTCCCCCACTACCTAATCTTCGATGACCAGCCGGGAAGAGAAGCTGACGGCCCTCAGGGAGTGTCGGCTGGGCGAGAGGTCCTCCGACATCTTGGCAAGCTGTTCCAGTTGCTCGCCCGACGCCGGGCTTTTGACGTAGTAAGCTGCCCGGATCTCCTGGAAACCAGGGGGAACGGCCCCGGGCTCTGGGAGAGCCAGCATGCCCTGGAGGTCAATGTCTCCCTCCACTTCCACCCGAAGCCTCTCGATGGGGATGCCCATATGGGCGCCGTATGTCGCCCATCCTGAGGCCAGGCAATGACCAAGGGCTGAAATCAGCACCTCCACCGAGGACGGGCCCTTATCGGTCCCCAAGAGCTCCTGGGGATGGTCTCCCGTTATTCTAAATGGCTCTTTCCGGGATGTGTCGTTCCTCGCCCCACCCATGGAGAAGGTCTTGACAGTGGCCTCATTGTGAAAACCACCTCTCCAGGTGGTGGTCGCGTAGAAGACAGCCTTGGCGACCTGGGGCTGTGTCTTGACCATCTCCACCATGTCCTCGATTCCCTGGACGTTTAGACCGTTGACGACCGTTGCTGTTGCCATCTGCGGCACCTCCCTTGTGTTGAAGTTGGCCCTATCGTGCAACAGACTTGTGGCCGATACATCTGACGTTCGTCAGATTTTTTCTCATGACTGCCCTCCACAGATCGAACGTGTCACGACAGCCGGTCAGGTAGGTCCCAAGGGGTAAGAGAAAGCAAGGGTGTGAAGG
>CAZGRI010000095.1:0-6588 GCA_964528205.1 uncultured Dehalococcoidia bacterium | reverse complement strand
AGACCATCTGGCGGATGTGTGGCGCGGCCTGTCCCCCGTACTCCCTGGGCCACGCCATGGTGAGCCAGCCCTTGTCGGCCAGCTTCTTCCGGAAGATCTTCACAAGCTTGGCGTCTTCCGGTTCCTCGGCGTCGACGCTGCGTGTTCGCCAGTCCCACGGAAGCTCACTTTCGATAAAGTCGCCGAGCTCCTTTCGGAACGCGACATCCTCGTCGGAGAATTGAAACTCCATGGGGGCCTCTCTGGTCGCTGGTATGTGGCTCTATCTGGGACGATGGATCGCCGGGGCCTGTCGAGGCTCGGTTCAGCGAGACAGGCGTGCGGAAAATGTCCGGTTCCGGCCGGCGGGGGTTTCTAGGGGCTGCCCACCGACAAACAGGTGACCGTCCTGTTGATGCCTGGGATGGTATGGATGCTGCCGGTGACCAGGTCGCCGACCGCGTTCAGGTCCGGGCCCTGCACTATGGCGATGATATCGTAAGGACCCGTAACCGCGTCTACACTCTGTACGCCCGGGAGCGCGCGGAGCGCCCCCACCACATCCCTCGATGTCGCTACCGCCGTTTCCATGAGAATGAACGCCTTCGTTGACATCGAGACCTCCGGACTCCTTGGTTGAAACCTCGACCGCCTCCGTAGGGAGCACGGGCCTAACAATGAGACAACCGCATTCTAGAGTCGTCGGAGAAAGTATGTCAATCGGAGCGGGGTTTTCATCCACAGGCCGGCCCACTATAATCGACCCTGCCGTCTCCCGTCCCGCGCTGCCATCGCCACGCCCGCACCCTGGAGACTCCAGAGGACCGACATGAGTGACTCTCAGACGTTCCGCCAGGCCTGGGGCAGATTCGCCACGGGAGTGTCCATCGTGACGACCATCCAGCCCGACGGCCGGGTCCACGGGATGGCGGCCAATGGCATCGCCTCGGTATCTCTAAACCCCATGTTGGTGCTGGTCTGCGTCGGCAACGACCGGAGCAGCCACCCCCTGATCAAGCGGACCGAAAGGTTCGCCATCAGTATTCTGGGTGAAGAGCAGCGGGAGGTGGCCGACTATTACGCGCGACCTCCGGAGGAGAAATCCGAGCGCCGGCAGCTTGATTTCAGCTTCACGAAGCACGGTTCTGCCATAGTCAGGGACTCTGTGGCGTCCATGGACTGTCACACCGTTAGCGAGTATGTCGCCGGAGACCACACCATCTTCATCGGCGAAGTGGACGAGATCAGTACGAGTCCCGGCCGCCCGCTCCTGTTCTTCGAAGGCCAGTACCGCCGGCTCGACTGAAGACATCGCCTTTTCTTGACGCCGTACGTGCGCGGCTCCGCTTTGACCCCTATTTCCCCCCGGTGGTAGAATCATCCTTGGGGAAACCCCGTTATGCGCGGAGTCGTCTGATATGTCGGGACATTCCAAATGGTCGACGATAAAACACGGCAAAGCGGTAACCGACGCCCGTCGCGGTAAGCTGTTCACGAAGCTCACCAGGGAGATCATAACGGCGGCGCGTCAGGGTGGCGGAAACCCGGACATGAACATCCGGCTGCGGATGGCTGTCCAGAAAGCCCGCGACAACAACATGCCCACCGACAACGTCGACAGGGCCATCAAACGCGGTACGGGAGAGGGCAGTGGCCAGGACCAGATGACTGAGGCGACGTACGAAGGGTATGCGCCCGGAGGCACGGCCATCCTTCTGCAGACCCTGACCGACAACCCACGAAGAACGGTGTCCGACATTCGCTCCACGTTTACAAAAGCCGGTGGCAACCTCGGCGAGGTCGGGTCGGTGGCCTGGCAGTTCGAGCAGAAGGGCGTCCTCATCGTCGAAGCGGACCCGGAGAGGGCGGAGGAGCTGGCCCTGGCCGCCATAGATGCCGGCGCCGACGAGTTCGACACCTACGAATCCACGCTCCACGTAGAGTCCGCCCCGGAGATGATGGATGGGGTGCGAAAGACCCTGGCCGCGCTGGATGTCTCCATAGAGTCTTTCGAGCTCGCGATGGTACCGAAGAACACCGTAGCCCTGGAAAAGCCGGTGGCCCTCCAGACCCTTCGCCTTCTAGACCTACTCGAGGAGCTGGACGACGTTCAGAAGGTGTTCTCAAACGCCGACTTCCCCGACGAGGCTTTGGAGCAGTATAAGAAGGAGGCGTAGACCGCCGTCCCGTCGCGCTCGCTCCGGTCCAGCCGTCCGTTCGGGCCGGACTCCCTGCATCATTCCCGTCGATCCGGAGGGCGCCGTTGCGGATTCTCGGAATAGACCCGGGCACTCTCCACATGGGCGTCGGGCTTGTGGATGCAGACTCCGACTCGTTGAAGCCTGCGTTTGCGGACGCCCTTCGCGCGGCCCGGTCCGATCCTCTGCCTCTCCGCCTCAACTATCTGTACAATACGCTGGTCGATCTGATACGTCAGTGGGGGCCTTCGGTCGTCGCGATCGAGCACCCGTTCCTTGCCCGTAACGTCCGGTCGGCGCTCGCCGTAGGTCAGGCTCAGGCCGTTGCCATGATGGCCGCGGCTCAGTGCGGCATCCCTGTGTACAACTACTCGCCCCGGCAGGTTAAGAAGTCCGTGACCGACCACGGTGGTAGCTCCAAGGCCCAGGTCCAGGAGATGGTGGGCCTGCTGCTGGGACTCGAGAGTCCCCCCAAGTCTGCCGATGCGTCGGACGCACTGGCGGTGGCGATCTGTCACGCTAATGCCAGCCAGACTCAAGACCTCGTCATCTCCGAATAGCGTGCTGTCGCTTTGGTCTCTCAGTTGATCTCATCGGTCCAGGGAACCGTGGAATCGTACGGCCCGGATTGGGTGGACCTCTCGGTCGGAGGAGTCACGCTCCGAGTGAACGTCCCCGCATCCACGCCCGAGCAGCTAGGCGAGACGCGCGGACGAGTCCGGCTGTACACGTCGCTGCAGGTGAGAGAAGACAGCCTGACCCTGTTCGGCTTCCTGACCCAGGAGGCTCGGGCGACCTTCGGGGCACTGATCGGGATCAACGGCGTCGGGCCCAGGTTGGCCCTGGCCGTGCTTTCACGATTCACCCCGGAGGGCCTGGCCGCGGCAGTCGGGGCGGGCGACGTCGACGCCTTCACCGGGGTGTCCGGCGTGGGGAAGAAGACGGCTGGACGCATCGTCCTGGAGCTGCGCGGCAAGCTAGGCGACGACTGGGCGATCGGAGGCGTGGGCGCATCGGGCGACCAGGCGGAGCTTGTCCAGGCCCTCACCTCGCTGGGGTATTCGTCCGCCGAGGCCCGTGAAGCCGCGATGGCTGTTCCCACAGGAGATGAGGTGCCATTGGAGGAGAAGGTCCGCATCGCTCTCCAGCGGATTACGGGCAACGCATGACCGTCCAATTGCATCCCGGGTCCACGCCCGTGAGCCTCACGCCGTGGCCTGGCGCGCCGGCAACGTCCGGTGAAACGCCATTGAGTTTCCAATGACCTCGCGATTCGACGACTGGGCCGAGATCTACGACTCCGTGTACTCCTATCTGAAGGAGGACATAGAGTTCTACGTCGAAGAGGCCAGGAATGCGGAAGGCCCTGTTCTGGAGCTCGGCTGCGGTACCGGTAGGGTGGCAATCCCTATGGCTCAGGCCGGAGCCGAGGTGGTGGGGCTCGACTCCTCCCGCGCCATGCTGGCCAGGGCCCGTAGCAATATGGACGGCGCTGCCGCAGGTAGGGGATCGCTGTCCCTGGTCTGCGCCGACATGCGCGAGCTTCCCTTCGACCGGCGTTTCTCACTGGTCGTCGTACCTTTCAGAGGATTCCTCTCCCTACTCTCCGCCGAAGACCAGGAAAGAACCTTGAACGAGATAAGGGGCCGCCTTGCTCCAGGTGGCCGCCTGGCGTTCAACATCTTTGTGCCAGACCTCGACATGCTCGTTCAGGAAGGGGATGTCCCGTACCACTTCCGCGACGTCACCGACCCCCAAACGGGAACGACGCTCGTGCTCTGGCACCAGTCCGGCTACGACAACTACAACCAGATCATCAGCGCCCGGCTGATCATCGAGGAGCTGGACGGGAGGGGCGCCGTTCGCACCAGAGTCTATCGGGACTTCCAGCTCAGGTATGTATTCCGGTGGGAGATGCATAGACTGCTGGAGTCCTGTGGCTTTCGGGTCCTGGACCTGTACGCCGACTACTCTCGCTCCCCCTTCGACGAGACCAGCACGGAGATGGTCTGGGTCGCGGCGAAGGCCCGGGGTGACTGAACATGTGGCGTGCGGCACTAGGATGTCTGGGAATCGGGTGCCTTTCGGTCGTGATGATCCCGTTGGGCGCGGCGACATTTTTCTTCAGCTCCTGGATCGTCATGGTTTTCTGGGGGATCGTCGCCGACGATGTCGGTGTTAGGACAATCAGCTACAAAGGAGCGATGGTAGTGACCATCGGACTGTGGCTAGCGCTGGCGCCACTCATCGCCTCGATGGCGAAGGGCCGGCACCGGGACTGAATGCCGGCGCCGAGGTCTGCCAACGGACACGCCGGTTCAGGTATCATATAGAATGATGCTGGAGGAACCGCGACCCCTCGGCGGACGGACGTATCCGTAGAGGATTTTGAGGAGCTTCTGTGAGGAGCGATATACGATATTCGGCCATTGTCCGTGACGCGGACGAAGGCGGGTACTGGGTCGAAGTGCCTGCTCTGCCGGGGTGTTACTCGCAGGTGATACGATCGATCAGACCTTAGAAAATGCCATAGAGGCTGTCGAATTGTATTTGGACACGCTCAGGGAAGAGGGGCGGGCGATACCGAAAGATGAGGACGTCGTATTCCAGGTAACAGTGGCGGTCTAGTAGGCGATGCCTGATTTCAAGATCGTGTCCGACTTCGTGGCGACCGGGGACCAGCCGCAGGCGATCGACCAGCTGGCAGACGGTGTCGAGGCGGGACTCACCCACCAGACCCTGCTCGGCGTGACCGGCAGCGGCAAGACCTTCACCATGGCGTGCGCGGTGGAGCGGGTCCAGCGTCCCACGCTCGTCATCGCCCACAACAAGACTCTGGCGGCACAGCTCGCCACCGAGTTCAAGGAGTTCTTCCCCAACAACTCCGTCGAGTACTTCGTCAGCTACTACGACTACTACCAGCCCGAGGCGTACGTTCCGCGCTCGGACACGTACATCGAGAAGGACGCGGATGTCAACGACGAGCTGGACAAGCTCCGGCACGCGGCCACCAGGGCACTACTGACCCGCAGGGATGTGCTCATTGTGGCCTCCGTTTCGTGCATCTTCGGTCTGGGCTCACCTGAGGAGTACCAGAGCTTCGTCGCATACATCCGCAAGGGGGAGCGGCGTAACCGCAACCGGCTCGTCCGGGAGCTGGTTGACATGCAGTACGAGCGGAACGACATGGACCTGGCCCGGGGACGCTTCCGCATCCGCGGCGACACGATGGAGATAATGCCCGCCTACGACGAGCTGGGGATCCGCATAGAGTTTTGGGGCGACGAGGTCGAACGCATCGTCCAGCTCGACCCCGTGACCGGTGAGATGCTGTCGGAGCGACAGGACGTGGAAATCTACCCGGCAAAACACTTCGTCACGTCCCAGGAGAAGCTCATGATGGCCGTGGAGGACATCGAAGAGGAGCTTCAGGAGGCGGTCGCGGAGCTGAACGAGCAGGGCAAGCTGCTGGAGGCCCAGCGCCTAGAGTCGCGGACCCGATACGACGTCGAAATGATGCGCGAGACAGGCTACTGCGCGGGAGTGGAGAACTACTCCAGGCATCTGGCCCGGCGCACCGCCGGCAGCTCCCCGTACACCTTGCTGGACTACTTCCCCGAGGACTATCTGCTGTTCGTCGACGAGTCTCACATGACCCTTCCGCAGATCAGGGGGATGTACTTCGGAGACCGGTCCCGGAAGGAGACGCTGGTGGAGTACGGCTTCCGCCTGCCGTCGGCGTTGGACAACCGGCCCCTGTCCTTCGGCGAGTTCGAGGAGCGCGTCAATCAGGCGGTTTACGTGTCGGCGACTCCCGGCCCGTATGAGTACGAGCACGGCCAGCGGACGATAGAGCAAGTGATCCGGCCGACGGGTCTGACCGACCCCATCATCGAGGTCAAGCCGACAAAGGGCCAGATCGACGACCTGATGCACCAGATCAACGTCCGCGTTCAGAAGGGCCAGAGGTGTCTGGTCACGACCCTCACCAAGCGCATGGCCGAGGAGCTGGCCGACTACCTCAGGGAGATGGGCGTCAAGACGCACTACCTTCACTCGGAGATCGACACTCTGGAGCGCAGCGAGATCCTGCGCGATCTCCGGCTTGGAGTGTACGACGTCGTCGTCGGTATCAACCTGCTCCGCGAGGGGCTGGACCTACCGGAGGTCAGCCTGGTAGCCGTACTGGACGCCGACAAGGAGGGCTATCTAAGGTCCACGACGGCCCTGATCCAGACCACCGGCAGGGCGGCGCGGCACGTCGACGGACAGGTCATAATGTACGCCGACGTGGTCACCGACTCGATGAAGCGGGCCATCGACGAGACGGAGCGCCGCCGGGGCATCCAGGAGGCGCACAACAGGGAGCACGGGATCACCCCCCAGGGAATCCGCAAGACCGTCCACGACA
>CAZGRI010000094.1:0-6646 GCA_964528205.1 uncultured Dehalococcoidia bacterium | reverse complement strand
CGAGTATGTCGATGATGGGCTTGGCGGCGAGGCCCGGCACCGCGGTGCTGCCGACGTGTTCCAGCGCGACGAGCTTATCGCCCAGAACCGAGCGGATTCTGGCGCTCTCCTCCGCGAACATACGCGGCCACCGGGCGTCGTACTCCACGATGACCACCGGGGCTAGGTGCGGAGGACTCACGTGTGGATTCCGGCGAACCTCAGCCCCAAGTATGGAGAGGGGGAATGGGGGTGAGGCAAGCGCCTAAGCCTTCGCCAGCTTTTCGTACCGGCCGCCTATGCCCCACTCGGCGACGTAGATGTTGCCGTCGGCGTCGGTCGCGATGCCGTGGGGGGCATGGAATTTGCCGGGCTCCAGCAGCTTGGTGCGGATTGGCTTCCCTTGATCGTTCTTGTTGTTGGGCCAGCCATCGACCTCGACCACCGATGGGTTCTCGCCCAGATAGGCCACAAGCCTGTCGTCGACGTCGATCACCGTGAGCCTGGCCTGGAGCTCAGCCACTATCATGTCGTCACCGTAGGCGGCGAAGGCGCTGGGTGTGGTGAAGAAGTCCGAACCGAAGGCGCGCTTGAACACGCCGTCCAGGTCGTAGACCTGGACCCTGCCGTTGCCGCGGTCGGCCACGTACAGCTCCGGCTCCGTTTTGCGTGTGTCAATCCAGACACCGTGAGGGCAGTTGAACCGCCCTGCCCTGCCCTGCCCTCCTCGCCGTTGATGCTGGAGACGTAGTTGCCCGACCTATCGTACCGGTGCACGTAGCTCTCACCGTATCCGTCCGCGACCCACACGTCGCCGTTCCCTCCAGAGCGCTCCTCGTAGACGGCCACAGCCGTGGCGGAAAACGTGCCGTCCTTGTACGCATCTATGCCCGGTCGTTGGAGCGTCAGGAGCGTCTGTCCGTCCAGGGTCATCTTGACCGCCTGGCCCTTCCGGCCCTGGTTCACACTGGGCTCGTACTCGTACACCGCGCTAGGGTCTCTCTTGGCCCCGGGGTCCGCTATCCAGAGGTGTTCGGACCCTCCCTCCCTGACCAGCGTCATCCCGTGGCCCTCGCTCAGCCCAGTATCGAACGAGCGCAGGAGGTTGCCGTCCTTGTCGAACACCAGTACCGTGGGGTCGCCCTGATGATACGTAATGATGTCGCCCGACTCCGTCACGACGACGTCGGTGTGCGCCCAGCCGGCCCGGGCGCTCTCGCTCTCGGGGACCTTTGCCCAGTTGTCGATCCACTCGTAGGTGTGCTTTCCGGTGCCTATACGCATGAAGAATCTCCTCTTGTTTAGCCTGTGGACCGCGGGCCTGCCAGGCGTGCGGTCACTCTCGAACGACAGGATTCTATGGCCGGCCTCATTTGGTGTCAAGGAACCAATTCTTCATTCAGACGCACTCAACGCAACACATCATGAGAACGTTGGGCAGAGTCGTCCTGTTGGCGGTGGACGGGCTGCATCCGTCGGGTTTGATGTACGCGACATGGGTAGACCTGATTGCGGGTCCCGCCCACGAGGTCCTGACGGCGTCGGGCCGATGACCCTCACGAAGGTAGACCGATGCTGCTAAGCGCCCTGCCCGGACTCCGCGAAGCGGGCCTTGAGGCTCGGGTAGAGCCGGCGGTACCTCTCGTAGCTCCCGTCGTAAACACGCACGCGCTCCGGGTCCGGCTCGACGGTGCTCTCGACGCGAAGCCAGCCGTCGGCGGCTTCAGCCACCGAGCCGGCGAAGCCCGCATGGACCGCCGCCAGGATGGCCGCGCCGTAGGCCGGTCCGGTGGCCGGTCCCAGCGTGGTGACCGGGACCCCGAACACGTCGGCCTCGATGGCCCGGACCTCGTCGACCGGCTCGCCGGGCGACCTCATCAGCTCGAGAGAGTCCCGTAAGGCGAAACAGACGCCCTCCATGACCGCACGGACCATGTGCGCACGGGTGTGTCCCAGGTGCAGTCCGAAGAAGACCCCGCGGGCTGCGGTGTCGTTGTGAGGTGTGCGCTCGCCGCCGAGGTACGGCAGGAAGAGGAGCCCGTCGCTCCCAGGCGGAGCCGACTTCGCCTCAGCGTTCAGCAGGCCATAGGCATCCCCGTCCCACGAGGGCAGAAGCACGTCGCGCAGCCACCGGAGTGAGTTTCCGGCCGATAGGACTACTCCCATCACGTACCACAGGTCTGGAACGGCGTGGCAGAAGGTGTGCAGACGCATATGCTCGTCAGGCTCCGCCCGACCGGTCGGCGTCACCATGGCGCCCGAGGTCCCGATGCTCGATTGGACGCGACCCTCCGACACGACGCCGTTCCCCACGGCGCCTGCGGCGTTGTCGGCGCCGCCTCCGACAACGGGCATGCCCGCCGGAATACCCAGGTCGCCGGCGACCAAGCCGGTGACCAATCCCGACTCCTCGGTCGACTCCACTACTCTGGGTAGGACATCCTCCGACAGGCCCAGGGCAGCCGTCATCTCGCTCGACCATATGCGCTCTCGGACATCGAACAGGAGCGTTCCGGAGGCGTCAGAAGGCTCCGTGGCGACCTCGCCAGTGAGCCGGTAGCGGATGTAGTCTTTGGGTAGCAGCAGCGTCCTGAGACGCTCGAAGTTCTCGGGCTCGTTTTCACGCAGCCAGAGCACCTTGGGAGCGGTGAACCCCTCAAGCGCGAGATTGCCCACCATCCGCCGGAGGCCGTGCAGGCCGACGGTATCAGTTATCTCCCGGCACTGGGACGTGGTACGCCCATCGGACCAGAGCAACGCCGGCCGGATGACCTGCCCGTTTGGGTCGAGGAACACGGAGCTGTGCATCTGGCCGGAGAGCCCGACCGCCCTGAGCTCAACGGCTTGTGAGCGGCCTCGGAACCCGGCAATGACGGCGGCAACCGCGGACCGAGTGCCTTTCCACCACGTCTCCGGGTCCTGTTCGGCCCATGCCGGTCTCGGAATCGAGACCTCCTGGATGGCCTCTTCCTCCGCGATCACCGCGCCGGTGTCCGCTACCAGCACGGCCTTGATCGCGGTAGTCCCCACGTCGATGCCAAGTACGACCGGTACCGTTTCCGCCATTGCAGGTGTTCCCTCGTCTCCCGCTCCGCCCGGCGTCCATGTGCCGCTGGACGCGCTCATCCTAACAGAGTCCGTTGACAGCACCCAACGGCGACATTACCATCGCCACTGTGCCCGATGCCGGTGCCGAACATCGTCTAGGAGGAGCAAGAGTGTCCGACCCTGACTCTGCAACAACCGGTGTCCTGGCTGGCGAGCAGCACCCGGCGGCGTCTGACACGGCGCCCGACGCGGTGGTGTTCAGGGGCGATGGCGAGCCAAAGCTCCCAGGCGACATGATCGAGCGCATGCGGGAGTACCACGACGAGACCGGCTACGAGCCCGATGACTTCTCGCGGGGTGGCACGGTGGAGAAGCTGGAGCGTCACATCGCCGGGACGCTCGGCAAAGAGTCGGCCATGTTCTTTCCCACCGGAACACTGGCCAATCACCTGGCTATCAGGAGACATTGCGGATCGAGGCCACGGGCGGTTGTCCAGGAGCAGAGCCATCTCTACAACGACACCGGCGACTCGGTAAGTGTCTTAAGCGGGATCAACCTGGTGCCCCTGGGCAAAGGACTGCCGTCATTCACCGTCGAGGAGCTGGAGGCCGCGCTGGAACATGCAGCCACGGGACGCGTAGCGAACTCGGTCGGGGCGGTGATGGTGGAGTCGCCTGTCAGGCGGCAGGCGGGGCAGACAGTGCCCTACGGAGCGATGCAGGCGATCACGGACCTGTGCCGCGACCGAGGCATACCTACGCATCTCGACGGGGCGCGGTTGTTCATGATGGCGGCGGCCGACGGCAGGGCTCCCGCCGGGTACGCCTCGTTGTTCGACACGGTGTACGTCTCGCTCTACAAGTACTTCGGAGCACCTTTCGGGGGAATACTCGCCGGCACGGCCGAGTTTATGCGGGACTTGTATCACGACCGCCGCATGTTCGGGTCCGGGCTGGCGTCGTCGGCACTGATCGCCGGCCTGGCATTGAAGGGCACGGAGGGATTCGAGGAGCGGTTCGCCGAGGCGATGGCGCGGGCCGCGGACCTGTTCGACAGGCTGAACGCTCTTCCGGGGATCGCGATACGCCCCTTCGAGCACGGCTCCAACATATTCCCGATGGAGCTCTCGGCCGGCATAGACGCCGATGCGCTGGCGTCGTCGCTGGCCGAGAGGTCGGTCTTTGTCTACCCCGAGAACACCTGGGAGGGGAGCACCCTGCTCCACGTCAATACGACACTGCTGCGCAAGAGCGTGGACGAGCTGTTCGACGCTTTCGGGCATGCCCTCGAGCTCGCAAGCTCGGACCCTTAGCCCGCGGCCGTCAAACCAGGGGCAACCCACGGCATGTGCTGACCGGTCTCCCCTGCCCTGCGTCTACCGGTCCGCGACCGAGCCGTCCAGCGCGATGGGCGTTTCGAGTACCTTGTCCTGAAACGGGTGCTTCGCTATCGCCGACTCATTGATCTCTATGCCGAGTCCCGGACCTTCCGGCACCACCAGGTACCCGTCCTCCAGCCGGAGGGGTTCGACCAGCAGATCGCTCTTCGGCGGCTCCGACTCGCCCGTATACTCCTGGAGAGCGAAGTTGGGGATGCATGCGTCAAGCTGGACGCACGCCGCCGTGCTGACGGGACTGAGAGGGTTATGCGGTATCACTTTGACGTGATGCGCCTCGGCCATGGCCGCCACTTTCTTGCACCCGGAAAGTCCCCCGCACAGACACAGGTCCGGTCGAACGAAGGCGCAGGCCCTGTTCTCCAGGAGCTGCTGGAACTCGTAGATGGTCGTGAACCTCTCTCCAGTCGCTATCGGCAGGTTGCAGAGCTGCTTGATGTCGGCCATCAACGCGGGGCTGTCAGGCAACATGGGGTCCTCGTAGAAGTAGGGGTGCAGCGGCTCCAGCCTGCGGCCGAACGCTATGGACTCCGCCGGGTTCATCTCCCGGTGGATCTCGACGCAGATGTCGATATCGCTCCCCACCGTCTCCCTCACGGCCTCCACCCTGGCCACTGCGGCGTTGGTCCATTCGGAGTACGATTTGTGCAGCCAGAACTCGGGTGCGAACGCGCTGAACCGTAGCGCCGTGAACCCCTCGTCCGCCCGCTTCCTGGCGTCCTCGGCGAGCTCCTCCGGGGTGTCGCCGTCGACGTGCATGTAGCAGCGGACCCTGTCCCGGGTCTTTCCACCCATAAGGTCGTAGACCGGTACGTCGAGACGCTTTCCCTTGATGTCCCACAGGGCGATGTCGATGGCGGACAACGCCCCGTTTATGATCGACCCCATGAAGTGGGAGTTGCGATACAGGAACTGGTAGTGATGCTCGATGCGGGCCGGGTCCTGTCCAATGAGGTAGGGCTTGCAGACCTGGACCATCGTCTCGGTGGGCCGCTGCCAGCCGTGGACCCCGGCCTCGCCGATTCCGACAGTTCCGTCCTCGCAGTAGACCCTCACCAGCAGCCACCGCTCCCACAGGATGGTCTCGATCGACTCGATCTTTGTCGGCTTCATTCCCACACCTCTCCAGCCCTCAGGCTATCGTGTCCGTCTCTTCCGTGTGACGCAGCTCCACGCCGGACCGGTCCTCCATCTCCGCTTCCAGTTGACCCAGTCGGTGCCAGACGACCAGCAGCCTGGTCTGCACCGGGCCGTGCAGCGATCCGGAGACCTGTTTCTTCACAGCCTCCTGGTTTTGGAAGACCCTTTTTCTCGAGATCTCAAGTTCGTTGGATTTGTCCTGTCGATCGGCGGCCGCGGTGGCGTACTCACCGAGGGCGCCAAGCAGCTTGAGGTCCTCCCCGGACTGTCCGGGATCGCCCTCGAAGTACAGGCCGATAGCGCCGATGAGCCGGTCCTCCACTCGCAGTGGCAGGTAGACCGCCGCGGGATCGGTCGCCTCGCTGCCGTCACCAGACGGCTCGAAGGGCAGAAGATGCTTTGACTTCGTTATGATCGGCGCGTCCCCCTGGAAGCCCTCCAGGTCCACCTCATCGACACGCGGCTCCTGGGTAACACGCGGGTTGTCGTCAAGCCCGACCTGGGACGCGATCTGCAGCCGTTTCCCGCACTTGGGTCTTAGGAACACTGCCAGCGCGTCCGCGTGCGAGAGCTCCTGGGCGCCGTTCAGCACGGTGTCCAGGATCTCCTCCAGGCCGTGGGAGCTATTCGCCTTCGAGCCCACCCGCTGCAGTACGTTCAGCTGTTGAACGCGACGCCTCTTCTCCATGAGCTCCTTCGCTCTGATCACGCACAGACGAGTGAAGGTCCAGGGAACAGCCAGCGCCGGGATGAAGAGAAGGAATCCCAGGTTGTCGCCACGGTCGAAGGTGGTGGCCACCAACAGCGCGCCAAGCGCCAGGCCTACGTAGTACAGAGAAAACCAGCGCTGATTTGAATTCCAGAACTCGAGAACCGGTTGCCCGGAAGATATGTTCACCGCGCCGGCGATGGTGAGTGTATTGGTGAAGAAGTACACGATCGCCGCAATGACCGTCGGCGATAGGTCTGACACCAGACTCTCGGATGGATGGTGTCCACCGGCAGCGACATACGCGGCGCTGGCGACGAAAGCGGCGATGCTGAGACCGCCGAAGTTGAACGCTACTTTGTGCAACGGCCTG
>CAZGRI010000093.1:0-6684 GCA_964528205.1 uncultured Dehalococcoidia bacterium | reverse complement strand
CTTCTACGAGGAAGCGTCCAGGGTCCCCCTCATGATGAGAGTGCCGTGGCTCGGGAAAGAGCGGAACATGATCGAGGGCAGCGCCGGGCACGTAGACCTGGTCCCGACCCTCCTCGACCTGGTCGGCGAGGATGTCCCCGACGCCCTTCAGGGAAAGAGCCTTAAGTCGGTGCTGCTGGGTCAGTCGGACCTGAAGGACAACGATGTCTTCGTCCAGTGGAACGGCACAAGCGAAGAGGTCCCAGACAGATTCCTGGGCAGCAACGAGATCAACCGTATGCTGGCCCTGCCCTGGCGATCGGTCATCACGCCGGACCGGTGGAAGCTGAACCTGTGCGCCGGAGACCAGTGCGAGCTCTACGATCTGAACGCCGATCCCCACGAGATGAACAATCTATACGACGATCCGGCGCACATAGACCGCGTGAGAGACATGGCCGCGAGGGTCCGCATCTGGCAGCACGAGACCGGCGACACCGCTCCGCTGCCCACGACCTAGAGAGTCCGAGTGAGGGAGCCGAACCTCACCCCCATGTAGAACAGCGCAAGTCGTTGGTCTGCATCGCCCCCTCTCTGCGGCTGCGGAGAGGGGGAACGCAAAGGAGGTGAGGTCATCCGTTCCGCTCCCCTGAGAGTCCGCGCCTATTCCCAGGCCTACCCTTTGGCTAACAAAAGACGGGCGCTCCGGAGCGGAGCGCCCGTCTTTTGCTTCGTAGCCTGTGGCTGGACTTAGTCGATGCCGAAAGCGGCCTGAACGCTGAGGGTAAGCTCGAGCTCTCCGGCGCTGATGGGAGACGGCGCCGCCATCGCCCGCTCGAGCGCGAAGGACTGCGCCTGGACCTTCTGCACGACCGGCGACGCGCCGCCGAGCTCCGTGATGTAGGCGAGCCGGCCCAGTGACACCCCAGTCAGGTCTGCGAAGTCCTGGGCCTTGGCCAGGGCGTCCGCGATAGCCATCTCACGAAGGTCGTCCATGAAGGGATCGGTATCCTCGACGGTGAAGCTGACGCCGTCGATTCTCGCGGCGTCACCACCGGCCCCTGCGACTGCGTCTATGGTGGCCCCGATGGCATCCATGTCCCTGACCTTGACCGAGGCCGAGTTGTTTACGCGGTAGCCAACCAGGACCTGCTTACCCTGTCGACGCCCTGAGACCACGACCTCCTGGTACTCGTACTGAGGCGATATGTTGAAGAACCGCGTCTGGATGTCCCGGTCGGCGATTCCCATGTCCTTGAGGGTCTTGACGATGGCGTCCATGGACGTCGCCGCCTGCTCCCGGGCCTGGGCGACCGAGTCTCCGAAGGTCTCGACCCCGACGTTGAGCAGCGCCAGGTCGGGTGTCAGTTCAATACTGCCCAGCCCGGTGACCCATATGCCGGCCGGCCCCGACTGGCCTACCTGTCCGCTTACCTGCGCCGAGCCGGACCCTGCAGGCGAAACCGACGAGGGCGCACGGACCTCCGTCGCCGACCCCGTGCCGCCGACGTTATTGGACGCCGGCGCCGCTTCGCCGTTGGTGCTGCACGCGACCCCGATGACCGCCAGCGCGGCCAGGCCCGCTACGATGCCGATTCTCCCCATACCTCTGATTCGTCCGAGTCTCATGTTCCGACCTCCCTACACTGGTTCTGTTTCCGAGATGGTGAGCGCTTCGATTTTCTGCGCTCAATAATACAGACGTATATGTCGGGTCAAAAGTTCCCGCGGGCCGTTTACGGCTCCGCCTGGGGGCTTCCTGTTGGGGGTTCCGGTGCAGTGGCTTGCCGTTCCCGTGAAGTAATGACCGCCTATGGCGCGGGCGTGGGGCAAGCTGTATCATCGACTCGCTTGTTCTCTGCAGCCGACATCTGTATTGGCCAGTACCGGCATTGGGCGACAGCCATCGTATCATCGTGAGACACGTCGTCCGAGGTTCCGGCCCCATCCTGCCACCCGCGGGTCTTCGGTCCTCGTGACCGGCCTCGCCCTGGGTCTGGTCCTTCTGTCAGCCGTGGCCCATGCCGGCTGGAACTTCCTCTTCAAGCGAGGTGAAAGCCAGGAGGAGTTCATCTGGTGGTCGCTGGTCTCCATCGCCGTCTTCTTGTTCCCACTGGCGTTGGTCCTGCTCTGGCGGTACCCGATCGAGTACCCGGGCTGGTGGTTCGTTCTGGGCACGTCGCTGGCCCACTCGGCGTATTTCCTGTTTCTCGGGCGTGGCTATCAGCACGCCGACCTCTCCACGGTGTACCCCATTTCCAGGGGCATGGGGCCGATGGTGGTCCCGGTCCTGGCCGTCCTGCTGCTGGGCGAGGATATCTCTCCCATGGCATTGGGAGGGATCGTGGTCGTGGTCCTCGGCATATACACCGTGTACTGGTGGGGGCAAATGTCTCAGATTCTCCGGGACCCGTTCGGGCTGCTCAGCGACACCGGGACCCGTTACGCGCTGCTTACAGGGCTCGTTATCGCCGGTTACACGGTCTGGGACAAGGTCGGTGTCCGGTACGTCAATCCGTTCACCTACATGTACCTGATGTCCCTCGGCACCGCCCTTCTCCTCGCGCCGTACATGCTGCGGACGAAGGGTATGGCGACGCTGAGCGCCGAATGGGGAAGGTCCGCCGGCCGGATCGTCGTCGTCTCCGGACTGCTGTTCCTGGCATACGGACTGGTGCTGACAGCCTTCCAGTTCTCCCGCGTGAGCTATGTATCCGCGGCCCGAGAGGTGGGCATTGTGATGGGAGTGCTGCTGGGCGTCATCGTTCTAAGGGAGGCCTTTGGCCGAGGGCGCATTCTGGGCTCATGTCTGATCATCGTCGGCCTGGTGCTCATAGCGCTCGCCCCGTGAGAGGGCCCCACGCACAGCCCTGTTTCCTATGCACCAGCCGGGACACCTAGCGATCGGCGCGTACGGCGGGTCTAAGCGCCGGGGAGAGCGAGGCGAGGGCAACACACAGGCCGGTCAGCATGAGAAGTCCGCCCAGGAACCCGCCGGTCAGGTCTGCGACCACCCCCACCAGCACGGGACCGGCTACGCCGCCGATCTCTCCGGCCGCAAAGTACAGTCCTCCGGCGGCCCCCATGTGCTGAGGACCGACCTGGCGAGCCTCCATCAGGGTCAGCATGATTATGGGCATGATGCCTCTGCCGGCGGCTCCGAGAAGGAACAGTCCCAGGATGACAGGAACGCCCGTCGTGGTGCCGACCATCAACGCGGCAGCTCCCGCAACGAGAAAAATCCCGATCAACATCGGTATGCGGCGAGCGGGCGTCGCCAGGTGAGGAATGATAAGTGTGGCCCCGATCCCGACCACGACAGGTAAGGCTGCCCAGTACCCCGCCTCCGCCGCGGTCATTCCGCCGTCGCGGAGGATTTCAGGAAGCCAGTTGTTCATGCCATGGCTAAAGAGGAACGAGCCGACGCTCAAGACCAGGATCACCTGTACAATCCGGCTCCGGAGCAGGAGAACAAACACGTCCAGGCTGGAAGCGTTGGCTGTGTCCGAGGCCTGCAGAGGGTCACTGGATCGTTGAGGGTCCCTGGCCAGGACCCACCAGATCGCCCCGGCGGCCAATGCCACAACCCCGTATGTGGCCAGGGTAAGCCGCCAGCTCGATCCATATAGAGGCATGAGGACGCTGTTGGCCGTTGCCAGCGCCATGATGCGTCCGACAGATGAAGCGGTCATATAGATGCCCATCGCCAGACCGCGATCGCGCTGACCGAACCATGTGGCGATGAGCTTTGGCGCTCCGATGGAGACGAAGGGTCCTCCCAGGCCGAAGATGGCGACCGCCAGGAACAGGGTGCCGTAGTTGACCGCAACCGATCTCAGCAGCCCCGAGAGGGCGATCAGGACGATCCCGGCGGCGAGGGAGCGCCGTAACCCGAAGCGGTCTATCAAGGCCCCGGCGGGGACGGCGGCTGCAATGTAGACCAGAGGCCAGGCGCCCAGCACGGTCCCCATGGCCGAGCGGCTCAGGTTGAGGTCCTCGCTGACCGGCCCGATGAGAGGTGGGATACCGCCACTAACCACGCCAAAAGAGGTGTATGCGAGCCAGAGGCCCGCCAGCATCACCCACCGATATGACTGTTCGGCAGCCTCAGACTCGCCGGCAGTGACGGCTCCGCCCATCTGGTTCTCCGGTCGCACACCGCGACCACTTCGTCTTTGTGGATCGTGCCGGCGAGTTGCGTGTCACCGTCAACCGGCAATGCCGGCAGGGAGGGAGACCCTCAGTGATGGCCGTGGACGGCCCCACCGGCGCCGGTCCTGAGCGCGTGGGAGATCTCGTCGCGCCAGGGCTCGTGCTTCTCGGCCCAGGCCCTCACCAGGCCGAAGGCGCCCGCAAGCATCATGTCCCCGTAGGGCACCGCGAAGTAGGGCTGCAGGGTCGAGCCCTCCAGCATATGGCGTAGCGGCCCGGTGGCCGACAGGAATCCGATGTCCTCTCCGCCGTCCAGCGTTATGGCCCCGTGACCATGGTCCTCCCAGACCCGTTGCCCGTCGAGCTCTCCCCTGGTAAGACCACGTAGATACGACTCGAGCTTTTGCGGCGTCAGTTCTCCCGTATGGTGCTCGAACAGCCCCTGTATCCTGGAGCCGTGGAGGTGAAACGCCAGCGTGTGGTCGTTCCCCAGGTTGGCCACGACCTTGCACTGTGCAGACGCGACCCGCCGGTCCTCCAGTGCACCCAGCACCGCGGCCTCAGCGGTGTCCATCAGCAGAAGAGGCGTAGCCGGTTCGGCACACTCCGCGACCGCTGCCATGCGGGTCATGTATTCGGGCACCTCGTGCCAGAGGTAGCAGAACTCGGTGAGCTGCCGGTCCCCCTGCTCGAGCTGCCGCCTGAGGTGGTCGAAGCGAAACTTCCGGTCCGAGTACCCCGGCGGGGAGTCGCCGTGGTCGAACACCGCGACGGCGACGGCGTCCCACTCGCTGCCGGCCTCGAACGAGTCGAGGGAGCGGCGCACCATGTCGAGGTCCAGGTCCCGCAGCTCCACCCTGGCGGCCCTCTTCAGAGCCTCGATCTCGTCCGCACTCAGCAGGGACACCCCCATCGACTTGACGATCTCCATGTCGTCGTCGAAGGTCGTGGCGGCCTCCACGGTGGCGTAGACGGGCAGGCCCGCCCGAACGTGGTCCGTTATCGCCTGCGTGACCGGCCCGCCACCCATGTTCACTCCGGTCAGGGCCAGGGGCTTGCCGGCTTCGGTGGCCCGGCGAATCCGGTCTGCGGCGATGACCGTGGGCGCGGGCATGACCATCTTGATGCAGTTCTCGATCGTCCTCGACGAGTCGAACAGCAGTATGTCTTGCGTGCCGGTGCCGATGTCCAGCGCGAGTATTCTCATTCTGCCTCTGTGGCGCCATCGTACCATGCACGGGCATTGGCTTACCCGTGTCCCGATTCGTGGTCGGCTGCCAGCGGCCCAGATGAGTACGTGACAAACCCCGTCCCTTGTGTGGGACGGGTTCAACCTCACCCCTGCCAGATCAATGTGCGATTCGTGGTTGAGAGCGTCCCCTCTCCGCCGCGGAGAGGGGACGTCAAGGGGTGAGGTTGAAAGGTCTCACACAAGCCGACCTCCCTCCGTACGCGAAACCGCCCGATTGCCCAGCTGCCCCTCGTACCCCTACTAGGCCAGCCCCCAGGTTTCAGACTTTTTTCAGGTGCTGGCTACGCCGGCTTCAGGTAAATCCTCCCCAGTTGTACGACCATGGTTGTCATCAAGGCCGAGACACAGTCGTTAAACGGTCGGTAACGGGAGGAGCAAGATGATCAGCATACTGGACGTCGTGATAGTCGCAACCGCACTCGTGGCCGCGTACATTGGCTGGCGCGTGGGGATGGTCAGGGTAGGGATGGGGTTGGTGGGCCTGGGCGGGGGTATCGTCCTCGCCGGCTACAGCGCCACCCGGGTAACGCCGTACATAGCTGAGTATGTGTCCGAGCCGGACCTGGCCTACGCCTTCAGCTTCCTGATCGTGGCACTTGCCACGGCGGCCGTCGCGATCTTCGTGGGCGGGCTGCTCCGCCGTTTCCTGAAGCTCATCTTCCTCGGCTGGCTGGACGGCACGGCAGGCGCCGTACTGGGCCTGGCCCTGATGGTCGGCGTCTGGTCGGTGGGCCTACCGCTGGCAGGTCCGGCCATAAACGAGGGGTTCATCGAGTCGATCGACGAGACCCCAGTCGCGGGGACTATACTGCGAGAGGCCCCCCGGCTGCTGGACTTGGCCCCCGACTTCGTAGACGAGGCGGTGGACGATCTGGGAATCAGCCTCGCCATTTTCGACTAGCGAAAGCTCCGAGAGCCCGCCTCCTGGCTCTCTCCTTTGCGGGCCGGCCGGCAGAACGGTAGCCCCTACCGGTCGCGGCTGGCCCGCCACTGCTGGAAGTCCTTCTCCATCTCGTCCGAGAACACACGGTCCACCTCGCCGGGGGTGTAGACTCCCTCTGCGATGCGCTGCTGTCCGAACTCGTCGTGAGCTCTCGTGTCCTCCGAGTAGTCGACCACCTCCTCCGCCAGGTGAGGTGGGATGAATATGACGCCGGACATGGTCCCGAGCACTACGTCGCCCGGCAAACAGGTGGCGACGCCGATGCGGGTGATGCCGTTTATCTCGACCATGGTGACCTCGGAGAATGCCGACGGATGCCAGTCCCGTGAGAAGACGCCGAGCCCCGGAATTCCGACGA
>CAZGRI010000092.1:0-6980 GCA_964528205.1 uncultured Dehalococcoidia bacterium | reverse complement strand
TCGCGTCGGGCAGCCAGGTGTGCAGCGGGAACTGAGCCGACTTGCCGACCGCGCCGGCGAAGATACCGACCGCTATCCAGGTCACGGCTCCGGACGCCAGCACGCCTCCCATGGCCACGGCCTTGTAAGTATCGGTTATGGACAGCGCGTCGAGGCCCTGCGCCGAAAATACGCCGGCATGAAAGAACAGATAGAGGATGGCCAGAAGGAAACCGAAGTCGCCGATGCGAGTGACTATGAACGCCTTCTTGGCTGCAGCGGCTGCAGCAGGGCGGTGGTACCAGAACCCTATGAGCAGGTACGAGCACAGCCCGACCAGCTCCCAGAAAACGAACAGCTGAACGATGTTGCTGGCCAGCACCAGCCCGATCATCGATGCTGTAAACAGCGACATGTAGGCGTAGTAGCGAGCGAACCCAGGGTCTCCCTTCATGTATCCAAGGGAGTAGACCTGGACCATGAGGCTGACGCCGGTTACGACCACCAGCATCACCGCCGTCAAGGGGTCCAGCAGAATGCCCACGCCGAAGTTGAACGCCCCGATGACGAGCCAGTCGTGCGCGGCCCACTCCACGGCCCCTTCGGTGACGACGGAGGCCAGGGCCCGGGCCGACAGAGCCAGCGACGTGGTTATAGCCAGAATCGTGAGAGGTCCGGCGACCACCGCAAACCGGTTGAAGAATGGGCGAACGACGAACGCGATTACGACGAAAGAGGTGATCGGAAGGAACAGTATGAGCCAAACCGCGGGCTCGGGGATCATCTACAGTTTCCTCAAGATCTCGTCGGCCACGTGCTCTCTCCCCTTGGGCACCAGCACCCTGAAAGGCGCCCGCTCAGACCAGTCCAGAACGTCCCCCTCCGGCAGGATCTTGGTCGGGAGGCCATCTCCCTCCAGCACGTCCTTCCACATCTCCGCGATCATCAAGTTCGGCGCCTTACGGTAGTCGACCCACACGTCAACGAGCCTCTACTTCCGCATCTCGCTGGCGTCTGTGACGAACACGGACTGCCGGCTGCGGAATATCGCGATGACGATCGCCAGGCCCAGCGCCACCTCGGCGGCGGCCACCGTTATGATGAAGACGGCGAACACCTGGCCGGTGAGCAAGAACTGCGGCAAGGCCTCCGCGGACCCGGTCCGGAACGACGACGGGAGTACGTATCGGGACAGCGCCACGGCGGTGATGTTGACGGCGTTGAACATCAGCTCGATGCTCATGAGCACCGTGATGGCGTTCCGTTTGGACAGCGCGCCATAGAGCCCGATCGAGAAGATGATCGCGGCGACTATCAGTACGTTCTCGAGGGTCACGCCGTCACCGCTCCCTGACCAGGGCCAGTGCCCCAATGATGGCCGCCAGCAGCACGACGGAGGCTATCTCGAAGGCGAGAACGAACTCGCGAATCAGGAGGCGGCCCATCTGCGGAATCGTGTTGCCGAAGACATCGCCCACCCGCTCTACGACACCGTCACCCAGCCGGCCGTCGCCGATCGCCGGCTCCAGCAGCAGCCAGTCGGTGCCCACGGCCACAAAGATGGCGGCCGCGGCGAATAGCGCCGCGACGATACCGATTGGGATTCGCCCGCGGTTGGACGGGCTCCCCTCTTCGACGTCCCTCGTCATCAGGATGGCGAAGATTATGAGCACTGAGATGGCGCCTACGTAGATCAGCACCTGGACCGCCGCCAGAAACTCCGCGCGCATGAGCACGAAGAGCCCCGCAACCCCCAGAAACGCTACGATGAGGAAGAGCGCGGCCCTGAACAGGTCTCTGAGCTGCACCACCGCTAAGGCGGCGACAATGGTGGAGACCGAAATGGCCCAGAATACGATGTCGGTTATAAGCGAGGCTTCGGTGCCCTGGCCCAGCGTCATCGCTTCGCCCACCTCTCGGTCTGGTCCTCAACGCTCGGCTCCTCATGCCGTCCCACGTCGTCCCACGTGCGCTCCGAGCCTTTTCGCGGATCGTAGCTTGTCGACTCAAGCTGCGGGCGGAACCATGTGCTGGGCCGTTTCGGGGCAGCACGCAACCGGTCCACGGTGACGACAAGGTCCTCTCTCTGGTACCGGCCCTCCTCGAAGCCACTGCCCATGTGGATGGCATCGTAGGGGCAAGCCTCGACGCAAAGGCCGCAGAACATGCACCGGCCGATATCTATGTCGAAGACGTCGATGGCGTACTTGTCGCCCTCGGGAAGCGACTCTCTGCTGGGATGCGTCACGATCTTGATGATGCCGAGGGGGCAGTACTTAGCGCAGCTAGCGCATCCGGTGCACCGGTCCTCGTACCAGGAGAACTCCTCGCCGCGGAACCGCGGGTGCTGGGGAAGGCGGTCCTCGACCGTCGCGAGGCCCATCAGTGCCTTCGCCGCATCGCCGGGCCGCTTGAGCGCGAACGATACGGGGTTCGAGTCGGCCTGTTTGGCAAGGCCGAGCAGGCCGATCTTCCTGCTCGGATACTGGTGCACCGTGAACATACGGCCAGGCAGCACCAAGTTCTTCATGGTGACGGTCAGGCCTTTGAGCATCCCAAATCCGTACATAGGTCAGTCGGCCTCCGCCGTCATGTCAGCCAGGGGGGACGGCACCGGAGTCGGTTGCGCCAGTCTCCGTTGGCCCATCAGGTTAGCGATCAAAACCACAGCCGTGACGGCCACGACCCAGTTGATGGCCGCCATAAGCCACATGTCGTCGGTGGTGAGCTTCCCAGTGTCGTCCTGCAGGAGCTGGACCTCGACGGCCACCAGGAACATGTTGATGATGGCCATGAAGAAGAGCGCTTTCCAGGCCAGGCCCATGATCTGGTCCACTCTGAGTCTCGGCCACGTGGCTCGGGTCCACAACATGATGAACACGACGCCGAAGACCTTGACCAGGAACCAGATCTGCCCGGGCACCGGATCGAAGCCGCGGGTGCCACCCAGGAACACGGTCGTTATGATCAGCGCCGTCACCAGCGGCGCCATGAACTCGATGAGCTGGAATATCCCGAACTTCATGCCGCTGTACTCGGTGTGATAACCGGAGCCCAGCTCCGACTCGGCCTCGATCTGGTCGAGGGGCGCGCGGCTGATCTCCGCAAGGCTCGCGATCATGAAGACCAGGAACGCCAGCGGCTGGACCAGCAGGAAGGGCACGCGCTGCGCCTCGACGATATCGAACAGCGACATAGATCCGGCCACTATGAGCACGCCGGTCACCGACAGGGCCATGGGCACTTCGTAGCTGACCAGCAGCGCGACGCCCCGCATTGCGCCGAACATGGCGTACTTGTTGCGCGATGCCCACCCGGCCATGAAGATGACGATGGAGTTGACGGACGTTATCCCAAGAACGAACAGCACGCCGATGTTGAGCTTTCCCAGGAAAGAGTTGTCGCCGAAAGGGATGACGGCGAGGACCACCAGTGTGGGGACGGCGAACAGTACCGGTGACACGTGAAAGACCGGACGGTCGGCGCCCTCGGGAACAGTGTCCTCTTTGGTCATCAGCTTGACGAGGTCGGCCATCGGCTGCAGCAACCCGAACGGGCCCCACCGGTTAGGACCCAGCCTGGCCTGGAACCTGCCCAGGGTCCGCCTTTCGAACCACGTGTACAGCGCCGTGGCCCCCACTACGGCGTTGATCACGATGAAAGCCAGGACAAACCCGGCCAGTGCGAACGCCAGCCAGTCCGTCCCGTCGGCGACGCCGCTGCTCCCGAGCAGATCGTCGAAGAAACGATAGATGCTGCAGAAGTCCAGGACTCCGCCTGTCGACTCACCACACACTAGCGGTCCACCTCTCCCAGTACGACGTCTATGGACCCTAATATCGTAACGAGGTCGCCCATCTTCCAGCCCAGCACCATGTCACGCAGAGCGGTCAGGTTGATGAATGACGGGGCTCGGACCTTGCACCGGTACGGCGATATGCCGCCGTCGCTAACCAGATAGAACCCCAGCTCACCCTTGGGGCCTTCCACTGCGGCGTACGCCTCGCCCTCCGGCGCCCGGACTACATATGGAAGATCCGACCGGATAGGTCCCTCCGGGATCGCCTCAACGCACTGGGCGACAATCTTGACGCTCTCGCGCATCTCCTGAATGCGGACGAGATACCGGTCGAACACATCGCCCTGGGTCCCGATAGGAATGTCAAACTCCAGTCTGTCGTAGATCTCGTAGGGGTCGGCCTTCCGGAGGTCCCACATTACGGAGGACCCCCTGAGCATCGGGCCGGCCATGGAGGAGTCGATGGCCTGCTCGGCAGAGAGCAGTCCGATATTTCTCGTCCTGGCCAGCACCACCTCGTTGGATGTAATCAGGCCCTCCAAGTCGTCGATATATCCCGGGAGGTCCCGGACCACTATGTCGAGGGCGGGCCAGAAGTCGTCGGGGGCATCCTGGAACACTCCGCCCGGGCGCATGTAGCTGAGGGTTATTCGTGCTCCGCACAGCATCTCGAAGAGGTCCAGGATTCGCTCTCGCTCTCTGAAGCAGTACATTAGGGGCGTAGCGAACGCGCCGAGATCGTTGAGCAGGAAGCCCGTCGCCATCAAGTGGCTCGCGATCCGCTGCAGCTCCGCGCTAATCACCCGCAGGTACATCGCACGCTCGGGCACGTCGATTCCGGCCAGTTTCTCCACCGCCCTCACGAACGCCAGGTTGTTGGACATGCTCGCCAGGTAGTCCAAGCGGTCGGTCAGGGTCACGATCTGGACATACGATCGGGACTCGGCGAGCTTTTCGGTGCCCCGATGCAGGTAGCCGAACACAGGCTCCACATCGACGACGACCTCGCCGTCGAAGGTCACTCGCAACCGGAACACGCCATGAGTGCTGGGATGTTGGGGGCCCAGGTTAATGGTGACGGGCTCAGTCCGAATGGCCATAGGCTGTAAGGTCGGCCTTTTCGCTAGCCGAGGAAGTCCTTCCTCAGAGGGTGACCCGGGAAGCCCTCCCAGAGCAGGATGCGCTTCATGTTCGGGTGGCCGTCGAAGTGGATGCCCATCAGGTCCCAGATCTCCCGTTCCTGGAGGTCGGCTCCCTGCCAGACGCCGATCACCGATTGGGCGGTCGGCGACTCGCGGCCGTATATCTGGGTCTTGAGGACAACGCTGTGGTTCCGGCGCATCGACAGAAGATGGTATACGAGCTCGAAATACTCGACGTAGTCGACCGCGGTCAGAGCGCTCAGATACGAGAAATCCAGCCCATCGGCATCCTTCAGGAACCGAGCCACGCCGGCAACGGAGTCCGGCTCCACCCAGACGTCGGTCTCTTTAGCCCGGGTGGCCGACTCGGGGAACGCTTCGTTTATACGCCGGGCGACGTCCTCGCCAACCAATGCTCTGGTCATCACCCGCTCCGGGCCTACTTCGCAGGCCAGTTGGAGTAGCGTTTAATCTTCTCGTGGAGCTGCATGATCCCGTAAAGGAGCGCATCGGGACGGGGAGGACAGCCTGGAACGTACACGTCGACGGGGACGATGCGGTTGACCCCGGGGACCACGCTGTAGGCCCCATAGTATGGTCCGCCGCTGGTGGCGCATACGCCCATCGAGATCACCCACTTAGGATCGGCCATCTGCTGGTAGACCCGTTCGATGGCGGGGGCCATCTTCCATGTGACGGTCCCGGCGACGATCATGAGGTCTGCCTGACGTGGAGATGGGCGAAAGACCTCCATGCCGAACCGGGAGATGTCGAACCTGGACATGGCGCTGGCCATCATCTCGAAGGCACAGCAGGCGAGGCCGAACGCAAGAGGCCAGACCGCCGACTTCCTGCCCCAGTTCACAAGGGCATCTACACTGGTGACAGCGAGGTTGCGCTGCAGGTCGTCGGGGACCTCGATCGAGGGTACCGCCAGCGGCTCGGTGTGGCTGGCCCTGAGGTCGTTGACGTAGGCGCCTTCCTCCCGATCGACCTCCCAAGTGGTCTGGTACAGGGGAATGTTGACGTTCGCCTCATCCATCGTTAGACCCACTCCAGCGCGCCCTTGCGCCAGGCGTACAGCCAGCCGACCACCAGGACCGCTATGAAGGCAACCATCTCGAGAAGTACGAAGGAGCCGAACTCGGCCGAAAGCAGTCCGAAGCTGGCCGCCCAGGGGAACAGGAAGACCACCTCGACATCGAAAACGACAAACAGCAGAGCGAAAGAGTAGTACCTAAAGTTGAATCCGCTCCAACGTCCCGAAAGGGTCTGAAAGCCGCACTCGTAGATCGTCTGCTTTATGGCGTTCGGGAGTTGAGGCCGGATTTTGAGCAACGAGAGGGTCCAAGACGCCATGAGCATGCCCGAGGGGATGGCCACCGCGATGGCCGCGAAAATCGCGATGAGCCCGTAGGAACGGAAGTAGTCGTCTAGCAAAGTCCACAGGCCCCTGTCTTCGGCTCGGTGAAGAATAGCATAGGCCCCAAAAAGTTTGCAAGTGAAAAATCACACAATCGGGTGGCTCTCGGATGGCCATTACCGCCTTCTCGTCGGGCCAAACATGCCATTCGATCGCCCGGCCAGCCGGAACCGTCGCAGCACCCGCCCAATCCTCGCTCTGCAGTCCTGCCACGGAGTCGAGCACCGGCTGTATACAGGCACGTGTGAGGACATGGCCGACTCATCGATTATCCGACCGTGACCGTATTGACACACCACACCCCGAATGCTAGCATGGGCCATCGTAATACGATGTATCCCTCCGCCCACCCCGTATGACGACGCGGCGCCCGGCTAATTGGCCCGGCTTGCGACAATGCGAGGTCCTCGCTTGACGATCCCATCCGTTAAGACTAAGACTGCGCAACTACCAGAGATCTTCGGCCATTATAGGTCGGACATCGACCAGGCACTTAGACTTTCCCTCTCAAACGACGGACCCGCCGTCTACGACATGCTCAGGTACTATATGGGCTGGGTCGACACGGCTGGCCAGCCATGTGAAGCGACCGAGGGCAAGGCCCTGCGACCGACCCTTTGCCTCTTCGCCTGCGAAG
>CAZGRI010000091.1:0-7200 GCA_964528205.1 uncultured Dehalococcoidia bacterium | reverse complement strand
GGGCGGCGCCTTCGAGCAGGTCCACCCGTTCGAGTAGAGGGACCGGCGCGACGCGAACGAACACGGGCCGGGATTAACAGAGGGGCGACATGAGCAGACCGTACGGGCTACTCAGGGCGGGGTTCCCATACCTCAGGACCCTCGCTATGAGACGGGTGACCAACTTCCCCGTCGACGTGGCCCTGGGACAAGAGGGGCGCATCCACGTGCTGTGCCGCACCGAGGCCGCCTCCCAGATCCGGACCATCACCCTGGAGGACGAGAACCTTGGGGCCTTCGGGAGCATAGGCACCGGCGAGGGGCAGTTCCAGTGGCCCGCCGGGCTGGCTGTGGACAGTGATGAGACCATATACGTCTCGGACGAGGCCCGGCACACGATATACCGGTACGCCCACGAGGGCGAGTTCCTGGGACAGTGGGGCGAGCACGGAGACGGGGACGGCGATCTCAACCGCCCGTCCGGTGTCGCCTTCGACTCGGAGGACAACCTCTACGTCTCCGACACGATGAACCATAGGGTCCAGAAGTTCACGCGAAACGGCAAGTTCCTCATGAGCTTTGGCTCATTGGGGAGTGGGGAAGGGCAGCTCAACATGCCCTGGGGTGTCACCGTCGACGAGCTGGGCGACATCTACGTTGTGGACTGGCGCAACGACCGGGTGCAGAAGTTCAGCGGCTCGGGAGAGTTCATCTTCTCGATAGGCTCCTCAGGCAGCGGAGACGGGGAGTTCAACCGTCCGGCAGGGGTCGATGTCGACTTGCACGGCGACATCTACGTCGCCGACGCCGGCAACGACCGGGTCCAGCTTTTCGACCAACACGGGGCGTACGTCCAGAAGTTCCTGGGAGAGGGCACCCTGTCCAAGTCGAGCCGAACGTACATGCTTGCAAATGCGAGGCCCATGCGTCTGAGGGCCATGGCCGACCTGGACCAGACGAAACTCCTTAGAGGCCCCAGGGCCGTAAGGATCGACGACCGGTTCCGGATGTACGTCCCCGACTACGGGACCTACCGGGTCCAGGTCTACCAGAAAGAGGCCGTTCCCCTCGATGAGAACCAGATATCCCCACCCCTGAGGTCCCCCTCGCTCCAGACGACCTAGAGCGTCGGACGGCCACTAGAGGTTTCTCCACTGTTGAAAGCTTGACACAGGCGGAGACCGGCCTCATACTTCAGCACATCTGTTCTTCTCGCCGAGGCATCGTCCGTGCATGGTGCGATCAAGGCGGCCCAGCTCTGGCGTCGCTACCCGCTAGGAATCCCCGTGGACCTGCGCTGGCTGGCCACGGAGCTGGGGCTCACGGTGGTGACGTTCCCCTTCCGAGGTCGTATCAGAGAGATGATCATCGACGAGATCATCGGCGTGCGGCCGGGGCTCGAGCGGGCATGGTTCCGCTGGTACGTGGCCCATGGCATCGGCCACCATCTGCTGCACGTCGGCGCGAGCCTCTACGTCGACTCTTGGCAGTGGGTGGGCCACGCCAAGGCCGAGCGTCAGGCCGAGGAGTTCGCCGCCCGGCTGTTGGGCGGCCCCGAGGGCTGCAGGTTCACCGCGCGCGAGCTGGGTGTGCCCGTGGAGAAGCACCAGCGCATCCGCGACCTGGTACCCTCGGTCGGCACCGACGAAATCCGCTGATCGGCGGCACGGTTGCGGCCACTTAGCTTTCGGGCCGCCGGCTGCGGACGTAGCGGGCGAAGTCCCTTACTGAGTCCCACTCCTCGTCGGTGAGCTCGCTGATCTCGTTGAGGCGGGCGAGCTGCTTGCCGTCCAGGGGGCTGTCGAACTCTTCCGGGGTTATGTATCGGGCCTCCACGGCGAGGGTCCCGTAACCCAACCCCAGCACCGACGACAGCGCCTTCAGCGTTGCCACCGTGGGACGAAAACGACCCCTCTCCAGGTGGCCGACATATCCCTCGCTCATGCCCAGCGCAGCCGAAAGATCGCGCTGGCTCATACCTTTGGCCCGGCGCACTCGTCTGACCGCGTCCGCCAGGTCTCCAAATGGGCGCTCGGCCCGGTTCATCGCTTCCTTGTGTAGCCGTCTGGCCTCATTGTAAAGGATGGAGCGAGGCCGTCCAAACCGGGAGTGACACATATGTTCTTCTCGACGTATAATGATATACGCCAACCACACCTAGATCCTGCCTCGTTCCCAGGCCGTATGGCAATAGCAAATCCGACAAAGTGCCGACTGTTATTCGTCTCGCGTCTCTGAAGAGGAGCGTCACTTGATCCTGTTCAAGCAATGTCCCCGGTGCGGCGGTGACGTCGATGTCACTTATCACGACGACGTCCGCTGCGTCCAGTGTGCCTACCGCCCCGCGGTAGCATTCCCCGGACCTCGTATTGTCGAGCCGCCGCTCCCCGACCCCGTTAATCCCTTCGACGAGGCCCTCGCCGGGTTGGAAGGTGTCGCAATGTACCGCCAGGGGAACGGCGCGAGCGTCTGTCCGAAGTGCGGCTCGGACAAGACCGTACGGCTCGACAAGCTCCGCCCCAATGACAACACCTGCTTGCGTTGCCGCTCGTGCGGCCACATCTTCAGCCCCGGCAGAGGCCAGGCCGAGGCGCCTTCGGAGATAGTCGAGCAGTAGACTGGTCCCGACCCCCGTCCGGCTCAATGTGGACTCAACGGCGTGCCCGCCGGTGTGCGCTTCTCTGTCGACTCTTCCAGGGCTGCTATAATGGGCAGGCGTTTGTCCGCGTACCCTCGCCCGCCCGGATAGTGCGTCCTGTGTCACCTCAGAGAACCGTAAGGAAAGCCTCAGCGTCCACCGAGTCCGCCCGTCCCTCTTCGTCGAAGGGCCGCATCGTCGTGAAGGCCGGCACCAGCCTCCTGACCGGTGGGACCGACCGGCTCGACGAGGACGTCATGGGTTCGCTGGTGGCGCAGGTGGCCGAGCTCAGACGACGAGGCTCCGAGATGATCCTGGTGTCGTCGGGCGCGGTGGCGGCGGGACGCCACGTGCTGGGCGCGGTGAGAGAGGGCAAAGGGCTCCCTGCGCGTCAGATGCTTGCCGCTGTCGGCCAGACTCATCTCATGCGCATGTACGAGGATCGATTCGGACTGCACGGCGTCACAGTGGCCCAGGCGCTGCTGTCACGGCGTGACCTGACCGACAGGCTGGGGTACCTCAACGTCCGGAACACTCTGATCGAGCTGATGGACCGTGGCGTGGTCCCCGTTATCAACGAGAACGACGTGGTCGCCGTGGAGGAGATTACAGGCGACGTATTCGGCGACAACGATACGCTGTCCGCCATGGTGGCGAATCTCGTCGACGCCGATCTGCTGATCATGTTGGGCGAGATCGAGGGGCTGTTCACGGCGGACCCGCACATCGACCCCAACGCGAGGTTGATCTCCACAGTCGAGCGACTGGACGAGGAGATCGGGTCCAGGGCTGGGCCGTCCTGGGGCGACCATGGACGGGGCGGGATGGCCACGAAGCTGGAGGCGGCCAGACTCGCCACCGCGTCGGGTGTCGACGTGATAATCGCCGCCGGGACCCAGCCCGACGTTCTTGTGAGGCTGGCGAATGGGGAGAGCATGGGGACGGTGTTCCCAGCCACGAGCACCAAGATGGAGAGCCGCAAGCGCTGGATGAAGAGCGGCCTGTCCACCAGAGGCGAGATCCTGGTCGATGACGGCGCCGCGAGCGCGCTTCGAGACCAGGCCAGGAGCCTGCTGCCCGCAGGCGTCACCGAGGTCCGAGGCGCCTTCGATCGCGGCGACATCGTCTCCATCATCGACGGAGGTCGGAATCAGGTCGCGTGCGGTATCGCCAACTACTCATCGGCAGACCTATCCAGGATCCGCGGGGTCCGGTCCGGCCGCATCGAGGAGATACTGGGCCGGCAATACGGCGACGAGGTCGTGCACCGCAGCAACATGGTCCTTTTGTGAAGATCACGTTACGTCACCCTGAGCACGGCGAATGGTCTAAGACGGCGGTGCCTCGAAGCGAAGGCAGGCGTGCCCCACCACCAGATTCTTCGGCCCCCTGCTGGGGCCCTCAGAATGACATTAGCAGGCGATTCAGAGGAGAGCGCGAGTGATGCAGACCGCAGTGGACGAGCTCGAGGCCAAGGGAGTCGCTGCGCGAGTTGCGGCCCGGGCCCTGGCCAAGCTCCCGACCGATGTCAAGAACCAGGCGCTTCTCAACATCGCGGACGCCCTGGCGTCCCGCCGGGGGGAGATACTCGACGCGAACCAACGCGACTACACCGAGGCCGAGCGAAACGGCCTGACCGAGGCGATGCTGGACCGGCTGCTGATGACTCCCGAGCGTCTGGACTCCATCGCTAACGACGTCGGGAACGTCGTCTCGCTGCCTGACCCGGTCGGCGAGACGATGGAGATGCGGACCATGCCCAACGGGCTGCAGGTCGGCAGGCGTAGGGTCCCGCTGGGGGTCATAGGCGCGATATACGAGAGCAGGCCCAACGTCACGGTCGACATATCAGCCCTCTGCCTGAAGTCGGGCAATAGCGTGATACTCCGAGGCGGCAAGGAGGCCATCGAGACCAACAGCGCCTTCGCCTCGGTGATCAGAGATTCGATAGACGCAGCCGGCGGTCCAAAGGACGCGGTCCAGTTCATCGGGTCCACCGACCGCTCTCTCGTGGGCGCGATGCTCAAAATGAAGGACGCCATTGACTTGATCATCCCTCGAGGCGGCCAGGAGCTGATCCGGCGTGTCGCTGAAGAGGCGGCCATGCCGGCAATCACCGGTGGCATCGGTGTCTGTCACACCTACGTCGACCGGGCGGCCGATCTGGACATGGCCGTGGAGATCGCTTTCAACGCCAAGGTCCACCGGCCCACTGTGTGCAACGCGATGGATTCGCTTATCGTCCACTCCTCCGTGGCACCCGCCTATCTGCCACATATCGCCAAGAGGTGGGCGTCGGCAGGGGTCCAGATGCGGTGCGATCGCCGCGCCTTGAGCATGCTGGGGCCGGTCGCGGGCGGAGATATCGTGCCGGCGACGGAGGAGGATTGGGGGACGGAGTTCCTCTCGCTTAAGGCCGCCGTCAAGGTTGTGGACTCTCTGGACGAGGCGCTGGAGCACATCGAGGCGCATGGCTCAGGACACTCCGAGGCTATTGTTACCGAGGACTACTCCGCGGCCATGCGGTTCCTCAACGAGGTGGACTCCAGTGCGGTGATGGTCAACGCGTCTACGCGCTTCAACGATGGGGCGCAGTTCGGGCTCGGGGCCGAGGTCGCCATAAGCACCAACAAGATGCATGCCCGGGGCCCCATGGGTCTCCGTGAGCTGACATCCTACAAATGGGTCGTGGTGGGGACAGGTCAGGTTCGGGCCTGAACTGCGGACCCGACGAACGGGAAGGCAAGGGAAACAGATGGCTGACTTCAATTTCACGCGAGAGGCCAGGACCCCGTACTCCGAATGCTACACGATCCTCGAGGACGACAGTACCGTCGGAAGGATCGACATACACTACGCCGACAACGTCGTCCACGCGACAATGACGGTTGGCGAGAGCTTGACCACCGACGGCATCCAGGAGCTGATCGACAGGGTCTCTGAGGAGATTCTGGACGCGGTGGGGATAGTCCGGCAGGAGGTGATCGTACACGTCCACCAGGGGACGGACATGGGTGTGTTCAGCACGCCGGAGTTCGGTGGGAACGGCGGCGGCCCGCCGCACATCGCCTAGGAGACTGCCGTGATCAACCGTAAGATCAAGCATTCGGTACGGGACTACATGAACCTTCCCGAGTCGGAGGAGAAGCGGTACGAGCTCGTCGAGGGGGAGCTACTGATCGTCCCATCGCCTACGCCTTCACACCAGAGCATAGTGCTGGAGTTGTCCAAGAGCCTCGATGAATTCGTTGGGATGCACGACCTGGGTAAGATACTCATCGCTCCCCTGGATGTGGTCCTCTCGGACGAGGACGTGCTGCAGCCTGACGTCTTATTCGTCTCGCAGAACAGACTCGGAATCATCACCGACCGAAATGTACAGGGGGCACCCGACCTGGTCGTAGAGGTCCTCTCTCCGGGGACCGCGGGGCGGGACCGCACGCTGAAACGGGCGCGCTACCTCAGGTTTGGAGTACGGGAGTACTGGATAGTCGACCCTCAGTCCAGGACCATCGAGGTGCTGCAGGCCGGGCAGTCCGATTTCGAGACGGTGAGGGTCTTCCCGGAGTCCACCGTCGCCACCTCACCGCTCCTCGAGGGGATCGAAGTGGACGTCGCCAGGGTATTCGCATCGCCGGCCAGTCACCCATAGATAGAAGGTCCAATAGCCGCCCTCAGGCGCCGCTCCTCACCACCCGAACGGAGACCGGGCCTGTCTTGCCCTTCAACTCCAGTGTCCGCTGATGAGCGTCGGGATAGTCTAGCGCCACGGCCCTGAACGTCTCCTCGGTCACCAGCACCTCACCGGGCCCCGCAGCGCCCTGGATACGCGCCGTCGTGTTTACCACGTCGCCTATCACCGTGAAGTCTCGGACGTCTTCGCGTCCGACGTTGCCCATGAAGGCCTCGCCGGTCCCGACACCCGCGCCTACACGAATCGAGTGCTGATCTTCAGCGACCGCCGCCACCCCGTCGACGATGTCGTTCGCCGCCTGCACCGCACGTTGTGGATGGTCTTCCCTTCGGAACGGGGCTCCGAAGAAGGCCATCACCTGGTCACCCACCATCTTGTCCAGTGTGCCGTCCAGACCGAATACCACCTCGGCCGCAAGGTCGTAGAAGCGGTCCAGGCGTTCGACCAGGTCTTTGGCGGGAAGCCGTTCTGACAACGCCGTGAAGCCGCGAATATCGACGAACATCACCGAGAGATATGTTGTCTCCCCACCCTGGGGAGCGAGCTCGTATCAGATCGTACACAGGTTGGGATTCTTGCGGGACGGCCGTATCTGTATCGCCCTGAACGGTGCCGCGAACGGGCCGAGGAACGGCAGCAAGCACAGCTTACATCGACGGGTCGACGGCATAAACCGATTGATTCGCCGTATGCCCGGCGTGTCGCCGAAGAGCTTTCGGAGACCCGATATCGGCGATAGAAGTACTCTTGCGGACATCTTTCTTGTGTGGAGCTATCGTCGGATGACCAACGACCGGAGGACCCTTTCGCGACGATGTCTTCGCTCCAGTATCCGCACATGTATACGCATCCATCAAGCCGATGGCTCTGTTCGCCCTGAGGACTCGGT
>CAZGRI010000090.1:0-7222 GCA_964528205.1 uncultured Dehalococcoidia bacterium | reverse complement strand
CCAGGTGCCAAGGCGGCTTCAAAAACGAACTCGTCTCACCCAGCATCGCGCCCCATGTGGGGGTAGGCGGCGGTACGCCGAACCCAAGAAAGCCCAGGGTTGCCTCGATCATAATGGCGACGCCAAGGTACATCGTGATCAGCACGAGCTGGTCCGTCCCGCGGACTGTGGACGTGTCATCCCAGCACGGTCAGGATGCGTAAGACTTCGGCCCGCACAGGGTCTGAATCGCGATGCGCTCCGTCTCCCGGGCTCAGACGTTGAACAGGATGTTGATGACGTCGTGGTCTCTGACGACGTATGACTTGCCCTCCTGCCGCAGCAATCCCCGTTTCCTGGCCTCGGCGAAGCTGCCGCTCTCGGCCAAATCGTCGAACGCGATGGTCTCGGCCCTGATGAACCCCCTGACGAAGTCCGAGTGGACCTTGCCGGCCGCCTCCAGTGCGGTGCTACCCGCCCAAATGGGCCAGGCCCTGACCTCGTTGGCGTTCCCTGTGTAGAAGGTGATCAGCTCCATCACCTGGTATGACTTCCGGACCATCCGGTCGAGGCCCGAATCTGTCAGCCCCATCGACTCTCGGAACTCGGGCTGATCGGCCTCGTCCATCTCGGCCAGCTCCATCTCCAGGGAGCCGCACAGTGCCAAGGCGCCCACCTGGGGGCCACTGAACCTGGACGACAGCCGCTCCTCCAACGCATACATACGGTCCAGCTCGTCCTCGCCGACGTTGGCCAGCGCGATCAGCGGCTTGGCGGTCAGCAGCTGAAAGCCCATCAGCAGCCTCGTCTCGTCCCGGTCGAAAGCCTGCTCGCGGACCGCGACTCCCTCCTCCAGGCCGGCCTTTATGCGGGATAGCAGCTCTTGCTCTTTCTCCAGAGCATCGCGTTCGGGGGACTTGGCGCCCTTGAATCCGTCGGCAACCCGGGCCAGCCGCCTGTCCAGAATCGCCAGGTCCGCCAGGGCGAGATCGAGGGAAGTTGCTTCCAGGTCGCGCAAGGGATCAACTGTGTCCTCGGCGCTGGGCACCGATGGGTTATCGAAGGCCCTTGCCACGGATAGGAGCGCGTCGGCCCGTTGCAGGTGGTTCAGGAGCTCTCCGGCGATCCCCTGTTCCGGACCCGTGGCCTCTCCGGCGGCCGGCATATCGACGTAGGCGATCTCCGCCGGTACCGTCCGCTTCGGCGTGAAGATTCCGGACAGAACATCCAGACAGGGGTCCGGGACCTTGGCCACTCCGATGTTTGGTCTGGCCTGTGTCCCGAAGGTCCCTACCCGGGCGGTCCCCCCCGTGACGGCGTTGAATATGGTCGTCTTGCCGCTTCCGGGCAGGCCTATGATCGCGAATTCCACTGGAGTCCTGCGTTATGGGTTCGTCGATATGATGAACAACGTTCGACAAGCTCCCCATGCATCGCAGATGTAGCGAGGCGTGTCCTACCTACTCGATTGCGGCCTACCGTTCGATGGGCGCCCCGACCATGCTGCCGTACTCAGTCCAGGAGCCGTCGTAGTTGCGGACCTTGTTGTGGCCCAGGATCCTATGTGTGTGTGGCGCGGCTCACGCCGGCTCGACTGGCGGATCAGGCCCGCCAATTGGACTCAGCGGGCTCAGGAACGGTTCGATCAGGCAGTCTATCATAAGGCCCGATCCCTCGAATAAGAATCAGGTCCTTTTAGACAGATGCGTCTCTATTCGCTCAAGGGCCTTTTCGATGTTCTCAGTGGAGTTGGCGAACGAGAGCCGCAGGTAGCCATCGCCGAACTCTCCGAAGGACTCACCGGCCAGGCATGCGACCCCAGCCTCCTCCAGCAACGCATCGGCCAGCACCCGGCTGGTCATACCGGTGTCTTCTATGTTGGGAAATACATAGAAGGCCCCGTTGGGCGTGGCGCATCTGATGCCCGATATGCGGTTGAGCCCGTCCACGATGATGTCGCGACGTTTCTTGAACTCCGCGACCATCTGGTAGGCATCCTCCTGAGGGCCGTCCATCGCCTCCATGACGGCCATTTGCGTGGCGCTGGCCGTACAGGACACGCTGTTGGTGACCAGCCGTGATATGGGCTCCACAAGCTCCAGGGGCATGACCCCGAAGCCCACTCGCCATCCAGTCATCGCATACGTCTTGGAGAACCCGTCCAGAATGATAGTCTGCTCGCGCATTCCAGGGAAGGCGGTAATGCTGTGGTGGGTGCCCTCGTACAGAAACCTGCTGTATATCTCGTCGGACAGCACTATGATGTCGTGCTCTCGGGCCAGGTCGGCCAGGGCCTCCAGGTCGGCTCTCTCCATCACGCCGCCGCAGGGATTGTTAGGCGAGTTCACGACCATCAGTTTCGTTCGTGGTGTGACTTGATCGGCGACCTCGTCCACGTCGACGTTGAATCCCCGCGACTCGTGGAGCCTCATGGCCACCGGGACACCGTCAGAGAACCGGATCATGGACTCGTATATCGGAAACCCTGGGTTGGGGTACAGCACTTCGTCGCCCGGGTCGACGAGCGCCAGCATCGTGAAAAACATTATCGGCTTGCCCCCAGGGGTGATCACGACGTTGTCCCCGGTGACCGATACGCCTCTCGTCTCGGATATCTCGCGGGCGATCCGGTCGCGTACCTCCGGAAAACCGGGCGACGGGTTGTAGTGCGTATAGCCGGAGGTCAGCGCGTCCGCCCCAGCCTGCGCGATGTTGGCCGGGGTATCGTAGTCGGGCTCGCCGATCTCCAGGTGGATGACGTCCATCCCCTCAGCCTCGAGGCGCCGGGCCTTGGCCAGCACTTCGAAGGCCGTTTCGGTCCCCAGCCGGCTCATCCGGTCCGCTAGCTTCATGATAGTCATTCCCCTCTGCGCTCGACTCGTTGGCTTGTTATCGGCGGACGTCCGCGAGGGTCTTTCTGCGAGTTTTTGTGCGGGACAAATGCGCCCGCCGCGCCGGTGGCTCGGCGGATGAACACAGATCATACCACGTTGGCATCACGAACGCGTTCCCAGGCCGGCCAGTCGTGCCCGCGCGCCCAGCCGAGCCCCACGGGCCGCATATGTGATAAAATTCCCGATGGTATCGTATCCATTTGGCTGGAACGTCCAATGAAAGTCTATGTCGGGGTCCCTCGTGGGTTCTGTGCGGGTGTTGTCAGGGCGATCGACGTGGTCGAGCTGGCACTGAAGAAGTTCGGCTCACCCGTGTACGTAAAGCACCAGATCGTCCACAATCCCTACGTGGTCAACTCTCTGGAGGATAAGGGTGCCAGAACCGTGGAGGACGTCGAGGAGGTGCCCGAAGGGTCCACCGTGGTCTTTTCGGCCCACGGGTCCCCCCCGGAGGACTTCGAGAAGGCGGAAAGCCGGGGCCTGAACGTCATCGATGCGACCTGTCCTCTGGTCACAAAGGTCCACAACGAGGCGAGGAAGTATTCGTCCGAGGGCAGACGTATGATTCTCGTTGGCCACCGGGGCCACCAGGAGGTCAAGGGCACGATGGGCCAGACCTCCATGGCGCTCGTCGACGACCAGGAGGGCGTCGAGGTGCCCGGTTGGGATGCGGAAACGCCGGTCGCCGTGCTGACTCAGACGACCCTCTCGGTCGCCGACACCCAGCGTTCGATCAAGTCGATCGAGGACCGCTTCTCCAACGTGATCGTTCGCAACGACCTCTGCTACGCCACGACCAACCGGCAGGCCGCTGTCGACAAGCTGTGCGACCTGGTAGACCTGGTACTGGTCATCGGCGCCCCCCAAAGCTCCAATTGCAACCGCTTGCGAGACGTAGCCGAGGCCAACGGAGTTACCGCGTACCTGATCAATGGGCCGGACGAGCTCGACGCCGACTGGTTGACCGGGATAGCCACCGTCGGCATAACCTCCGGCGCATCGACTCCCGAGCTTCTCGTGCAGGATGTGATCAAGGCCCTTGATCCCGAGGAAGTCGTCCCGGTGGATGGGGCTGAGGAGGACGTCACATTCGTCCTGCCCCGCGAGCTCCGCCAGGAGCATCCTGAGAGCGTCACGGGTTAGCATAAGCCTACGACACGGGTCAGAACTCAATTGCGCTACGATGTCATAGTTGTTGGAGCCGGACCGGCAGGCAGCACTACCGCCCTGGAGTGCTCTGGCCGAGGGCTCTCGGTACTGCTGCTGGATCGGGCGGAGTTTCCGCGGGACAAGCCGTGCGGAGGAGGGGTCACCAAGAGGGCGTACGACCTGCTGTCGGTGGACATCTCTCCGGTTGTCGAGCGGGTGATATTCGGGCTCGACCTGACGGTCCGCCAGTCCATGAGGGTGTCGCGCCGCTCGCCCGCCGTCATCACCTACCTGACCCAGAGAAGCCGCCTCGACGCCTTCCTCGTGGAACGCGCCGTTGAGGCAGGAGCGACACTACGGGAGCGGGCACTGCTCCGCCAGGTCGAGAGACACCCCTCCCATGTCACCGTACGAACATCCGATGGGGTGTTCGAGGGCCGGACTCTGGTGGCCGCCGACGGCGCCAACGGGTCTACGGCCCGGCTCGCGGGCCTGGACGTCGGTCTTGTAAAGGGTATCGCGTTGGAAGGCAACGTCTCGACCAACGGCCCCTTTCCCGAGCGATGGGACAGCGCCATGGGGATGGACTTCGGTGGCACACCCGGTGGCTACGGATGGATCTTCCCCAAGGGAGACCACCTGAACTTCGGTGTCGGAGGGTGGAAGTACCTCGGTCCCAGCCTGCGGGCGCGGCTGGACAGCCTGGTGCGGTTCTACGGTTTCGACCCAGACGGCCTCCACAGCCTGCGGGGGCATCACCTGCCCCTACGCCAGCCGTCGTCGCCACTGGCAAACGGGAACATGCTTCTCGTAGGCGATGCGGCGGGACTGCTGGACCCCTTTACGGGAGAGGGGATCTACGCGGCAATATGGAGCGGACAGGCCGCGGCACGACATCTCGAGGAGTACGTCGCCGGAGAGGTGGAGGACCTGTCGGGGTACGGACTCGAGGTCGAGCGGGAGCTTGTGCCCGATCTGCTTGTCTCACGCCAGTTCCAGGACCTGTTCCATCTGACCCCGGCCATGTACATGCGCGTGGAGCGGGCAACCTCGATAATCTGGGGTCTGGCATGTCGCATCCTGCGCGGCGAGCAGACATACGCCGGCGTAATGCAGAACCACACGACCCTGGCGACCATCGTCGAATTCCTCTCCGACCTCGTCCGGGTAACGCCGTACCTGCAGCGGGCCGCGGGTCTCCGTGACCCTGCCCCGCCTCAGCGTTTCTTCCTGGGCAGCTCTCACCAGGGCTCGTAGCGCCTTTCGGACCGCCTTCCGAACTCTTGCACGTTTTCGCGGACGAGCGAACAAAGTCCCGCATGGCTTCATCAGGAGCGGAGTATGGAGATCATCGTCGATAGCCTGCTGGCCGGGGCACAGCGGGCACGAGGCACGGCCATAATAATCGACGTGTACAGGGCCTACACTACTGCCGCTCTGGCCTTTTCCCGCGGAGCATCGAGGATAACGTTGGTGGCCGAAGTGGAGGAAGCCCTGGAGCTCCGCCGCAGGGGCGTTGGGGATCTGTGCATGGGCGAAGTCGGAGGGGCGCGGCCAGAGGGCTTCGATTTCGGCAACTCCCCATTTGAGATGTCGACGGCCGACGTCGAGGGCAAGACGCTGGTGCAGTCGACACGAGCTGGGACCGTGGGAGCCGCCGCGGCACGCAATGCTGACGAGATCTACGTGGCGTCACTGGTCATCGCCGAGGCCACGGCCAAAGCGGTTTCGCGACGCGCTCCGGAGCTGGTCACAGTGGTCGCCATGGGCGCAGAGGCGTCTAATCGCACCGACGAGGACGAGCAGTGCGCTCTGTACATACGCAACCTGCTTCAGGGGCGCAGTCCCGATCCCGAGGCCGTTCGTAGGCTGGTCCTGGCGGGTGGCGAGTCTGGGAAGTTCGACGATCCCGCCTTTCCGCATCACCATCCAATGGACCGGGAGATGGCCCTTCAGATCAACTCCGTCCCCTTCGCCATCAGGGTGACCCGCGAGGACGGACTCCTGGTGGCTCGACCGGAGCGAGTCTAGGCCCGCGCCTGAGCCCGATGTCGAGGCATCGGAATATGGGACGACTCCCGTTGACCGGTCTCACCCTTGGCCTGCTTGTCTCGGCGCTTGCCTCCTGGTCTAATGGGTCCCCCACGGCCGAGGCACAGTCTGAACCCCAGGTCACGTTCGACAGCGATTCATATGCGTTGGGCGAGTCTGTAGTCCTTCACGTTCAAGACAGCAAGCTCTCGACGACGGCTTCCTGTACCGGGATCTGGAGTGACGTCGACACGGACGTAACGGCGGGCACGGCGTAGAGTCCGGCGACCGGGCAACCGCATCCGTCCCAGTTCAGCCTGAACGAAGGGTGCGGCTATGATCGTACGTCTCCCGGAGGAACGCCTCTGGTCTTGCCTATCGCGGCATCGGTCAACGGCGTCGGGACATTGCTGGCGGACTTCGTTCCGTCGTCGGGAGACATTATTCTGGCTACGGCGGTCGACCAGGGCAGCAGTCTTGCAATCGACTTTACGCACGAGCGTGTGGACCAGTACGCGCCGACGGACAGGCTTGCCAGGGTCTACAGCGTGTCGGACCCCAACGGTGAGTGGTTGTCGCTGAGCGAGGTTTTAAGCGACGAAGACTCGGCCCCAAGTCCCACGTCCGGTGTATTCCGCGGCTCCGTATCGATCAGCCTAGTCGCGTCGGCTGCGGCTCCCGGCGACGGCACCGTGCTCGTGACGCATGGCGACCGTCTTACGGTCACTTACTACGAGCCTGGCGGCGAGACGGTCATCGACACGGACATCGCGGCCCTGGACCTCCCGTCTCCGACGGCCACTCCGTCGCCTCAGCCCACTGCGTCACCCACTCTCACGCCGACGGCTCCGTCCACACCCTCACCGCCGCCCACCGTGACACCCCTCACATCGACTCCCGTGGCCACACCCTCGCCGCAGCCGGCGACATCCACCCTTACGCCGACGCCAACCGGTACGCCGCCGGCTGCCGCTACCGCGACCCCGACAGAGCCTCCGGTCGCGACACCCACGACCGTACCGCCAACGAGCACACCCGCGGCCACATCGACCGGCACGCCTTCTCAAACACCGTCGCCCACGCCGCGGCTCGTGCCCGCTCCAGTGGCATCGCCTGCCGCGACCGGCACACCCGTGCCGGACCAGGCCGTCGCAAATGCGGTCGACGCC
>CAZGRI010000089.1:0-7270 GCA_964528205.1 uncultured Dehalococcoidia bacterium | reverse complement strand
ACGACGGCGAGAAGACCTTCCTGGGCGAGACCGGGCGGTTCAACGGTGATGACGTGATCGAGATCATTGGTCGCCAGCCAGCCACGGCGCGGTTCGTCGCCCGACACATGTACAGCTTCTTCGTGGCCGACGAGGTCCCGGTGCCCCAGTGGTCCTACACCCCGGCTCGGGACCCCGAAGCGATAGAGGAGCTGTCACAGGCTTACATGGAGTCCGATCACGACATCCGCACCATGCTGAGAGTGCTGTTCAACTCCGACTTCTTCAAGGACGCGCGGTACTCCCGGGTCAAGAGTCCCGCTGAACTGGTGATCGGGACACTACGCATGACCGGCGAGTTCAGGGAACCCGATCCCGCGATCTACATGGTCCCGGGCGAGGCCGGCGTCATGGGACAGACACTGCTCAACCCGCCCTCGGTGGAGGGATGGCATACGGGGATGGAGTGGATCAACAGCGGAGCCCTCGTGGACCGGGTGAACTTCGCCGCCGACCACCTCGGGGATGTGAATAATCCCGGGGTGCGCGCGATCATCGATCGGTTGGCGGACTTGGACGGTGGGACCCTGAGCCCTGTTGAGCTCGTGGACGGCTGCCTGGACCTGGTCGGCCCGATGTCGGTGTCCGACGATACACGAGATGAGATGGTGGCGGCCGCGTCCCGTGGGGGAGATGTGAGGCTCCGGGACCGCGAGCCCGGCGACGAGTCGGAGCAGCGTGTCAGCGAAGTGCTCAAGATGATAGCCTCCAGCCGCGAGTACCAGCTCGCCTAGATCAAGAGAACCCTTCGTCGGGGAGTCCGAACCCTCGGACCGCTTCTTCGGAGGGACGACAGAAGCCTGCCCTTTGAGATGGTGCTAAGGAGACCCAGAGTATGGCCAGCAAAGATATCGAGCTGATGGCGCACCTGATGCGTCGAGCCGGATTCGGAGCCGGCCGTGAAGAGATCGAGGAGCGCGTGGCCAAAGGGTACGAGGCCACCGTCGAGGAGCTGCTCAACACGAGCGACGTCACCTACCTCCCTGACGACGTCATACGGCGCTTCCACACTGAGATGCACGAGTCCCGCCTGGGAGACAGCACGTCGGCATACTGGATGTACCGGCTCGTGACCGCCAGCAACCCGCTGGTGGAGAAAACCGCACTGTTCTGGCACGGCATCTTGGCGACTGGCTACTCCAAGGTCAACCAGGCCAGGTCGGTCCTCAACCAGATCGATATGTTCCGGCGTTACGGCTTGGGAAGTCTGGACGACCTCCTGGTCGAGATATCGAAAGATCCGGCCATGATCGTGTGGCTGGACAACAACACCAACCACAACGGTGCCATCAACGAGAACTACGGGCGCGAGCTGCTCGAGCTCTTCTCCATGGGCGTCGGCAACTACACCGAGGACGACATCAAGGAGTGCGCGCGCGCCTTCACGGGCTGGACCCTGGGCAACGAGAGCTACATGGCGGTTCGCGCGTCCAAAGACTCCATCTGGCCCTACAGCCGTATCGCCTGGCATTTCGAGTACCGGGAAGACGACCACGACGACGGAGAGAAGAACTTCCTGGGGGAGACGGGCAGGTTCAACGGCGAAGACATCGTCCACATTATCGCCCAGCAGCCCGGCACCGCCCATTTCATCGCGCGGCACATGTACGACTTCTTCGTGGCCGACGAGGTCCCCGTGCCGCAGTGGCCCTACACGGACGCCGTTGACCCCGACGCCATAGAAGTCCTCGTCGACTCCTATATGTCGTCGGACCACGACATCCGGTCGATGCTGCGGACCTTGTTCAACTCCGACTTCTTCAAGGAGTCGCGTTTCGCCAGGGTGAAGGGCCCGGCGGAGCTTGTAGCCGGGACCGTGCGTCTGAGCGGCGGGTTCAGCCGGCCCAACATCGAGATCCTGGAGGCTGCCGGAGTAGCCGGCTTCATGGGGCAGACGATTCTCAGTCCGCCGACGGTGGAGGGGTGGCACGAGGGGACCGAGTGGATCAACAGCGGCTCCCTCATCGAGCGAGTCAACTTCGCCGCCAAACTGATGAGCGACGTCGACAGACCGGGGGTGCGGGCCATCATAGACAGACTGGCCGCCGAGGATGGCGGTCGCTTCACCCCTGACGAGCTCGTCGACGGTTGCCTGGACCTGATGGGTCCTATCGCCTCGGACGACAATTCGAGGTCGGTGCTCGTCGAGCACGTGGCCCGACAGGGCGACCTGTCCTTGCGGGACCACCGGCGTGGCGACGACTCGGAGAAGCGGGTAGCCGACCTGCTCGGCCTCATTGCCTCGACCCGGGAGTACCAGCTGGGCTAGCACACGAGCCCGGACGCGATCCCGGGGACTGATAGTTGCTGACCAAATAGACCGACGGATCGCCCAATGTCATTCAGAATCGGAGAGAGGAATCTGGTTGGGAGGTGTGCGATGGACAGCGCAACGTGGGCCCTACCTCCAGATCCCTCGTCGACCTTCTCGGGAAGGACTCCTCGAGATGACAGTAGGCATCAGGCCAGCGTAAGCCTCTGATAACCGGACCATCCCCCGGAGCATGTTAGGAGAGGTTTCCTCAATTGACCACCCAAACAGCCACCAAACCCCTCACTCTCGAATACGTCAAGACCATCGGGATAACCAACAACGCGAGTTCGGGCCGCGGCTTCCACCACCCCGTCGGGCTCGTCGTAAGCAGGGACCGACGCATCTTCGTCCTCAACCGGGGCATCATCGGAGGCGGTCGCGGTCGCCTGGCTCGTATCGGAGTCTGCAACCTGGATGAGGAGTACCTCGATGAGTTCGGGTCGTTCGGCTCGGGCGACGGCCAGTTCGAGTTCGCGACGGCGATCGCTATGGACAGCCGGGAGCGCATCTACGTCGCCGACGAGTACCTCCACCGCATAAGCGTGTTCGACACGTCTGGCGAGTTCCTCGGTAAGTGGGGGACCTTCGGCAGCGAGGACGGCGAGATCGACGGCCCTTCGGGACTCGCCTTCGACTCCGACGACAACCTGTACGTGGTCGACCAGAACAACCACCGCGTCCAGAAGTTCACTGCCGACGGCCGGTTCTTGTTGAGCTGGGGTGAGCACGGCAGTGGCGAAGGCCGGTTCAACATGCCCTGGGGCATCGCTCTCGACTCCGATAGCAATGTGTACGTAGCCGACTGGCGCAACGACCGCATCCAGCAGTTCACGTCTGAAGGCAAGTTTCTGGCTGTTTTCGGAGAGCCAGGCGAAGGCGACGGCCGGCTCGACAGGCCCTCGGGCGTGACGGTGGACGCCGACGGCAACGTGTACGTCGCCGACTGGGGCAACGAGAGGGTCCAGGTCTTTGGGCCGGACGGAGGCTTCCTGTTGAAACTGAGAGGCCAGGCCACCCTGTCTAAATGGGCGACCGACTTCCTCGAAGCCAATGACGACGAGAAACGCGAGCGGGACGTGTCCAACCTTCTTCCGGAGCTACCGCCCCATCTACAGACGCCCTATCACATCTCATCCCAGTCGGAGCCCTACTTCTGGGGTCCGGTCGCGGTAGCGCTCGACGACCAAGGCCACCTCTACGTGGCCGAGCACAGCCGCCACCGATTCCAGGTCTACCGCGGGCGTTAATCGCAGGGCGCCGCCGTCGGGCCCTGGCCCTTCAAAGGACATCCACCCACCAGCGCTGCCAACGCATGTGCGCTCCGTTTCTTGGGGATCAAGCCGTGAGAGGGCGCACACTACTTTTTGACGGGCTACCCGTCGTTCCCTCGAAAGAACGGCTGCCATCGCGCAAGGGCCCCCGTTCATTTCGGCGAAAGCTGGAATCCAGAAGAACATGCTACTATGTAACCCTCGTTTCGAGATAACGTGGGCGTTAGAACCGCAGTATATCTTTCCCTCCGATTATTGACGTGTCACTGAGACAGATTCTCGACTCTCCGGCCAGCTGGGCCGTTGCCGGATTCGCCATCGGCATCGGGCTCGGAGTAACCACGCCCTCCGTCTGGCTCGTCGCCATAGGCCTGGGCGCGTTTCTCGCTTATCTGGGGCTCCACGGCCCCGCCCATCCCAATACGGAGGGGCGCCTGTTCGCCGGCGGCCCAACCTTTATCCTCGCCTGGCTGGCCGGCTTCGTCGTCCACGGCCTGGTCTCCTGAGCTCCGGGTCCGTCTGCCGACACCGGTCGCCACGTCCTTAGATCTCAAAGGAGAAGTCACCACGTGAGCGGTAGACCTACGGTAGCAAAAGCCTCCCTCTTTGTGACCTGCCTGGTCGATCAGTTCTACCCCGAGGTAGGGGAGAGCACCGTCAGGGTGTTGAGGCATCTCGGGGTGGACGTGGACTTCCCCGCCGGCCAGACCTGCTGCGGCCAGACAGCTTTCAACGCCGGGCACTGGAAAGAAGCAAGGCCGCTCGCCTTACGATTCCTGGACATTTTTCGCGGCGATCGGTACATCGTCGCTCCGTCTGGGTCATGCGCCAGCATGGTCCGGAAGTTCTACGCTGAGCTGCTTCGTGATGAGCCGCAAGCGCTAGAGGAGTGGCGTAGTCTGGCGCCCCGCGTCTTCGAGCTGTCCGAGTTCATCGTTGACGTCCTGGGCGTATCAGACCTGGGGGGCACGGGGACCGACCGGAAGGTCACCTACCACGAAGCGTGTCACCTCCGGCGGGAGCTTGGCGTGACGACCCAGCCTCGTGCACTCCTGAACGCTATTCCCAGTCTGGAGTTGTTGGAGATGGACCAGGCGGAGGTCTGCTGCGGCTTCGGTGGAACATTCTCCGTGAAGTACGCCGACATATCCGGTGCCATGCTGCGGGACAAGCTCGCAAACATTGCCGGGACAGGTGCGGACACGTTGACAGCCTGCGACAGCAGTTGCCTCATGCACCTGGCGGGTGGTATAGACAAGCAGGGCATGAGAGTCCGCTCGATGCACCTGGCCCAGCTACTGGACGAGGCCATCGGCACCCGCCCGTAGAAGTCCAGGTAATCCAAATCCTCTCTAGGGTACTGATCATCCCCACGAGGAAGCAAGAATGCTTACGGTCTTAGGCTCCATCGCCGTCGGAGTGATGTTCGTGGCTTACTGGCTGGAGCCACGTTCGAGATGGTTCGTCCTCGCCTTTGCCATGGGAAGCGCGGCAACCGCGCTATACAGCGGTCTGGCTGCCGTTTACCCAATCACCGTAATCGAGACCGCGTGGGCGCTGGTAGCGCTCCGCCGTTTTGTTGAGCGTGCTCGCGCTGAGCAAACTATACGCCTTTCAAATTAGGGCACGGCCGGTCGGCTACACTGGTCGGACGGACGCACCTTAGCCCAAGGGGTGGGGTGCTCCACTTACCGGACGGAGTCCGGGGCGGGCTGGCGACCCTAACAGGCTGCCGGGATATGGGGTATGGAGAGGGGCTAAGCCCTTTGATCTCTTCCCCATCCCTGGCCAAGATTGTCTCAAAATGCTGGGCCGGGGAGTCCAGAGGGAGTTCCCTCTGGCAGGGGGTCTGGGGGATGTGCCCCCAGTAACAAAAGCTTTCGAGGGCGGGTGGGCGGGTCAAAGACGCCCGCCTTTTTGAGAGAGTCTCAAGCGACGGCCCGAGGAGCAAAGACGCCTGGGCGGAGACCGGACATAACGATGGAACCAAAAACCAAACAGTTCGGCAGCGTCGCGGCCGAGGCGCTCGGCGACTCCGGCATCCAAAAGAACCTCGATGGTCTCTACCGAGGGTTCCACACCCTGCGCCAGCAGGCGGCCCGCGAGACCGACGGCTGGGAAGAGCTACGGGACCGCGCCCGCGCCATCAAGGCGCACACGCTCGACAACCTGGACCACTACCTCGAGATGACCGCGGACCGTGTGGCCGCCTCCGGGGGAAGCGTCTACTTCGCCCCCGACGCCGAGGACGCCAGCAGGCACGTAGTCAACCTGGCCAGGTCCCGGGGCGTCAAGCTCGTCATCAAGAGCAAATCCATGGTCTCCGAGGAGCTCGGCCTCAACGAAAGGCTGGCTGAGGAGGGCATCGAGCCGGTGGAGACCGACCTGGGCGAGTACATAATCCAGCTTGCCGAAGAGACCCCTTACCACATCATCGCTCCGGCTCTTCACAAGTCCCGAAGCGACGTGTCGGAGCTGTTCCAGCGCAAGCTTCGAACGCCCCGTTACACTGAGATATCCGACCTGACCCGGGTGGCACGTGCACAGCTAAGAGAGAAGTTCTTTCGAGCAGACATGGGCATCACCGGAGCAAATTTCATTGTGGCCGAGACCGGCACTGTCGTGCTCGTAACCAACGAGGGCAACGGCCGCATGTGCACGTCCATGCCAAGAATCCATGTTGCGATAACGGGCATGGAGAAGATCGTGCCCTCGATCGAGGACATGGGTGTGTTCCTGCGGCTGCTCACACGCTCGGCGACAGGCCAGCTCATATCGAGCTACGTGACCACTGTCGACGGGCCTCGAAAAGCCGACGACGAGGACGGGCCCGACGAGTTCCACCTGGTCATCGTGGACAACGGGCGCTCCAAACTGCTGGCCGATCCGGAGCTCCGAGAGTCCCTCTACTGCATCCGATGCGGTGCGTGCCTGAACGCCTGTCCGGTATACAGGAAGGTCGGAGGCCACGCTTACGGATGGGTGTATCCGGGGCCGATAGGGGCGGTCGTGTCCCCGATGCTGACGGGACTATCCGACGCCAGGGACCTGCCCAACGCCTCCAGCCTGTGTGGAGCGTGTCGCGAGGCATGCCCGATCAACATCGACATCCCCCGTATGCTGCTATACCTGAGGAAAGAGCTGAACGAGGGCCAGACCTACCCGGAGGAGACGAACTCATCGTTCTTCGAGCGGCTGACGATGAGACTGTGGCGGCGCACGGTCATCAGCCCTCGGATGTTCAAGCTGGCCGGCCGCGTGGCCAGCTTGCTCTTGTGGCCCCTGGCCAGGGGAGGCAGAATCCGCTGGCTTCCGTTCCCGCTCTCCCGTTGGACCCGGTACAGGACCTTCCCGGCCGTCGCATCCAGGCCGTTTCGCTCAAGATGGCGCGACCTCGAATGACCTCAATATGAGTAACCGCGAAGACTTCCTGGAAAACGTCCGCCGCAGCCTGGGCCGCTCCGAGACGGGTCCGGTGCCACCCATAGATGAGACCGCTCTGTTCGACTCGGCCGAGACGGTCAGGTCACGTGCGATCTCGGCGAATGAGCGATCGGCGCGGGAGGCCGCCGGTCTAATGTCGACCCTCAGCGAGATAGCCGAGCGCGTGGGCTGGAAGGTCCGCCGCGTCGCCTCCCCCGAAGAG
>CAZGRI010000088.1:0-7637 GCA_964528205.1 uncultured Dehalococcoidia bacterium | reverse complement strand
CCCGAAGATGTATCGGCCCGTCTGTACATGGCGCCCAACGCCATCGACTACAGCGGCTACCCCGACTGCCGGCCCGAGTTCTTCGAGCAGATGGCCCGGACCCTCCACTCGGGCAGCAAGCTGGGCACGGAGTACGGCCTCCACATCGAGATCGAGACACCGGTGATCGACCTGTCCAAGGCTGAGATCGCCGAGCTGGGCGTACGCCTCAAGGCGCCGCTGGAGCACACCTGGAGCTGCTACGGCGGAGACGAGCTGCCCTGCGGCAAGTGCGACAGCTGTGTGCTAAGAGCCAGAGGCTTCGCCGAGGCGGGCATAACCGACCCGCTGCTCTCCCGCCTCGGCATGGCGTGAGGAGGCATCGTGGCCGAAGAGTTCAACCCCAACATCGTCTACAATCAGCATGTGTTGTTCTTGGGAGCGGGGGCGTCTGCGCCTCTTGGTCTCCGCCCAACGGCACCGTTCATCCAGCACCTTCAAGAGAGACTGCCCGATCTGCTAAACGAATCTCTGGGCAACTCCCCACCTGGTTCCCAGCTACGGACGCTGTTCGCCCAAGCCGCCAGACATTACCGCGCAGGAGCTCCAGATTCGGAGTACGTTCTCGACTACCTCGAGTTCCTAATAGGTGTATGCAAGAATCTACAGGCGCTCCCATAAGGATTTCGAATTTCCGCCGGTACAGAGTCGACAGAGAACTTCCACCAACGATGGGTCGATATGCTCTCCATGCTGAAGGACCATATCCGAACACTGGTCGTGGAGCACTACTCCCAAGTTGATGGCAACCAGGCCTTGCAGCTGTACAGACCATTGCTTGATAGATTGTGTCCGACCCGCTACTGTGTCGTCCCCATATTCACTACGAACTACGACTGGACGTTTGAACACATCGTCTCGCTACCTGACTCCCCCTTTAGCCTAACCGATGGCTTCGGCACCGACTCTCTTGGAACTCGATGGTCGCGAAATGAATTCGACGGGGTTGCGTATGGGCAGTCCGCTCACAACTTGGTGCTGTTCAAGCTTCATGGGTCGACCTTGTGGTACGAAAGCCCGCGGGGTTCGGGCGTTATTCGAAAGTTCAACTCTCCAGCAACTGCGCTTGCCAGTTCTACAGCGGCGCTGATCTATCCGACGCAGGTCAAAGCCGAGCAGGTCACCAAAGAGCCCTTTGCTACGGCGTATCAGTATTTTCGAGAGTGTCTGAATAATACGGGCCTGTGCATCGTGATCGGCTTTTCATTTCGAGATCCTGCCATCAACGAGGTTTTTCGGGACGCCCTAGCACGAAACTACTCGCTCAGGGTTGCGATCGTAGACCCCGGCATAAATGAAAGTCCGGGCCTGAGCAGAGACGCGGTACTTGGCGAACTGAACCTTGAGGAGGACAAATGGCCCCGCCAAGTGAGGTTCATCAAAGGGGCCTTCGGGGACGCCGCCGGCGTGTATGACGAACTGGCTGCGACCGTAGAACACTTAGGCGACTGGGACAGTCTCGAATCTGAGGTGAGAGTCAGGCGCCGCCGCTGATCGCCGGTTGGGACTATCGGCCCGAAACGGGCATCCTCGACTATTGCCGTGGATTCTCACCCATGTTTGGTCTGTCCTATTGGCCACTAGGCGGCTGTGCGTTAGACTACACGGTGACAGGCTGTGCGGTGGGTGTTGGCGGTTCGCCCCCGTTGAGGCGTGCCCACCGGACTTTCTGCAAGAAGCGTACCGCCCGTTGAGGCCGTGCTGACTCGATCATCCAAAAAAGGAGATGGTAATGAAGTATGTCAGGTATGAGGCGCATGGTGAGATTGCGTACGGGTCCGTCGAGGGCGACTCGGTGCGGCAGCTTACCGGCCCGCCCTATGAGGCCCATGAGGCCACCGATCACGCCCACTCGCTGTCCGAGGTCAAGCTTCTGGCGCCGGTGGTCCCCAACAAGATCGTCGCCATCGGGCTCAACTACCGGAGCCACCTGGGAGACCGGGAGCCTCCAAAGGTCCCGGAGCCCTTCCTCAAGGCCAGCACGTCGCTGATCGGTCCGGGGGACATGATCGTCATCCCTAAAGAGGCAATCGACCAGGGCGTCAACATGCAGCCCGAGGCCGAGCTGGCGGTGGTGATCGGCAAAACGTGCAAACGGGCCACCAGGGAGAACGCCCTCAGCTACGTGCTGGGCTACACCTGCGGCAACGACGTCAGCGCCCGAGACTGGCAGCGTGGCGACCTGTCATGGTGGCGGGCCAAGTCGTCCGACACCTTCGCACCGCTGGGGCCTTGCATCGTCACGGACCTGGATCCCGGCAATCTGAATCTGTCCGGCCGAGTCAACGGGAAGACCGTGCAGGACTCGAACACGTCGGACCTGCTTTACGACGTACCCACCATCATAGAGTTCGTGAGCCTGGCCATGACGCTGGAGCCCGGCGACGTTATCATGACCGGAACGCCGGGGCAGCCGGGAGACATAAAGCCGGGCGACACCGTGGAGATCGAGGTCGAGGGCGTCGGGGTTCTCAGCAACCCTGTGGCCGCAAGGTAAGGCGGATCGCGGCTTCGCCCGATGCGTCGGGCAGGCGCTGGGGCCTGCCCCTACGATGGCTTTGCGGTGTGCGGCCTTAGTCCGTCCTGGTGAAGAGGGCCATGCGGATTCCGTTGGGACCGTCGACCCAGAACCTGCGAGCGCCCCATGCCTCGGTCGTCGGCTCCATCGAGATGGACAGGCCCTTACCCTTCGCTTGCTCGTAAGAGGCGTCCACGTCGTCCACCTGGACCGCGATGCGGACCCCTTGCAGTTCATCGACGACTCCGGCGCCGGCCTGTTTCAGTATCTCGATGGTCCCCGAGGCCGCTTGGAACAGGGCGCCGCGGTCGTTGGGTCCGTTGTCCCACTGGTGGGTGATCGGAAACTCCAGGCCGTCTCGGAAAAAGGCCATGGATCCGTCGAAATCCTTGACATTGCATACAACGCGCAGCTCGTTCTGAGACATGCTTCCTCCGGTTGGTGGCTTAGAGATTCGTTGGCTAAGGGTGCTACAGCGGCGGACGCCTTTCCGAGAGACCTGATTGCTGTTCGAAGGCGTATGCGGCCCGCAGGACGCCCGGTTCGTCGAAGGGCCGTCCTACGATCTGCAGTCCCACGGGCAGGCCATTAGACGTGAACCCACACGGGACGGATATGGCGGGCAGACCCGTCATGTTGAACGGCGACGTGAACGACGGACTGCGGGCTGTGGTCATGACGTCGGCCTCCTCGAATCGCAAGGCTGGCGTCGAGGTCGTCGGCGTCACGATGACGTCCACGCGCTCGAGCACCTGGGCGACCTCTCGCTTGAGGACGTTCCGAAGACGTTGCGCCTGGACGTAGTCACCCGACGTGAACAGGCCTCCGACGGTGAATCGGGCGCGGACCATGTCTCCGAACTTGTCGGGGATGGCCCGGAGGTTCCGCTGGTGGTAGGCGAACGCCTCGCCCAGCAGGATGACGATGTGGGCCGCGGCGTTGTGTTCGAGCGAGGGGATAGACACCTCCTCTACCTGTGCACCGAGACCCTCCAACGCCCTGAGGCCATCCTCGACGACCGATAGCGTTTCGCTGTTGATGCTGGGATCATCGGAGAAGAAGTAGTGCCTGGGTACGCCGACCTTGAGGCCGTCTATGTCGGGAACGAGGGCCTCGGAGTAGTCGGGGACGGGGACGTGCCCGGTGGTCGGGTCATTGGGGTCGTGGCCCGCGATGGCCTGCAGCATTATCGCCGTGTCCCGCACGTCCCAGGTCATCGGACCGCAGTGGTCCAGTGTCCAGCTCAGGGGGACGACCCCGTACCGGCTCACGCGGCCGTAGGTCGCCTTCAGCCCTACTATGCCGGAGTGAGAGGCGGGGCCCCTGATTGAGCCGCCCGTGCATGAGCCCAGGGCCCCCATGCAGAGTCCGGCCGCCACCGCCGCGGCCGAGCCACTGCTGGAGCCTCCCGGAGTGCGGTCCAGGTCCCATGGATTGCGGGCCAGCGGAAAGCCGCAGCTTGGGTCCGGTCCGCCCAGGGCGAACTCGTACATAGCCAGCTTGCCCAGCAGAATGCCGCCCGCCGCACCCAGCCGTGCAGTGGTGGTGGCGTCCTCGTCGGGCACTCTATCGGCCATCACCCGGGAGCTGGCAGTAGTGCGGACACCACTGGTGTCGTAGAGGTCCTTGAGGGCGATCGGGATGCCGTGGAGCGGGCCCTTGTACTCGCCGCGCTGGATATCGGCCTCGGCTTGCCGGGCCTCGTCCATGGCGGTGTCCGAGAGGACCGTAATGTACGCCCTCAGGGTGCCGTCAAGCGCATCTATCCGGTCCAGGAAGGCCCGGGTGAGCTCCACCGGGGACAACGCCCGGTCTCTGAGAAGCTCGGCGGCCTGGCCGATGGTCAGATAGTGGAGGTCGCTGGGGACCTGTGTCATGCTGCGCCTCTCCGCTATGGCCGGTTGGATCTGGGCGGAAACAGGACCGCCAGGTCCTCCGCGCCAAGGTCAAGATCGTTGAGCTGCTTGATCTGCGGCGCGTGGTGATCGTAGAGCTGCTTGACGGTCTCCATGTCTTTGGAGGAGAGGTCCAGGCCCAGCCTTCGTACGTGCGCCCGGAGCTCATCCTGAGGGATTCCCGTCGTGTTTGCCATCATGCGACTCCTTTTCTTACGGGTTTCTGCCTTGCTCTCTTCGAGTAGAGTCAAGGCCCCTCCTCATGGTACTGTCGCGGCGACCTGGGGGGCATCGGACGGTACGGGTGCCGGTCAAGCGCTTCCTCGTCCAGGTCGATGCCGAGTCCAGGCGAGTCCGGAACGTCGATGTATCCGCCCGAGACCTCGAAGGGCGTGACTGCTATCTCCCGGCCGAACTCCTCCAGGTTGACGAAGTACTCCGTAATCAGGAAGTTGGGGATGGCTGCGGTCACCTGAAGCGTCGCGGCCAGCCCAAGTGTCGTGCTGTTGTAGTTGTGTGGTGAGACCACGACGAAGTAGGGCTCGGCCATCGCCGCGATCTCCTTCAGCTCCAGGATGCCGCCGACGTTGCATATGTCGGGGTTGATGATGTCGGCGGCCTGCTTCTCGAAAACCTCGCGGAACTCGAACTTCGTGTACAGCTCCTCGCCCGTGACGACCGGGATGTTGATCTCCTGCTTCGCGGCCGCCAGCGCGTCGACGTTCTCGGCCAGGATCGGCTCCTCGTACCAGAAGGGCCTGTAGGGCTCGATCTCACGGGCGATCCTGGTGGCGTGCATGGGCGCCAGCCGTCGGTGCATGTCGAGCAGGATGTCGACGTCAGGCCCGACGGCCTCCCGGACCGTCCTGACGTTCTCGACGGTGGCATCTTCGACTCTCTTGTCGACGTATGTCCGCCACGGTCCCGGTATGGGGTCGAACTTCAAGGCGCTGAACCCCATCTCGACGATGCCGAGGGCCTTCTGGGCTAGCTCGTCGGGAGACGAGGCGCCGCCGGACCAGCCATTCGCATAGACCCGGATCCTGGCCCTGCACGCTCCGCCAAGCAGCTGGTGGACGGGCGCGCCGAGCCTCTTGCCCTTTATGTCCCAGAGGGCCTGCTCGATCCCGCTGAGGGCGCAGTACAGGTCCATCGCGCCACGCCTGCCGGCGAAGTCGTCGTACGCCACCTGCATGAAGTGCTTGATGTTCCCAGGGTCCCGGCCCACGAGGTACCGGGTGAGCTGGTCGATGTGGGCCGTGATCTGTGTGTCCCGGTCGGCCTGGGTGTAGCACTCGCCCCAACCGTGCACGCCCTCATCGGTATCGACTTTGACGAAGCACAGGTTCTTCCCGAAACCGGGGCTGACTAGGAACGAGGTCACGCGCTCGATCTTCAACAGCTACCTCCTGCGGATATCTAGAGACAGCCCACAATGGGCGACTTAGGGATCGCCCGGCTGCTCGATAGGCCCCATGGCGCCGGTGGCTTCCGCCAGTGGCCGGTCCGGGTCCATCGCTTCGAGTCGCCCGATAGGTATGGCGGGGAGGGTGATGACGTGAGCCCCCGCTTTCACGCCCAGCTCCAGAGAGAACCGGGCGATCACGTCGTTGTCGTCGGCCTCCACGATGTTGACGAAGTCGTAGTTGCCCAGAACGCCGTAGAGCCCCAGCTCCTGGACGCCCGGCATATGGATGCTGTCGTGTGCTCTCAGGACACTGGTGGGGTCCTCCAGTGTCTTGGCCCGACCCTCGGGCGTGAGGGTCAGGAGCTGGATGTATGTGGACATCTGTCTTCCTCCTCGTAGGACGTTGGGGCCCGGGCTCATCCGCCCTGCCCGGACAGGCTACGGGCACGTTCAGGGCCTGCGGGAATGGTGGGGCATGGACATGGTTATAGCGCACCGCATAGGCTTGACACTGGTCGCCAGGGTGTGATAATTTTCACCACGTTCCGCCGGGCCGCCGTCCGATGTCACCGCTGGCATGTTGAGGAGTATCGCCCATGGATCCTGAGGCCATAGGCCTTAGCACGTGGAGCGAAATAGGAAAGACACTGACGAACCTCTGGTTCGTGGTGCTCTTCACCGTCCTCTTTGCGGGCAATCTCCTGGTGGCCCACAACCTGGTCCCTTCGTTCGTGGCGTCCAGGCACATACCAATCGACGCCAAAAAAGCCGGCGTTGCCTTTTATGCGCTAGCTATCATATCACTCGGCCTGGCTTTATTCTTCCTTGCTCGGGTAGTCGGGCTCGCCAACGGCACCCTGCGCCTTTTTTGGGAAGACTTCTGGATATGAGATCGGGTTGCCGAGCCTATGGACCGGGCCATCCCGGCTGTGGTTGCAGCTTGGGTCATCAAGTAGAAATCGCGCTTGCCCGTTGGGACATTAGGACCATGCTGAGTTGATACCGGGCGACTTTCAGCCTCCAAGGCTGTCCAGGAAGGAGCTGCTCAAGTTCACGGTCCTAGCCGGCTCTGGTTTCATCGGACTCGCCGCCACTGTAGTATTTCTCGTCTGGCTGATCCCCGCCTGGTTGGGCAGGCCGGTCGTCTTCGGGTGGGATGAGGGCCCCGACCAGCCAATCGCCTTCCCGCACCCCGTCCATGTCCAAGATATCGGCCTCGACTGTACGTTCTGCCACAGGACCGTGACCGAAGAGCGGGCCGCCTCGATCCCGGCTGTGGCCCTCTGCATGACGTGTCACAAGTCCGTGGGCGACGGCCTGCCGGAGGTCGAAAAGCTCCGGGCCATCGCGGACGAGGGTCGGGCGATCAACTGGGTGCGGGTGCATCGCGTGCCGGACCACGTGCGATTCGTGCACGAGGCCCATATCAGGTTCTTCTCCGAGAGGGATGGGGTGCCGGCTTCGGCCGTTTGCTCGACATGTCACGGAGATGTCGCATCGATGACCAAGGTCGAGCAGGTCCGGCCGCTCAAAATGGGCGACTGCGTTAACTGCCACCGGGACAACGACGCGCCGACCGACTGCACGACGTGTCACAACTAGAGACTGAGAGCGTATGGCGCTAACAAGACGACAGTTCATCACTCTGATGGGTGGCTCCGCGGCTGGAGCGATTCTGGCCCAGGCGTGCGGCGTGCCCGAGGATGAGCTGCTGGTCCAGTCGCCCCTGGAGATGCCCGAAGACGATCCTCTCGAGGACATCGCGTCGATAGCCACC
>CAZGRI010000087.1:0-7667 GCA_964528205.1 uncultured Dehalococcoidia bacterium | reverse complement strand
CGGGTTCGCCTGGCTCACGCCTGTTGTCCTGCTGGCAGCGATGGCGGGGGCGTACTGGGCCACGCACCGGGCCCAGCGAATGGTACCGCGCGTGGCGTGGCTGGCCGTCCAGGGCGGAGCGATCGCGCTGTTCGGCTTCGTAGAGCCGCCCGTGGTCGCCGAGTTCAGCTTCGTCCCGTCCATCGCTCTCTTCTGTCTCGTGCCCGCGCAGCTTCTTTTCTATCTGTTCAAGGCCCTCACAAGGGCCGCCCCCGCCTGGATTTCGATGGGCATATGGCACATGGCTCGAGACCCGCTGCAGTACAGCTGGCTGGTCCTGCTGCTGGTCATGGCCACGGGTCTCGGGATCATGTCGACGACGGTCGGCGGCACCCTGAACCTCAGTTTCCAGCAACGTATCTCCTACGAGGTTGGGTCCGACATTCGGGTCACCGGCGTCCCGTGGGTGTTCTCCAAGGAGGAGATGAGGGACCGATACGCGGCGATCCCCGGCGTCACGGCCGCATCGCCCGCGTTCCGGGGGACCGGCAAAGTGGGCACCACCTTCAGCGGCGTGGCATTCGATATCCTGGGCATAGAGTCTCCGATCTTTCCCGGTTTCTCCTGGTACCGGGACGACTTCTCGGAGCTTTCCCTGGCCGGGGTGATGAGGGCGTTGCAGCCGAACACAGGCGCGGACCCCGTCGATATTCCGGACGGCGCCACCGCCATCGGCGTCTGGACAAAGCCCCTTGGCTACTATCCGGGAATCTACGTCGCGATGGCGATACAGGGCGCCGACGGCGACATGGAGACGGTCAGTCTGGGACCACTGGGCGCCCCGGACTGGAACCTGATGCGTATTCCTATCCCGGCCAAGCTCGCGCCTCCATTGCAGCTTGTGTCCGTCCAGGTGAGCGAGGCCGGGTTCGCCAGCGCAACTCCCGGCTCGATCCTGTTGGACGACATACACGTATCGTTCGACGGTGAGGGACGCGAGATGGTGCTGGACGACTTCGAAGGTCGGATGAGGTGGAGCCCTCTCGCTACGTCGAAAATATCGACCGACACCATCGCACCCACCAGAAGTGAGGCGTACCGGGGCGAGCGGTCCGCGCTGTTCTCTTTCGGGGAGGAGACCAACGGAGGGGTCCGCGGGTTCTACAACGGTCTGTCGGGGCCATCGCTTCCAGCCGTCGTCAGCTCCACGTTTGCGTCAGCTACCGGAACGGGTGTGGGCGACCGGCTGGCCGTGGACGTTGGCGACAGACTGGTGCCTATCGTCATCAGGGACACCGTAGACTACTTTCCGACACTCGATCCCAACGAACGCGGCTTTATGCTGGCCGATCTTGACCTTCTCCTCTGGCACCTGAATCTTGTCAGCCCCACTTCCACGATTGCCCCAAACGAGGTATTCATCAAGGGCGAGTCGGGCGCGGGTCAGTGGATTCGAGAGTCGCCGATCAACCTGGACACGGGACTGGACATCCTGCACGGAGACCTGGTCCACGACCGAGAGTCCATGCTGAATTCGGTGCGCCGCGACCCACTGATCTCGGCGGGCTGGGAGACCGTCGTCTTGCTTTCGGCCGCCGTTATCGTGTTAACTTCGGGTCTGGGATATGTTACCTACCTGCTGGCATTCGCCCGTCGTAGCCGCATGGAGATGGGGACCCTCAAGTCCATCGGATTCTCCTTAAGGCAGATATCGGGGCTACTGGCGACCGAGCACCTGATCGTTACACTCGTGGGCGTTGGGCTCGGCACTTGGGCCGGTTTTCAGATGAGTACCCTGATGGTGTCATCGGTGACGGTGACCGAGAATGGGATGCGAGTAGTGCCACCGTTCGAGCTGACTACCGACTGGAGCTTCATGTTGCCCATCTATGGCGCGATGTCGGCGATCTTCCTGGTCTCGCTGTTGAGGCTTGCACTGGGCTTGCGCAAGATGGACCTTCAGTCCGTTTCGAGGATGGAGGGTTAGGCGACCAATGGTGGGGAGAGCATCCCAATGATCGCGGTAGCGTCCGCAATCGTGCGGACCGTGTCCAGGCTGATGACCGCATGGCCAATGGTCGTCCGGCGAAGCCTGGCTCACTGGCGCCTGCTATCCGGGGTGGTCGTCGGGGTCACTCTGGCCGCGGCGGTCATGGCCGGGTCAGTGCTGTACTTCGATTCCCTCAGAGAGCTGGCGCTCAGGCACGCGATCAGAAGCCTGCCTCCCGGTGATGAGGACGTAGTCGTAAGAGCTAAGCGAGCTCCTACCTCGTCCACCGAGTACGCGAAGGTTGCGGAGGCCGTGTCCAGCCGCGTCGACTCGAACATAGGCTGGATGCTGGACGGTCGCTTGCGAGGGGGCCGGAGCGCAACGTTCTACCTGTCCAGCCCCGGCGTTGAAAGCGAGGCAGGCGAGAGCAGCAACCGATCGTACTTCGTGTTTCTGCCAGGCCTCACCGACCAGATAACCGTCCGACCCGGAGGTACGATGCCGGTCAGACGGAACCCGGCCGCCGGCGGCGAGCGTACCGTCCTGGAGGCCGCGATTCCCGAGGATGTTGCGGAACGTTTCGGACTCGGCGTGGGCGACCGGCTCTCGGCGGTCCCTTATTGGACCGATGCGACACGGTTCGCCTCAGTGGAGATCACCTCTGTGTTCGTCCGAAAGGACCCCAAGGGAGACTTCTGGCGGCTCGATGATGTGTTTGCGAGCAGCACGACCGGCCCCTACGATACTTTGCCCCTGTACGTCGACGAGCAGGTGTTCATGGAGTCGGTCGGTGCGGCCTTTCCCGCCATGGCCAGCCGCTACGCCTGGCTCCTCTCCGTGGACACGGCCAGGCTGAACTCCACCAACGCAGCCGCGGCGAGGGCCGGCATTGTTCTGTTGAATCTGGAGCTTTCGTCGGACGTCTCGGGCTACGGACAGGAAACAGGGCTGAACACTACGTTGGAGGACTACGACCGGCGGCTGTTCTTCTCGAAGATACCGATGTTCATGACGCTGGTGTTGATCGCCGTAGTCATCCTGTACTACGTCGTTACGCTGTCTTCGCTGCTGGTGGACCAGCAGCGGGGCGAGCTGGCCCTGCTTCGCAGCAGGGGTGCTAGCTCGGTACAGATATTGACGGTCTTCGTCATCGAGGGCCTGACAATCTCCGCTGTCGCCGTGACCGTTGCGCCCCTGGTCGCCGCGGTCGTTATCTCGGCCCTTGGTTACACGCCCGTCTTCTCCGACCTGAGCGGCGGCGACCGGCTGCCGGTTGCCATCTCGAGGAGCGCATACCTCATGAGCGGGTTGGGAGGACTGCTCAGCTTCGCCGCGCTCATGATACCGGCGGTCCAGGCTTCGCGGCTCAGCGTAACCAGACACCGGCAACAGAGCTCCCGGCCCGGGGGCCAGCCCCTGTTTCAACGCTACTACGTGGACGTGCTACTGCTGCTGGTGGGGCTCATCCTGTTCCGGCAGCTCTCGGAGCAGGGGTCGGTGGTTGCGACGGGAATCTTCGGGGACGAGGCCGTGAGCCAGGTCCTGCTGGCGGTACCCGCCGTTATTCTCGTAGGCCTGGCCATGGTGTTGCTGCGCCTCTTTCCCCTCGCCATCCGGTTTCTCAATGGCGATGCTCCGACGCTGTCGCACCTAACAGTTGGCGGGACCGTCGTGGCCCTGGTCCCCTCGATCGTAGCCGTCGGCGTGTCGGACGGCGAAGGCCTGGGGTGGATGGGTCAAGTGTCGCTGCTGGCTGCCCTTGTCCCCGCCTACTGGCTGACCGACCGCACGGAGGCGTTGCATCTCAAACTCTCCGGCATGGCTGTCCAGGGTGGACTGATAGCACTTCTCCTGCTGGTTGGGCCCGATCTCCCGATGCGACAGGTCTTCATGCCGATGGCCATAGCCATCGTCCCCATGCAAGTCGCGTACCTGGTGCTCAGAGCTTTCAGCCTCCGAGCCCCAGCCGGCTACACGATGGGACTCTGGCAGATGGCGCGAAATCCGGCCCACTACTCCAGGCTGGCCTTGCTGCTGATCCTGATGTCGGGGCTGGGCATCTTCGCAGCGAGCTTTGGGGGCACTCTGCAGCTCAGCTTCGATCAGCGGGCGCTCTACTCGACGGGGGCGGACGTCAGGCTGGAGAACGTCATCCTCAACGACACCGGCGCCACGGTCTCGGTTGTGGAACGGTACGGAGAGTTTTCGGGAGTCGGCCAGGTAGCGCGTGTTATCCGCGCGTCGGGAAGCGACCTGTCCAAAATGGACGGCGAGCCGTACACGATGGTCGCCGTGGATCAAGCTGTCGTTGGCGATATCGGCTGGTTCCGGGACGACTTTGCAACCAAGCCTACGTCAGAGCTTCTGGTATCGCTGAGGCACAAGAGCACGCCGATCGGCATCGTCCTGCCCGAGGACGCGGTCCGCATCTCGATCACGGTAAAGCCCGAACGGCCGTATCCCGGAGTCCAGGTAGACGCCAGACTGCGGGACGTCAACGACCGATATTTCACCTACCCACTGGGAACGCTTGAGTCGGGAGACTGGACGGAGCTTAAATCGCCACTGGAGCGGCCCTTGGTGCCGCTCAGCCGGTTCAGGTTCGGCCGGGTCAACACCAGACTTGTCCCGACACCGCCTCTGACTCTGGTCTCCCTCTCCGTTCATCAAGTCAGGAGCGCCGGTACGTTGTCGGCCGGCTCCCTCACCCTGGACGAAATCCAGGTCGATACGCCGAGTGGCACCGAGACAGTCGAGTCGTTCGGCGACATCTCCCGCTGGAACGTCATGAGGGTAGCGCCTGAAGCCATATACGATATCCTTCAGCCCTCCACCCTGACATCGCTCGGGGACCCAGCCAACGGAGACTCGGGTGCGGCGACGTTTGCCTGGGTAGAGGGAGGAGGACTGATAAGCAGAGGGGTCTTCTCGGGTCCTCTGATCACTCCATTGCCAGTCCTGGCAACGACCTCATTCCTCAAAGACACGGGACACTCGGTGGGGGACGAGTTCAACGTGTCGGTCGCCGGGCATCGCGTCCCAGTGGAGCTGATAAGCTCCGTGGACTACTTCCCCACTCTGGATACGGTCAACGACAGGTTCCTGATCTCCGACCTGGACTCGGTGGTCAGGTATACGAACCTCGATGCCCGAGGCATCGAGGTGAAGCCCAACGAGGTATGGCTCTCGACGGACGTCGCTGGGATAAACCGCGAGCGGCTTATCGCGGACCTCGACGCCAACCGGCCATTCCCTACAAAGCAGTTGCATGACAGACAGCTGTATCTGGCCGAGTCTCAGGTCGACCCGCTGGTGGACGCCGGCTGGGGCGCGTTGCTGTTCATCGCCTTCGGTGCGGTGCTGGTGTTGAGCTGCATGGGGTTCCTCGTCCACGCCTACGTCTCGTTTCGCAGTCGCGAGGCCGAGTTCGCCCTGATGAGGACGATGGGTTTCTCGATGAGGCAGCTCGTTACGCTGGTGTGGCTCGAGCAAGCCCTGGTCATCGCGGCCGGCATGGCCCTGGGCACCTGGATGGGAGGCCGCCTGGGTGCGACGATCATGCCGTTCCTGGGCAACGATGAGCGCGGCGACCAGATCCTCCCGCCGTTTGTTCTCGAGGTCAACTGGGGTACGCTGGCCCTCACGTATGTCGCCATGGTGCTGGTGTTCGGGGTCATTACCGCAGGGGTCATATGGTTCGTCCGACGCATCTCTCTGCAGAGAATCCTGCGGCTGGGCGACGCGTAACAAACCCGCTGGCTCCGCCCGCTGCTGTGGCTGACGATGCTAGGCGCCGCACGGCGCCCGTGAGACTCTTCGCCTTAGCGGTGGCTTCTGACGAATTCCTTGATCCGGGGCAGCATGAGGTCCTTATTTGAAAGGGCCGCGAAGTGGTCCAGGCCCGGCAGGGAGATGAAGCTGGCTTCGGGGATCTGCTTCGCACCGTCCTGAGCCCCCGGATGCTGGTCGTCGAGGTCGCCCACGAATATAAGCATGGGAACGCGCGAACCGCGCAACGGGCCTGTCAGGTCGTCCCACAGCGAGTGTGAGCGGCTCATGGCTGTGAACGCTTCGAAGTCCCCCGCCAGCGCCCGTGTTCTGTAGCGGTCGAACCCCGGACCCAGGGGCTCCAGGCTGGCCGCGTAAGCCTCTCTGCCCTCTTCCCATATCCGTATGCGCTGTCTGTCCGCCGCCTTTCTCGCGGAGATTCGGGCGTAAGGGGAGATGCCTCCAAGGACCAGAGAGCTGGACCGCTCCGGGGCGTCAACGGCCAGTGCGAATCCGATCCGGCCTCCCAGAGAGTAGCCGAAGAAGTGGGACTTCGGGATGCCTAGGTCGTCCAGGACCGCGACCACGTCGGCGGCCAGCAGCCGGTCATGGTATGCAGCCGGGTCATGGGGCTTGTCGCTGGCGCCGTGTCCTCTGGAGTCGACCAGGATGAGACGGTGCTCATCCTTCAGGTCGTCAACATAGCCCATGTCATACCAGTCGTCGATCGACCCGGTGAATCCATGCTGGAGCACGAGGGGCGGCCCATGCCCCTCGGTGCGGTAGTTTATCCGGACTTCTCCGTTCGTGGCGTGCGGCATGGCTGACCTCGCAAGGTGAATGATCTAGTGGACTATCGCAGTCGACCGCGGTATGGCATTCCGTCCCGACGTCACGAGGCGAAAAGGCGGGAAGGCATAGAGATGCACCCAGCCGTAGCTTGGCCGAAAGGCACGTCCTACAAGGCCGGACCTACTTGGGGGCTATGAGGTCAGACAGGCGCCAGTCGCGGTTCCGTCCTAGCGCGGGCTCTCTTCGAAGGCCGGCGCAAGCCCGCACCGATGAGTCGCGTTGGTCGCCTGCCCAGTCAGGACGCGCGCTGGTCGGTGAGAACGACGGCACCTGTCCCCCTGGGGTTGGTGCCCTCAAAGATATGCCCCGTGAAGAGCAAGCCCTTGTTCATGTCCATCAAGTTGTCGTAGTTGCAGGCCGCAAGTTCCGGAACTGTCAGAGTGGCTGGACTGAAGACGCACACTCGGTTGACCCGTTGACCACCATGTTTGTCACGCTTGTCTACATAAAGCATCGATTTAGCGTCCTCGGATCCAACGCCGAACATCGTGGACAGCGCCCAGAGCAGATCTTCCGAGAGCTCGCGGGCTTTATTTCCAGATTGCCAGAATTTCATTTCTTTTCTCCTTAACGCTTCTCTCAAAAGCGACTAGGGAAGGCATCTTGCTCGCCTCCCAGTCGCAACAGTCTGCTATCTACTTGTCACGACCCTTCCGCCATGCTGGCTGTAGCAGTCGCTGCAGTAGACCGGCCGCGTGCATTTCGTGAGGGCTTCGATCATGTCCGTCGCGCTGACTGTGTTTTGTCTCACGGCAGGATGCGCAGCGCTTAGGCTCTAACGCGTGAGGTTCTTGTCCTCGTAGGTCTTCGGTGACCTCCTCTCCTGCAAAAGTAGGCAAGGGTGTCTGGTCACCGAAACCGAAGACGCTCAAGGCAGTCTCGTTGGGCACCCAAAGAAACCGCCGGAGGTCCGATGAGGGCACAGAAGGTGCAGATGAGGAATCAGCAGCGGGGACACAATTGCAATGCCGCTAGTCCCAGTGTAGCACAGGTGACGTGAGGGGGTGGAGCCAACGGACGGACTTGAACCGTCGACCTGCGGTTTACGAAACCGCTGCTCTACCACTGAGCTACGTTG
>CAZGRI010000086.1:0-7739 GCA_964528205.1 uncultured Dehalococcoidia bacterium | reverse complement strand
TGCAGAAGCTGGCGAAATCGACCTAAGAGGTCCGCATAAGGAGGAGCTTGATGCCGAGCGAGCGAGAGATGCTGGAGGAGCTGCGGCAGTTCGACACGCCGTCGATAACCAACGTCGTAGCCACGTATCCCAACAATCCCCTCTGTCTGGGGCTCTACAATCCGTGGACCGAGAACTGGTACACGGACCAGACGATTCGCTGCATGTATCCCGAGCTGGGCCGAACGGTCGGGTACGCGGTCACATGCGTGTACAGCGTGCCCGACCCGGGATATTCGAGAGTCACGTTCATGGACGTGCTCGACGCGCTGGCAGCGTCAGAGCAGCCAACCATCCTGGTCTTTCAGCAGAAGTTCCCGCCGGAGATAGCCAACAAGGCGGGCCTTGCGGGCGGCAACATGGTGACCGCCATGCAGGCTGTGGGCTGCGTGGGCGCCATCTCCAACGGCCCTTCCAGGGACCTGGATGAGGTACGCCCGATGAAGTTCCAGTACATGCTCAGCGGTATCACCGCGGGGCACGGGGGCATGGCCGTGCAAGCGGTCAACGTCCCGGTCTCGGTCGCCGGCATGGATGTCTCGCCGGGAGAGATCATCCACATGGACGAGAACGGCGCCTGCAAGTTCCCGGCGGACAAGCTGGAGGCGGTCCTGACCAACGTCAAGGCCTTGTTAGAGGAGGAGGGCGACATGCAGGGCCGAATACGAAAGGCCAAGAGTGTCGCCGAGGTCAAGGCCATCTTCAGCGGGCATTCCTATGGCGCCGACGAGGAGGAGTCAGAGGCTTAGAGTCCCCCTCGCGGTTGACCCTCTTCGATGGACAAGGCTCGGCGGCCTACTGCCCCCGGACTGATGGTCATCGACCAAATAGATCGACGGGCCGCCCAATGTCATTCCGAGCGGTAGAGAGGAATCTGGTCGTGTGGGGCGCGATAGCAAGCGGTGGCGAGGCCCCACCCAGCCGGATGCTTCGACCGGCTCAGCATGACAGCCGGCTTCTCGGTCCACCTATTTGGTTTAACGCCATAGTCCGGGGTTAACCCCAACCCCCAGACCCTAAACCCTAGAGGTCCTTCCCGTCGCTTCGTGGATTCTTTTCACGCGGTCTTGCATTGACCGGAGCAGGACAGCGGTGGGCGCTGGGCCTACGTGGGAGTAGCCGACTCCGAGCTCCACCAGCTCTTCAGGACTGATGGGCAGCATCGCGTTGTTGATCGGCACCGCCAGCTTGGCCTTCCCGACAGACCTGACCCTTTGCGCGATCTCCTCGACCTTGCTCCTCAGCCGCGGGTCTGTCGGATCGCGCACGCCCAGGGTCTGCGCCAGGTCGTTGGGCCCGATCGCCACCAGGTCGATGCCGTCCAGAGCTGCGATGGCTTCGACCTCATCTATCGCCTTCTGGTCCTCCACCATGACCGATAGCACTATCTGATCGTTGGCCCACGCCGTGTACTCTGTCCAGGGGACCGTGCCGAAACGGGTCGCCCGCGTACCGCTGCTGGTGCCGCCCTGGCCCACGGGAGGGAACCTTACCGTGTCCACCGCTCGTCTGGCCCCAGCCAGGCCATCCACGTGGGGCACGATGATGCCCTGGGCGCCCATCTCCAGCAGACGCATCATCAGCTTCTCATTCTCCTCGGGCACACGCACCAGGGAGGTCACGCCGGCCACCTCCGCCGCCCGTATCATCTCGCCGACGATGGGAAGATCGAAGCTCGTGTGCTCCATGTCGATGAAGGCCGCGTCGAATCCTGCAACGCCGATGATCTCCACCATCTGAGGGTCGGCCAGACTTACGAAGGTCCCTATGGCCAGGCCCCCCTCCCCCATTGCCCGTTTGACACGGTTCTCTCGCATGACGGTCCTCCTCCAGAGTGGGGCTCCTTATCGAAAAATCCTCGTGGCTATTCTGATACCTCAGGTCCGATAAGACAACCGTGACGCCGGCATCGGTTGCGGTCGGCGCATGGGTCATGCGGACGATGCGCCGGTCGTCCCGACGTACGGGAGCGAATCCCCACTCTGTGCGATGCGCCGGCTTCTGACCAGGGCGATAATGACACATCCGAAGACGAACGCGGAGGTCTGTGTTGTTGAAGAATAAGCTGCTAGCCCTGCTGGGCATGGCCCTCATACTCGTGGCGGTAGCCGCTTGCTCGGACGAGACCCCAGCCCCGACGCCGACGGCCACCTCTACCGCAGCTCCTGCACCCACAGTGGGAGCGCTGACCGAGGATGAGTTCAAGGATCTGCTGAGTGTCCAGGACGTCGAGAGTGTCCTATCTGCCAAGGCGTCTCTCAAGACCGTGTTCCTCGATTACAAAGCGATGGCAGACGACGTGGGCTCGGCAGACAACGTAGACAGCTTCTACGGCCTGAGCTTCCAGACAGAAGATGGAGTAAGAGGAATGACCTTTAGTGTTGGGGACTTCGACTCGGCAACCTCCTCCCGAACTCACTACGGGAACATGAAATCGGAGAGCCCGGGAATAGCAGACATGACTCCGCCCATCGGAGACGCGTCCGCCGGTGTCGACCTGAACGCGGCGGGCATTGGAAGCATACTCGTGCTCCTCAGCGCCGACACAGTGGTCTCACTGCACACCGCTCAGCCCGACGGGCAGCGGCCTCTGGTACCTCTCTCCGGCCTGGAAGAGCTGGCCCGGCTGGTGATCGACCGTCTGGGCCGCTAGGCGTCGTTTAATGGCACGGGAACGGAACAAAAAGCAGCTCGAGCTCGTCTCTGTATTGGACCGGGCTGACCGGTCCCCGTGATAACGGAGAGGACAGGCAAGCTATGAGAAGGTGGGTTGCAGCAGTCGTGGTAGGGGTTCTGTCAGTCGTCGTCCTTGCCTACGTGTCTGTGGACGAGGACATCCTTCCCTTGACCGATCACCTGTCGCAGGACGCGTCGACCGGCGATGGCGACTACACAGTCAGGTTCTTCGAGAACGAACAGACAGGCAAGGTCGCCAGTGTGTATGTCCGTCACGGCGAGGTCGATGACGGCCTCTATCGGCTGATGATAGAGGTGTGGCACCAGGAAAAGACCATCTTGGACTCCCTGTCGTTGGAGTTCAACACGCTGCGACCTGCGAAGGCCCTGTGGATGGAGACGCCAAGCGGCTACCCGTGGCCTCCTCTCGAGTACCGCTCTTCACTTGGTCCGGGGCAGGACGACGTCACCGGTGGGGTTATCGTCCATATCCCCGATCTGGGGTTCCAAGGTAAGGGCACGGTCAGGCTGGTGTTCTATCTACGTGCCGACCTCTTGCAGCCCCAGCCGACGGAAGCGCTGGGACTCGACGTCGCACTGAGCATGCACCGGGACGGCCTCGTCAACCTCACGAAAAAGCGAGCCGAGACCACGATACCGCTCGACCTGACTGCAAACGGGACAGAGCTAAGCAAAAGGTTAGGAGCAGGCTCATGAAGAGACTCGGTATGCTGACAGCCCTGACGGCTATCATGATCGCGGCCGCGGCGTGCGCCGGACAGGGAGCTGCCGCGCCGACACCCACCGCAACGCCACCCTCGGCAAGCGAAGACAGGTCCGGCGGAATCGAGGGCACCGTGAGTGGTCCCGACGGCGGACCCGTAGCGGGGATGCGGGTGGGGATAGTCGGCGGGACCGCGGCTTTCCCCGAGATCGCTCCTGAAACAGACGACGACGGCCACTACCGGTTCGGCGGCATCCCTGCCGGAACGTTCCAGGTCGCCGTCCACGACAGAGACGGACAGAGGATCGGCCTGGAGAGCGTTGACGTGACAGGCGGATCCACGGCAACGCTCGATTTCTCGGTCGCGGCAGATCCGTCGATCGAGGCTCAGCCTCCACTCCCGCCGCTGCCTGTCATGCGACTCCGCCATGCAGGCCAGGTCTACGACGGGGTCGAAGGCAGCTACTGCTGGCCTGGCTCCCTTACAGACGATGGTTCAGTGGTGGGGATCTGCGCTGACAAGATCCTCTGGGATGGACTGAGCAGCGCCGTTCCCGTTGAAGTAGGCGCAACGGTGATCTTCGAGATCGAGGCCGCAGATCAGGCGCAGGCGCTGTCCGCAGGCGTTTACGAGCTCGATTCCGATACCCAGGTGAGATTCCTCGACTTGGGCACAGGGTCGGCGGTGGAGCTCGTCGTTGATCTGCCTGAAGGAGTCTACAACGTGGCCGTCTTCGGACGATGGCCCGATGGCGACCTATCCTACGAGTTCAGGATCGAGGTCCGCGCGGGACCCTCGACCAGTTCCAAGGAGCCTACCGCCGTCCTGGTGCCTTCCACCGTAAACGGAAGAGACCTGGCGGCACGGGTCGCGGCCCGTCTCGGCCTCGGGCTGACGGGCGACTGCGTGGGACTCGATATCGACGGCGATGGGCGCATGGTGCAGCTCAAGCCCGCGTTCGGCGGCAACATCGTCGCTCCGGTCCTCTCCAAAACTATGCCCCCAATGGCCACGGTGCGCCCCGGGATCATGACCCCTGTCGAGCCCGACCGGACGGTCGAACCTGTGATCGAACGGGTCGGTGCCCCTGGCGCGAACAGGTCGGCGGTCGAGCTATTGGAGCGCGTGACCGACTCTCCGGCAGACGGCAGCGAGCTCGAAGGGGCCAGAAGAGTAGTCGGCGCCGGCATGGGACTGGGCGGCCCGGAGGGCCTAGCCGTGGCCAGGAAGCTGGCCGGCACCATTGGAACCGCGCTGGGCGCCACCAGAGAGGTGTGCGACGCAGGATGGCTCCCAAGGCAGCGTCAGATAGGCCTGTCGGGCAAGGCGGTCGCTCCGGTCCTGTACATAGCCGTCGTCCTGAGGGGGCCGTTCAATCACACGGTGGGGGTCCAGAAGGCGGGCACTGTTGTGGCGATAAACAACAGCGCCAGGGCGCCGATATTCAAAGCCGCCGACTTCGGCATCGTGGGAGACTACCGGGAGGTGGTGCCGGTCCTAACCAGGGCTCTGGCCGACCGGCTCGGTACGTCCGGCCTATGACTCTTGCGAGGAGTCGGCCGTCACGTACTTGGAGGGGCACTTGACGATGACGTTCTGGCTGTCGAACGTTCCCTCCGGCGTGTAGGTACCCTCCAAGATAATCTCCGAGTGCTCGTTGAAGAAGAGGTCCGGCACTATGCCGTCGTGAGCGGCCGGCATGGTCCTGGAACCGTCGGTCAGAGCGAAACGGGCCAGAGTGGAGCCTCCCTCCCGGTGGAAGGAGTCGGGAACGAGCTTGCCGCTGACTCGCACCATTCTCCCCTCGGGCGTCGGCCCTTTAGCCTCCAGCTCGCCAACCGTGTAGTAGTAGACGGTGGCGCTCTGAAAAGCCATGAACCCGAAGTAGCCCAACGCCCCGATAAGTACGATCAGCCCAACGAAGACCTTGAGCCGGTTGGTCGAAAGGTATGTCGCCTCCGGCGGCACAGGCTCCGAATAGTGCGAAACAGCGTCAGACACTCTAATTCAGCCTCCCGTCAGCGCTTCATCGTTTTTCGCCGCGGCCTCTCTGTCCTCCATCGATCGTTTCAGCACCTCTATCTCTCGCTGCATCTCTCTCTGGCGCCTCGACATGATGAAAACGTATGCGAAGAACGCGGCCCAGGTGATGATGAAGACGGCGAACAGCCACGGTAGCTCCGACTCGCCGTCCATCTCGTCGCTCTGCTGAGGGACCCCCTCTTGCACTTTAGCAGGTTCGCCGGGTTGATGGTCCGACGCGCGGACCTCAGCAGCACCGGTGTATGACGCTATCGATCCTGCCAGTACCAGCGCCAGCGTAAGCACCAGGCGCCGGACAGTGGCGTCTCTAAGAAACACTTCGGTGCAGCTCATCGAGGGCAGTCTCGGACTTTTTCAGCGAGTACCGCTCCATCAGCATCGAAACGTAAAGCGCAGTGAAGGCTACCAGCGAGACCAGCAATGTAGTATAGATCTTGCCGGAGCCCAGCGCGTCGATCTCCTCGGCTAGAGGGCCGGTGTTGAGCTCGGGGTGGGCCGTTCTCCACCACACGGTCGCCATGTATATGATAGGGGCGTCGACAGCCCCGATCAGCGCCACGACGGCGCCATAGCGAGCACCCTGCGAGCCCCTGGGCGCGTATGCCCGCACCATCAGGTAGGCGACGTAGATGAACCAGAGGATCAGGGTCGTGGTGAGCTTCGCGTCCCAGGTCCACCACCAGCCCAGGTCGCCCTTGCCCCAGATAACGCCTGTAATCAGGATAAGGCTGGCGAAAACGACTCCCAGTTCCGCCGTCGAGTAGGCCAGGTTGTCCCACTTCTCCTTCCCTGTCAGCAGGTACATCAGGCTCGCGATGGATACGAGCACCATGGAGAGCATTCCCAACCAGCCCAGCGGGACGTGGAAGTAGAAGATCCGCTGGGAGACTCCCAGGTTGAGCTCCGTGGGCACCCAGAAGAAGACGAGGTAGAGCGTTGCCCCCATGAGGCCGGCGCTCGCCGCGAAGACGGCGTCCCGGGCGAAGCTCTTTCCGCCACTCTCGGACCGCTCGGGAACGTCGTTTGCTGTCAACTCCGCCATATGTGCAACATATCACAAACGGGATTCGGAAGGCCAGAAGAGATCAGCCGGTGACCGCGCCCACGGATGCCGACGACACCAGCTTGGCGTACTTCGACATCACCCCGCTTTCGTAACGCGGCGGCGGGGGTCGCCAGCTCCGCTTTCGGTCGGCCATCTCGGCGTCCGGGACCCTGACGTTCAGCTGTCGGGTCTCGACGTCCATCACGATGATATCGCCGTCGCGAAGCAGCCCTATCGGACCGCCGACCGCGGCCTCGGGCGCCACGTGGCCTATCATCGGCCCGTAGGTCGCGCCTGAGAACCGGCCGTCCGTCATGAGCGTGACGCTGTCGCCGAGGCCCTGGCCCATTATCGCTCCGGTGACGGCGAGCATCTCCTGCATGCCGGGGCCGCCCTTGGGTCCCTCGTACCGGATGACGAGGACGTCGCCCTCATTGATGGCGCCGCTCGTAACGGCCTCGAACGCCGCCCTCTCCCCGTCGAAGACACGGGCCGGGCCCTCGTGACTCAGGTGCTTGGTCCCGGCCACCTTCATGACCGCGCCCTCGGGCGCCAGATTGCCCTTGAGTATCACGAGTCCGCCGGTCGGGCTTCGCGGCGCGGACGCCGGATATATGACCCGCCGGTCCGGCTCCCCCTCGAAGGCCTCGAGGTTCTCGGCCATGGTCTCGCCGGTGACGGTCATGGCGTCGCCGTGAAGCAGACCCGCTTTCAATAGCTCTTTCATGACGATCGTTACGCCGCCCGCTTGGTCGACGTCCGACATCACGAACTGGCCGCCGGGCCTGAGGTCCGTGAGGTACGGCGTCTGCCGGCTCAGCCGGTCGAAGTCGTCGATCTTCAGCGGTACCTTCGCCTCGTGGGCTATGGCGAGAAGATGAAGCACCGCGTTGGTGGACCCGCCCATCGCCAGCACGACCATGATGGCGTTCTCGAACGCCTCGCGGGTCATGATGTCGCGGGGCTTGAGATCGCTCTCCAGCAGGCCGTACAGTACTCCGCCGGCGTTTCGGGCTATTGCCTCGTTGCGAGCGTCAACGGCCGGCACCGACGCCGCGCCGGGTATGGACATCCCCATGGCCTCGATGGCCGACGCCATCGTGTTGGCCGTGAACATCCCGGAACAGGCCCCCTCGCCCGGGCACGCGACCCGCTCCATGGCGAGGAGCTCGTCCAGGGAGATCTTGCTCTGAGAGTAGGCCCCCACGGCC
>CAZGRI010000085.1:0-7819 GCA_964528205.1 uncultured Dehalococcoidia bacterium | reverse complement strand
CCGGTGGCCGAGCCGTACACCAGCATCGGGTTGATCTCCGACAGCGTGTTGTAGCCCATGCCCAGCCGCTCGGCCACTCCTTTGCGATAGTTCTGAACAAAGACATCCGCGCTCTTCACAAGCTTGTAGACGACCTCCCGTCCCTCGGGAGTTTTGAGGTCGACGGCCAGGCTCCGCTTGTTCCGGTTCCCCGCCTCGAAGTACGCGTTGCGGCCTTCGCCCATGTTCGGATCGAAGCTCGTGGCGCGGATGAGATGCCGTCCGGCGTCCCCGTCCAGCGACTCGATCTTGATCACGTCTGCGCCCATGTCGCCCATCATCGACGTGGATACCGGGCCGAACTGCCAGACCGTCCAGTCGAGGACCCGTATGCCCTTGAGCGGTCCCGTAACGTCGCCGCTGCCGTTAGAGGTCATGAGCCGATCTCCCACTCCCGCGTTGCCTGTTTGCCAGGTGAGTCTAACAGCTCCAAGACCACCTGCACCCTAGAGTTCAGGAAGAGTTCGGGCGACCATAGCCAGATTGGGAACGGACGACCCGCTCACGCTGTCGCTCCCTGCGCGATGTCCCACCCCAGATGCTCCGACAGCGATTGGACCGTATCGTCGATCTTGTCGGTTGGGACATTGGTCTCTTCTGCCGCTCGCTCGATGTGCTCGCGGGAGATGGGATGGGCGGGATCGAGGTATGGACCGAGCCCGTCGAGGTCTGTTGTGAACACAATCCGGCCGAACTCGGAACGCCAGCCCCCAAATAGCGAAGCAGCAAACCCATCAACGCGGGCGCGTTCGGCGAGCAGCTTACGGGTGGTCTCGTCCCGCCACTTCTCTGCCAACGCCCGAAGCCCAGCGCGGCGAGGCATTTGGTCCCGATCCTGGTCGGCGCGTTCGGTGAGCAGCTTTCGGGTGGTCTCGTCCGGCCACTTCTCGGCCAACGCCCGAAGCGCGGCGCGGCGAGGCGAGGCTCTTGGTTCCGATCCTGAACGGCGCGCTCGGTGAGCAGCGTTCGGGTGGTCCGGTCCGGCCACTTCTCGGCCAACGCCCGAAGCGCGTCGGCGCGCGGTTCTCCGTTCTCATCCTGGACGGCGCGTTCGGTGAGTAGCTTTCGGGTGGTTTCGTCCGGCCACTTCCCGGCCAACGCCCGAAGCGCGGCGCGGCGAGGCTCTTGGTCCCGATCCTGAACGGCGCGTTCGGCGAGCAGCGTTCGGGTCGTTTCGTCCGGCCACTTGTCCGCCAGCACCTCATATGCGGCGCGGCGATAGTAGATTCCGTCTGCAGTGCCTTCTGTGGTCTGTGCGAGGGCCCAAACTGCCTTTCGATTTGCAGAGACATATGCAATTAGATAAGGCCACAAGTCTTCGCCCCATGTATATTCGTTTGCATCTTTCAAGATTGATGATTCCAGCCCGCTCAGCACGCTGCGACCTGGCCAACGCTCACCGAGTTCTTCGCATGCTGACCTTAGATCGTCCATGAAGAATGCATGGTTCTCGACTCCCCCGAGTCGCGCTACATCGATTGTGGTCGTAAGGAGTTGAACGCCAGCAGATTCCAATCGGTTTGCGTTTCTCACCTCACACAACAACAGAATCGCCAACGGCAGTTCCGGCAGTGGCGTCTCGCCGCCCCACGTCTCCAAATCCGTCAGAGTGGCTAGATGTTGGACTATGCGGCCGACGAACTGTTCGTCGATCTGGCCGCAGATCAAACGCAAAACTTCGCGCCATTCGTCGTTACGGCAGTGCTGGTCGAACAGGTCGATCAACTCATCGATCGTCATCTGCTGCGGCTGCTTGTCAAACAGGCGGACGTATTCTGCGGCGGTCAGGTATTCCAGGAACGTGCGGTGGACGAAGCCGTACAGGTTCGGGCCGCGGAGGCAGAGGATGTAGTTCCGCTCGCGAAGCTGGTGGATCACGCGGCGGGCCGCTTTTTTCGCTTCGGCCGCGTTGGGCTGCCATTCTTCATCGATCAGGAAGGCTTGGATTTCCTGCGCCAAGTCATCTTCCTGAATGATGTTGCCCTTCAATCCAGCTTCGCCGGCCTGCATCCGCATGGCGATCCGCCGCAGCAGGTCTTTCTTGTCGTCGGCGTTAAGGTAACGGTCTTCAGACAATTCCAGGTTGCGGTTGGCGTCCCAGTGGTGACAGAGGACCTCGACCGCCTTTTCGTAGAACTTGGCCCGCTCGCGGGGCAGTTCCTCTTCACGGGCCAGCAAGGCCATGATTGTCAGCAGCATTGGGTTGCCGGCCAAAAGGCGGATGGACTTCGACTGAAGCACGCTGTCCAGCACCCGTTCGATCCGCTGGGTGGCCTGCTCCGGCTGTTGGGGGAACGTGAGGGCGAACCAGCCGCGGATGAACGTCGAGATCTGCTCTTCGTCCAGGTCCCGGATGCCGACGTGCGCAAAGCCAGCTTCGCGCAGGATCTGTTCCTTGTAACCGACCGGCCGCGAGGTCACGATGATCTGCGCCCGTGGATAGCGTTGGGCGAAGCCGGCGATCTCGTGCATGACTCGTTCGCGGTCCGTGGCGTCGAATATCTCGTCCAGGCCGTCGAACATCACCAGCGACGGGCCGGTTTCCAGGTATCCGTGCACTGCATGGTCGTCCAGGAACCACTGGTCGGTCTTGCCCATGTAGGCGGCGTACTCCAGGAAGCTGTCGCATTCGTTGGTTCGCCTCAGGGCGTGAAAGTCCCGCAGCTCTATCAGCAGGGGGAAGGCGTCTGTGAACGCGAGCGTCCAGGGCAGCGGCGACGTCGATTGCCAGTCGACGGGCGGCTCGATGACGCCGGTCAGCAGATAGCGCATCAATGTGGACTTGCCTGAACCCGGCTCGCCGGTCAACACCAGCAGCCGGTTTCCCGGCGCGGTGATCACGTCCAGCGCCGGCTCGGGCGACTGGCTTACGTAGTCCGCGCGGAGCTTCTCGAGTTGTTGCTCGTCGAGTTCATCAAAGGTGCCGTCGCCTGTCGCGTGACGCCCGCTCTTTCCGAGGCGCTCGGCGAGGTCCTTGGGGATTTCCACGGGAGGCGGGTTCTTGCTGATATTCTGAACGATGAACACGTCTCGAATGACAATCCGCCCGGGATCGTCTGCGTAGGCGGGCATCAAGTTAGCAAGGTCGACAGGCGAGAATTTAGTCAGCATCCTTTGCGAATACCTGTCTCGTCGCACCTGAACCTTGACGCCACCCTGCCGTTTGATCAGCTCCTTGAGTTCCTGGAGGTTCTTCGCATTCAATAACTCACGCAGGTCGTCGGACAGGATGATCCGTTTTGTGGCCTGGCGGCGGAAAGCGCCGGCGACGGTGTTCCACAGCGTGTCAGAAGGCAGTTCCTGTCCACCCACTTCTTTCCATCTTTCGCGAAGCACGTCGGGCGACGGCAGATCGTCGTGGCCGGGCTCGCGGACCGCGTTCAGGAGCTCTTCGGCAACCTTGTCGTCTTTGATGAACGCCTCGATCGAGGAACGGTACTGCTTCAGTTCCTCATCACTGTAGCCGAAGCCCTTGATATTGAGCAGCAGCATCTCCAGACACGCGGCGTAGGCCTGCTCCATGGCATCCTGGTAGGCGAGTTCTACCTTGTCCCGCTCTCCCAGCGTCTCCAGCCAGCCGAAGACCGACTTCAGTTTATCCTTGAGATAGTCTTTGCAAGCATCCGTAATCAGTTCGCGGGCCAGATTGCCGAGAACTAACACCAGTAGCGGCGTCGTTATTGGATCCATCCTGCCAATTACCTTCCGTGTATTGACGTCACGGGTCGAAGGGACCGTCGCAAGAACGCGGCTTCAAGATACCATTCTGACGACATGGGGCTAAAACGAAAAGGCTGCAGTCCGGAACTCGGTCTGGGCACGGCGGATCACATCCCGAACACCGCACTTTGTACCATTGACCCGTCAGTTTGATGGCGGCCCTGGCTAGCGCGGCGCACCGTCCGGAACGGTGGGCCGAATTGTAACATACGCGGGTGCCGACAATCCTCTGCATCAAGAGGGGACAGGTGACACGAATGCGGGCGCCGTCACTCCCTGTATAATCACGCGGGGCCGGTAGCGATGTATCAGCGGGAGCACGTGGAGGTATTTGGCGCACAATGGCGACGCGGATCGTCCTGGTGTCCGATACTCACTGCGGGACCTGGGACGAGGTGCATCCCGATATCAGGTCGGCCGTCGCCGAGGCCGACATCGCGGTCCACTGTGGGGACTTCACCCGCATGGACGTGGTGAACGGCGTGCGGCGGACAGCCGCGCGGTCCGTCGTCGTGCACGGCAACTCGGACCCAGTCGACGTGCGAAGGTCCTTGCCCTATGTCGAGACCTTCGACGTCGACGGAGTTCGGATTGGCGCGACGCATCCTGCCTGGGGCGGCCCTCCCTTCGAGCTCGCCGAGCTGCTGGGCGATTTCCCCGATCCCGTCGACCTGGTCCTGTTCGGCCATCTCCACGAAATGGTCGACGAGCGGCGAGACGGCGTTCGCTTCGTCAGCCCCGGCCAGGGCTACGCCTCGTTCATGGTCCCCGCGACGATCGCGCTCCTCACCATCGATGGGGACCGCGTGTCCGTCGAGATGAGGACAGTGGAGCCGGCACGGTAGGTCGGGTCCAGGTCCAGGACGCGGCGTGTTCCGTTGCCGCGCGGCATCTCTTGTAATACAATCGGCCACGCAGTCCACTTCTACTACAGCGAGGTGACGTATGCCCAAGCGAATCAACAAGTGTATCGAGCTGCTGGAGCAGGGTGTGCCGATCTTCACCACCGCTGCGCCGGAGCTCACCTACGAGGCCGGCAAGGAGATGGCCCAGACCTGGGCCGACATCATCCAGATGGACTTCGAGCACCATCCGTTCGACACGGTGGGACTGGCCAAGTTCATGCGTGGCCTCCGGGATGGGGGGCCTACGCCCAGCGGCCATCCGACGCCCACGGTGATAACCACTCTGCCCTCCAACTGCATGACTCCAGAGGAGGTCGTGTACAACGCCTGGCAGACAAGGCACGTCCTCTCGACGGGAGCGCACGGCATCCTCCACACGCATACCCGCACGGCCGCCGCTGTCAGGGCGTTCGTGTCTTCAGCCCGCTATCCGTTCCAGACAATCGGACAAGACCTGGGCTTGCCTGAGGGACTTCGTGGCGGCGGCGGACAGAGGGACCCGGCCGAGATCTGGGGGATCGACCCGGTGGAGTACACTCGCAGGGCGGACCCGTGGCCCCTGAACCCCGACGGCGAGCTTTTGCTGGGGCTCAAGATCGAGGACCGGTTCTGCCTTCCCGATGCGGACGCCATCGCGGCCGTGCCCGGCATCTCCTTCGCCGAGTGGGGGCCGGGCGACATGGGTATGTCGTTCGGAGACCCGAACCTGCACGATCCGCCCTACACGCCGGTCATGGACAACGCCCGGAACACCGTGAAGGCCGCCTGCGACAAGGCCGGCCTGGCGTTCCTGTGCGGCTGGGCGGACACCACGATGACAGAAGAGGAGCGCATCAGGCACGCAATAGACGAGATCGGCGCCAAGATCGTCCACGGGCCCAACCGCGAGATAGCCGACACCATCCGCAAGGAGGCCGGACGGACGATGCCGGTGTAGGCGTCTGGTCTACTAGCTCTAAGGCTTGTGGTACGGAACGACCTCGGCTGAAGAGAGAGCCAGGTAGTTGGGTACAGGGGTTGAGCCGTGGTTGCGGTTTACGTCACCCCGCGCGGTTTGAGAGCTGTGAGTCGCCTTCAGCGCCCCCTCTCCGCAGCGGAGAGGGGGAACGGGGGTGAGGTAGAAAAAGAGACACATGGCGCAGACCCTGATCAAGGCTGCACGACTGATCGACGGTAGGGGAGGTCCGCCGCTGGAGCGCGGCGCCGTCCTGGTGGACGACGATACCATCAAGGCCGTGGGAGATGAGGCCAGCGTCGTCCTACCCGAGGGAGCCGGCTTCGAGGAGCTCGACTACGGTGACCGCACGATTCTGCCCGGACTCGTGGACTGCCACGTTCACCTGATCGGTATCGGAGACGGGCGGACCGGTGACGAGCTCACGCTTCTGCCCGACGAGGTCCTGGCACTGCAGGCCGCCCGGAACGCCAGGACTCACCTGTTCTCGGGCGTCACGACGGTCCGCGACTGCGGCGCCAAGAACCGGACCACCCTGATGCTCCGGCAAGCCATGGACATGGGCGTGACCGTCGGACCCAAAATGCTCCTGTCGGGACGCCCGATGGCCATTGTCGGCGGCCACCTCAGCTACTTCGGCGTCCAGGCCACGGGGACCGACGGGTGTCGCGCGGCGGTCAGACAGCTCGTCAAGGAGGGCGTGGACTTTATCAAGATTACCGCCACCGGCGGCAGCACCCGCACGTCTTTCCGGACCCGGCCATCCTTCAACCCGGACGAGATAGGCGCCATCTGCGACGAGGCCCACAAGTTCGGGAAACACACCGTCGCCCACTGCGCCTCGTCTCAGGGCATGATCAACGCCCTGAACGCCGGGATAGACACCATCGTTCACGCGGTGTTCAAGGAGCCCGACAACACCAACCGGTTCCGGCCAGAGATCGCCGAACGACTGGCCGAGCAGGGTGTATTCGTCAACCCGACCCTGCACGCCAGTGGGCGTGACCGCGTGGAGCTGCTGGAGGCAAAAGAACGGTCCGAAGGCCTCACCTCGGGGGAGAAGGCCGACCGCGACCGGTTGCGCCGTGACCTCGAGCACATGGCAGAGTGCTTCGGCTTGATGAAGGATGCCGGCGTCATGCTCGTGTGCGGGTCCGACTCGGCCTGGGGCGGCTACACAATGGGCCGGTTCCAGAGGGAGATCGAGGAGCATGTTGCGGCCGGAATGACGCCGATGGAGGCGATCAAGTCGGCTACGGGGGACTCGGCCAGGTCATGCTGGAGGGACGCCGCCGTCGGCACGCTGGAACCCGGCAAGCAGGCCGACATGCTGGTGGTGAACGGCGATCCTGCGACGAACATCCACGACATGTGGAAGGTAGTTGACGTCTTTCAGGACGGACAGCGGGTAGACCGAGGGTGAGTGGGACCGCGGCCTGCCTCACCCCGCGTGGTATATAAGCTAGAAGCCGCCTTCAGCGCCCCCTCTCCGCAGCGGAGAGGGGGAACGGGGGTGAGGTCCAGGAGGAAACCGATGGCGCAGACCCTCATCAAGGCGGCCCGACTGATCGACGGAACGGGAAGCCCGCCACTTGAGCGGGTAGCCATGCTGCTGGAGGACGACACCATCAAGGCTGTAGGGACCGAGGAGAGCGTCGTCCCGCCCGAGGGAGCGGAGGTGGAGGAGCTCGACTACGGCGACAAGACAGTGCTGCCGGGCCTGATAGACTGCCATGTGCACCTGATCGGCATCGGCGATGGGCGGGCTGGAGACGACCTTAACACCCTGCCTGACGAAGTCCTGACCCTGCAGGCGGCCCGCAACGCCAGGGACCACCTCTATAACGGCGTCACCACCGTGCGCGACTGCGGCGCCAAGAACCGGACCACGTTCATGTTGCGACAGGCGGTCGAGATGGGCATCACGCCCGCGCCGAGGCTGCTGCTGACGGGGCGTCCCGTGGCGATCGTAGGGGGACACCTCAGCTACTTCGGAGTCCAGGCCACGGGCCCCGACGAATGCAGGGCGGCGGTCCGCCAGCTCATCAAAGAGGGGGCTGACTTCATCAAGATCACGTCCCTCACACGTCCCTCACACGTCCCTCACGTCCCTCACACGTCCCTCACACGTCCCTCACACGTCCCTCACGTCCCTCACACGTCCCTCACACGTCCCTCACGTCCCTCACACGTCCCTCAC
>CAZGRI010000084.1:0-7941 GCA_964528205.1 uncultured Dehalococcoidia bacterium | reverse complement strand
TTAGCGGAGTCGCAAAATCGGATTTCTCCACTGATTCTGGTTTCCTGGGCTTTCCAGAGGGACTCTTATATTTACGGAAGATACGGCAGGTATGGGCCAGATGGCGGCCCAGGAAGAGGCGGTTCCAACCTGGTTTCCCGCGCAGTGAGGTCGGGATTCCAGAGCGCGCTGCGGCACGGGACGGGCGGGCCGAATAGCGCGTTTGGGTTCATGATCCTCCTCTTCCAGGTCGGTAGGTACCCAGGTCTTTTCCGATCCGTGATGTGCTGAGGGTGTGGTGGTGGAAGTGAGTTCACGCCCTATACCAGGGTTGTACGATGGCAGACGCACGCGAAAAGCTGGCACAGGCGATAGCCAAGTCGAAGGTCGTCAAGGGCGGCCCGGCGCCTTCGAAACTGCCGGAAAGGCCAAAGGCTCCACCCAGGACTGCGCCGGCCCCCGCGAAGAAGGGGGGGCCTCCGCCGGGCAAGAAGGCCGAGCGCCCTGCTGCAAAGAAGGCTGCCAAGCCCAAGAAAGAGAAGAAGCCCAAGGTTCCCAAGACGAAGAAGCCGGGTGAGCCTGGTTTCCTGGCCAGGCAGTTCCAGGGCTTCGCCAAGGTCCTTGTGGACGAGTTCAAAGAGGCGACGGAAGCCATCTCTCCCAAGGCCCTGATGGGCACCGTTTCACAGAGCGTTGAGGGGATCAAGAAGGCGGTCTCCTTCGGGGGAGGCTCGTCCGACGACGCTCCGGACGAGGCGACGGAAGAAGAGAGGCCAGCACGCCCTGGCCCGACGGAACGTCCAGAACCAGCCGGTGCACCTTCGCGGACCCCTGGCAAGAAGGCCGGCGCTGGTGCAGGATCCGCGGCCGGGGACGACTCTGCTAAGCTGCACAATCCGGCCCTATCGCCCACGCCGGCCCAAAAATCTAAAGCCACCCCGGACGCTGCGGATCAACCGGATGTTGAGGCACCGGCTGTCGAAACTGAGGAGGAGGCCGAATCCCGACCTGAGGTCGAGGCATCGGTAGACTCAACCGTCGAGCGCGATGAGTCGCCGCCTGAGGAAGAGGGCCCCGTGGCCCGGCCGGAGCCGAAGCAGCCGTCCTCCCAACCGGGGGTCACCGGTGCGCCGTCCGCGCCGAAGCCCGCGGGTGCGGCCGGGGCCGAGGCCTCGGGAAGCCCGGCGGTAGCAAAGGCCCCGGCGGCCGAACCGCCCAAGAAGGGTAAACGCCCCGAAAAGGAGCCCGCCGAAAAGGCGGCCAAAGGCCCCGGCGAGGAGCCCGCAAAGGAAAGGGTGCCGGTCGACGTTTCCGAGGACGGCCCGCAGCGACCGCCGGAAGCAGATCGGGACCGCGACGAAGAGCGTCCCCCGCTTAAGGAAACGGAACCGAAGGAGGAGCCCATAGCCGCGGCGGCCGCGGCGGACGAGGTGGAGGAGCGAGAGGAGCAGCCCGAGCCCGAAGGGGGTACGGCGGAAAACCTAGTGGAGTGGGTCGCGGCTGAGGCGGGTGAAGTTCCCCCGTTTTTGTGGACATCCTTTATCTTTAGAGAGAGGAGGATGCCACAATGCCAAGATCACGACCGCCGTATCCGGCGGAGTTCAGGGTCCGGATGGTAGAGCTGGTCCGTTCTGGGCGGAATTCTGAGGAACTGGCCCGTGAGTTCGAGCCGACGGCCCAGGCGATCCGGGACTGGGTCGCTCAGGCGGATCGGGACGAAGGCCGTCGAAGCGACGGAGTGAAGAGCGTGGAGCGTGAGGAACTCAACCGTCTGCGCCGAGAGAACAAGAAGCTGCGTCAGGAACGGGAGATCCTTGCAAAAGCCGCGGCCTGGTTTGCTCAGGAGACCGAGCACGGACAGAGGTCTTCGAGTTCGTGAAGGCACACCAGGCCGTCTATCGGGTTGCCACGATGTGCCGTGTGCTGGAGGTCTCCACCAGCGGGTACTATGTGTGGCTCAAGCGTCCGCCTTCGGAACGGGACCGGACTGATGCGGAGCTGCTTGGGCGGGCAGCGTTAGAAGAATATAAGAAAGCCGCCCCAATGGGGCGGCTTTCCCTCCTCGGTGCTCCCCTACATGTCCCGCCACCACAGCGGGTCAGCAAGGGCGTACGTTCGGCGGACGCTTCAGTACGGCATGGCATATTGCCCTACCTCGTGAGGTAGAAACGATCTGGCCTCAGGGGAGCCCCTATCTGTGGGCGAACCCGCTTCAGGTCCCTTCGCTCCACGAACTGAGGTAGTTCGACTGCTCCGGTGTCAGGTCGTCGATCCGGATCCCCATGGCCTCGAGTTGCAGACCGGCCACTTCGCGGTCGATGTTGTCCGGTAGACGATAGACCTTGGGCTCCAGCTTGTCCGCGTTGGCGATCCCCCACTCCACCCCCAGGGCCTGATCGCAGAAGGAAAGCGACATCACCGTGGACGGGTGGCCCTCCGCGCACGCCAGGTTCACCAGGCGACCCTCGCCGCAGAGGAAAATGGAGTTCCCGTTCAGCGAGTATTCGCGGAACAGGGGGCGGACGTCCTCCGCGCTGTCGGCCAGTTCCTCCAGTCCGGCGACGTCGATCTCTACGTCGAAGTGGCCGGCGTTGGCCAGAACCGCCCCATCCTTCATCGCCTTCATATGGTCCGTTGTAAGGACGTGCTTGTTTCCGGTCACCGTCATGAACAGATCGCCCACGGGCGCCGCTTCCGTTATGGGCATCACGCGGTACCCGTCCATCCGCGCCTGCAGCGCCCGGAAGGGGTCCACCTCCGTCACCACCACCTCGGCGCCCAGCCCCCGCGCCCTAACGGCGACGCCTTTCCCGCAGTTGCCATAGCCCACCACAACCACGGTCTTGCCGCTGATCAAGATGTTCGACGCCCGGATCACACCGTCTATGGCGGACTGCCCGGTTCCGTAGTAATTGTCCATCAGGTGCTTCGTATCGCAGTCGTTCACCGCGATGATCGGATACTTTAGGGCCCCGTCCCGTTCCATCGCGCGGAGCCGGATGATGCCCGTGGTGGTCTCTTCGCACCCGCAGATGATGTCGGGAATCAGTTTCGGGTGATTCGTGTGGATTTCGGACACCAGATCGCACCCGTCGTCGATCGTCACGTGAGGCTTCGTGTCGATCACGGCGCGGATGTATTTGTAGTAGTCCTCCCGGGTCTCCCCTTTGTACCCGAAGACGGCCACGTCTTCAACGGCCAGGGCCGCGGCCACGTCGTCCTGCGTGGAGAGCGGATTGCAGCCCGTGATGGCCACGTGCGCGCCGCCCGCCCGCAGCGTGCGCACGAGCACGGCGGTCTCTTTCGTCACGTGGAGCGCCATTCCGATGCGGTAGCCCTCCAGGGGCTTCTCCTTCTCGAGTCGATCCCGCACCTTCAGCAGGGCCCCCATCTGCTTCTCGGCCCACTGGATGTTCTTCAGGCCCTGGTCGGCCAGATTGACGTCCTTGATCTCGTAAGGCAATTACAGCTCCTTTCAGTGCATCGATTCAAACGCACGCAGTCACGATGAAAGACCCTTCGCGGACTCACGGAGGGCAGACGCCTGGTCCGTGCGCTCCCAGGTAAAGGTAGCACCCCGGCGTCCGAAATGCCCGTATGCCGCCGTCTTCTCGTAGATGGGCCGTAACAGGTCCAGGGATTCGATAATGGCACGGGGCCTGAGGTCAAAATGGTCCTGCACCAGCCCCGCGATAGTCTGGTCGTCCAGCTCCCCCGTACCGAAGGTGTTCACGACGATGGAGACCGGCTTGGCCACCCCAATGGCGTAGGCGATCTGGATCTCGCAGCGATCGGCGAGACCCGCCTTGACCACGTTCTTGGCCACGTACCGCGCGGCATAGTGGGCGCTGCGGTCCACCTTGCTCGGGTCCTTCCCGGAGAATGCGCCTCCGCCGTGGCGTGCCATCCCTCCATAGGTGTCTACGATGATCTTCCGACCCGTCAGCCCAGTGTCTCCGTGGGGCCCGCCGACGACAAACCGCCCCGTGGGATTCACGTGGAATTTCGTCTTTCTGTCCAGGTACCCCTCAGGGATCACGGCCTTGATGACGTGTTCGATAACATCCTTCTTGATCTGCTGGTGGCGCGCATCGGCGCTGTGTTGGGTCGAAACCACGACTGTGTCCAACCGCACAGCCTTGTCGCCTTCGTACTCCACGGTGACCTGGGACTTGCTGTCTGGTCGCAGGTAGGGAAGGGCCCCTTTCCGGCGCACCTGGGCCAGCCTCTGCACCAGCTTGTGCGCTAGCGTGATGGGCATCGGCATCAGCTCTGGGGTCTCCCGGCAGGCGTACCCGAACATCATGCCCTGGTCCCCGGCGCCCTGGTCCTTGTGAAGCCCGCGCCCTTGGCTTACGCCCTGATCGATGTCCGGGGACTGTCTCTTGAGAGCCACCAGCACGCCGCAGCTCTCGGAGTGGAACCCGCAGTCGGAGTCCGTGTACCCGATCCTTTTGATCGTGTCACGGGCTAGCTCGGACACATCCACCGCCGCATTGCTGGTCACCTCGCCCGATATGATGACCTGCCCGGTCGTGACCAGGGTCTCGCAGGCCACGCGAGACAGGGGATCCTGGGCAAGCATGGCGTCCAAGACCGCATCGGATATCTGATCGGCCACTTTGTCTGGATGGCCTTCAGACACTGACTCGGAAGTGAAGAGCTGGCGCATAAGCTGACGTTCTCCTTTTGGCAGACGAACACTCCACAGACAGCGGTCGTGGGGTTGGCTCGCACCCGCGCCGGGCTTCGACCCATCGCCGTCGGTGGGTGGAAGATGGGTTGCCGCGCGCCGGCGTCGAGTCAGGAGCTGTTGTTGTTGTCGCCCAGGTCGCCCAGGGCCTCCTTCAGGTGTGCGTGGATCTCATCACGGGTTCGGAGCGCCAGGACCTCTTCCGCCAGGGCCCTGGCCTTCTCCAACGTGATGGATCGAATCGTGTCCTTCACTTCCACCAGGGACATGGGGCTCATGCTGAACCCGTCCACGCCCAGCCCGAGTAACACCACGCTGCCCCACGGGTCGCCCGCCATCTCGCCGCACAGGGTCACCGGAATGCCCCGTTGGTGACCCACGTCGACCACGTTCTTGATCAACCTCAGCACGGCCGGATGGAAGGGATCGAACAAATAGGCCACCCGTTCGTTGCCCCGGTCAACGGCGATGGTGTACTGAACCAGATCATTGGTCCCGATGCTGAAGAAATCCACCTCGTCAGCCAGTTGGTCGGCCACCATAGCTGCCGCCGGCACCTCCACCATGGCGCCCACCTGGAAGTCCTCGTCGAACGGAGTCCCCTCGGACTTCAACTCCGACCGGGCCTCGTCGAGGATGCCTTTCGTCTCGAGCAGCTCCTCGACCCGGGAGATCATGGGATACATAATGCTAACATTCCCCGTCACGCTGGCCCGCAGGATCGCCCGCAGCTGGCTCTTGAACAGGGTCACGTTCGCCAGGGTCAGCCGGATGGCCCGCCAACCGAGAAAAGGGTTCATCTCTGGCGACGAAGGTACCAAGTAGGAGAGCTTGTCCCCGCCCAGATCCAGGGTGCGGATCACCAGGGGGTGCGGTGCTACCCGTTCGGCGAGCCGGGTGTAGGCCTCCGTCTGCTCTTCCTCGCTCGGCAGCCAGGGCCTTGCCAGGTACAGGTATTCCGTCCTGTAGAGCCCGATGCCCTCGGCGCCGTTGGCTATGGCGGATTCCACCTCCTCGGGAAGCTCGATGTTGCCCTGCAGGCTGACCGCGACCCCGTCCTCCGTGACGGCCGGCAGGGCCGCAACGGACGCAAGCCCTTTCTGAACCTCCTTGAGATGTGTCGACTCGGCCCGGTACCGGGCGAGCGTTTCCGGATCGGGGTCGATGTAGACCAGCCCGCGGCGGCCGTCCACGATCACCAGATCCCCCTGCTCGACTGAGGCGATGGCGGACTCCACACCCACCACGGCCGGAATGCTGAGGCCCCGAGTGATGATCGTGGCGTGGGACGTGGTCCCTCCCACCTCCGTAACCACACCGAGCACGCTACTCGGCTGCATGTGTGCCGTATCCGACGGCGTGAGGTCGTGGGCCACCACGATCGACTCGATCGTCAGACGGTCCAGCGTCGTCTCTTCCATCTCACAGAGCCTGGACAGGACCCGTTTCTCGATGTCCAGGATGTCCGTCTTTCGGGCCCTAATGTAGTCGTCTTGAATCGTATCGAACTGCCGCCGTATTTTCTGAAGCGACAGCCAGAAGGCATAGTCGGCGCTCATCTGCCGGTTTCGGATGTTCTCGATAGTCGCCCCTTTGAGGGTCTCGTCCTCCAGAATCAAAATGTGGGCGTCGAAGATCTGTGCGTGATCCCGACCCAGCTTCTCCTCCACCAGGCTCCGGGTGGCCTTCAAATCCTCCGCCACCTGCCTTAGAGTGGCCTCGAACCTCTCGACCTCGCCCTCGACTTCCCCGTCAAGGATCTGCCGGTAGTCGATCCACGGGTCTTCGGGATCGTGCAGGTAGACCGGGCCGATGGCGATGCCAGTTGAGGCCTTTATGCCCTTAAGCTGCGTCATGGCTCCTCGGTTACCCGGTGCCGACACGGGGGCGTCGGCCGTGGGAAAGCCTCCCTCAAAACCAAAATCCAGCCCTTGCCCCGTAATCGGATCTCTGCTTCCCATCAGTCGAACGTGCTCTCCACCATTTTGGCGATCTTTTCCAAGGCGGCGACCTCATCCTCTCCCTCGGTCCGTACCGTGAGGCGAGCGCCTTTTTCAGCCGCCAGCATCATCACACCCATGATGCTCTTCCCCTTCACCTCCAGTCCGTCCTTGATCAGGGTAATGTCCGAGGCGAAGTTGGACGCAGCCTGCACCAGCAGGGCTGCCGGTCGCGCGTGGATGCCCACCTTGTTCTTGACGGTTGCCTGTCGTTCCACCATTGACAAGCCTCTGATTGCCGGCTCGTGCCGACTCGAAAATGAGTTTGCAATATATAGGTATGGCCCTGTTATGTCAAGCATTTACGCCAGGATGCAGCACCTGGTGCTCAACCGGAATGTCCCCACATCGACCGGCTTCCCGGAAGGCCTGCAACGCCGGGACGTTCGCAGGACCTGACGCTTCGCAAGTGCTTCCAACCCGAGGCGTGGCGAAGAGCAAGCCCGCCGGGAACCCGACATCCCCGTGGCAAAAAAAAACCCCCTGCACGCATCCAGGCGGTGATTCACGCGATGCCGGAATCGGATTGCCTGTTTCCAACGCTTCAGGCGGAACCGTGAATTGCCTGTGCAAACTCCCGGACGAGCGCCGTATCTTTCTGCGCCTCCAGGACGCTTCCCGTCACGATGAACGAGGCACCCGCTGCCACCCTCTTCTTGGCATCCTCGGGGCGCCTGATCCCGCCTCCCACGATCACCGGGAGGGAGGCGTAACCGGCTACCGCCTCCACCATCTCCTCCGGCACCATTTGCTCGGCGCCGCTTCCGGCATCCAGGTACACGCATTGCATCCCCAGGTACCTGGCCGCCAGGGCGTGGGCCATCGCGATGTCCGGCTTGTTCCGAGGAATCGGCTTTGTATTGCTGATGTACTCCGCTGTGGTCCCCGAATCCACGAGGATGTACCCGGTCGATATCGGCTCCAGGCCGTAGGCCTTCAGAGTCGGTGCCGCCTTCACCTGCTGCCCGATCAGCAGGTCCGGATTCCGCCCGCTGATCATCGACAGGAACAGGATGGCGTCTGCGGCCGATGAGATCTGGCTGGAGTCCGGCCCCGGGAAGATGATGACCGGGACGTCCACGGCTCGCTTGATTTCTCGGACCGTACGATCGAAGTCGGTCGAAAGGAGAAAGCTGCCGCCCACAAGGATGACGTCCACGCCGTTCTCGCTGCACACGGCAGCCGACCGGACCATGTCCTGTTTGTCCAGCCGGTCGGGATCCAGCAGGACCATGTACCCGGCGTTCCGCTCAGCCGGGATCATCATGA
>CAZGRI010000083.1:0-7975 GCA_964528205.1 uncultured Dehalococcoidia bacterium | reverse complement strand
AGCAGCTACAGCGTCGACGAGGACGTGCAGCTCGATGAGTGGGTCAAGGCTCCTGAGAGCTTCAACCTGGGAATGGGAGCGTTCATCGTCCCGTTCCGCGATCAGAACTGGTGGGCCCATTTCCCGACCAGCGCCGATGCCCTGAGGGAGACGTACCGTAGAGGCCAGGGACGGCGCCCCGACACCATCGCGGCGTTGAACCAGACCGCGCTCGAGCTGCTTTTGGACGTGATGGGCCCCGTGGTCCTTGGTCCGGAAGGCGGAGAAACGGTCGATTCGGAGACCGTGCGCCAGCTACTGAGGGAGGGCCACCCGATTCCGAGTCAGAGTGATTTCCCCGAGGACTGGGACGAGCAGCGCTACGCTGTATATCTACTGGGCCAGAGCCTCCTGTCGCTGCTCCAGTCGGGCGATGCCGATCGAGTGGGCGGACTGCTGGAGGGCGTGACGCAGGCGGTCCAGAGCGGCAACCTTTTGGTCTCGGCGCCTGACAACCCCGGAAAAGCGTTCCTCGGACGGCTCGGCTGGGATGGAAGTCTCCCGACGTTCAGCGAGGACGGCTTCTACTGGGTGGACAGCAACGTCTACGGCCCCAAGACCAGCCATCGGATATCGCGCAGTTTCAAGTACCGGGCCGATGTCTCGGCGGACGGGGATGTCGAAGGTGAGCTCACCGTGCGGTACGAAAACCCGGTCGGCAGTCCATCGGACTATTGCTACCAGCCCGCGGCCGACCCACATCCGCCATGCTACTGGTTGTACTTCCGGCTCTATCTGCCGGAACGCACATCCGTAACCGCCGTGCCACGTATCCCCCTGCCGGAAACCTCCATCGCGGCGACGTTTCGGACCACGCCGGCCGACACCGTCCGGGTTGCGGAGGGCGCCGACGGCTTTCCGGTGCCGGCTGTCGAAGTCTCTGGGCTCTCAGTCGTCGAGGCTGCGGGTGTCGCGGAGTGGCGCTTCGCGTACGAGGTCCCCAACGCGGCGACCTTCAGGGATGGCATCTGGACCTATCTCCTACGCATACCCAAGCAGCCGGGAATCCGCGATGCGCTCGTCGAGGTCGAGCTGCGCCTGCCGGCCGGGGCCTGCGTAGTCAGGGCACTGCCTGAACATATCGCCGGACCACTCTATCTAAGGTTCGCTCTGACTCTCGACCGGGACCTGGAGGTCGAGGTGGACTACGCCATCGACCCCGAGGCGTGCGCCAAAGCACGGCTTGACTCCGGTCAGACACCTTGAGCTTGTCCCCAAAACCCGCATTTATGTCATTCTAGAGCGAAGCGAAGAATCTCGGGTAGTGTCTCGTAAACAGCTTGCCACAGAACTCGTCATCCCGGCGAAGGCCGGAATCCAGTCGGCGCTTCTCTGGATTCCGGCTTCCGCCGGAAAGACGAGGGTAGGTGAGCGAGCCGATGGAAGCCCGGCCGCTGTACAGCCATGCGAGACACTACGCCAGGCATTATGCTGAGTTTCTTCGTCGCCCTTCTGCGAAAGGGCTCCTCTAGAATGACATAGGTGAAGGGTTTGTCGGGCCTCCCAAGCCTTTCCCAAGGCCTGTTCTCCCGGTGTGTCCATACGGGCCGACGGCTGTATACTGACGGCATCCCGACCAGGAGGTATGACAATGGCGAAAGGCCCCAAGATTACCAAACTGGAGGTACACCAGTTCGCATACGAGAGGAACGACATGGCGCGAGGCACGCGCAACCCCAAGTATTCTCCGGGCGACAGCTACACACGCACCGCCTACGCACTGAGAATACTCACCGACATGGGAGTGACCGGGGAGTACGTGGGAGGCGCCGCCGTCGACTACGCCATGTTCCCGTCCTTTGCCGACTACCTAATCGGAAAGAATGCCCTGGAGCGCGAGCGTATCTACAGGGACGTCAAGAACATCACGAGGCAGAGCGCGCGTATCGGCATGGCGCCCCTGGACATCGCGCTCTGGGACCTTGCCGGCAAGTACCACGATGCCCCCATCCACCAGCTTCTGGGAGGCTACAAGGAGACGCTCCCGACCTACGTCGCAACTCTACATGGCGAGGACAAGGGCACGGGCGGCCTTGACAGCGTGGAGGCCTACGCCGACTTCGCGGAGCAGTGCCACGAGCTGGGGTATGCCGGCTACAAGATACACGGCTGGGCTGAAACGTCGGCCGAGCTGGAGTCGGCCACGGTCCACGCCGTGGGCAGGAGAGTAGGCGGCAAGATGAAGACCATGATCGACTGCTTCAACGCCCTTACGACCTTTGCCGATGCCGTCGAGGTGGGGCGCGCCTGCGACGAGGAGGGCTACTTCTGGTACGAGGACCCCTTCGCCGACGGCGGGATATCGCAGTTCGCGCACCGTAAGCTGCGCCAGCTCATCAAAACGCCCTTGCTGATGACGGAGCATGTCCGTTCGCTGGAACCTCACGTCGACTTCATAATCGCCGACGCCACGGATTTCGTGCGCGGCGACGTGGCCTACGACGGCATTACAGGCTCCATGAAGCTGGCCCATGCGGCCGAGGGGCTCGGCATCGACATCGAGTTCCACAGTCCGGGCCCGGCGCAGCGGCAGTGCGTCGCGTCGATACGCAACACCAACTTCTACGAGCTATCGGGGTCCCACCCAAAGGTCGTCAACCAGAACCACATCCCTGTCTACAAGGACGGCTACAGCGATACCCTCGAGGCGGCAGACGAAAATGGGGAGTTCCCGGTCCCTCAAGGCCCGGGACTGGGAGTGGAGTACGACTGGGACCTGATCGCCAAATGGCGGACCGGGCTCGTGGAGTACACGTAAGCGCTAGCGCTCGCTCTCCTCGCCGTCATCTACGACGTGGTACTTGCCGTCGATGACGTCCGGTCCCGACTTGGAATTAGAGGCCCGCCCACCGGTCCCCAGGTGCTCCGAAACGATCTCTTTCGGCGCCAGGAGCAGAAACGCCAGTACCGAGCCGGCAAGGACCAGCAGGTCGTCGATACGGCCGATGACTGGTAACATGTCGGGGATGATGTCTATGCGAAGAACGAAGTACACGACACCGGCTGGAATGATCAGCTTCAGCCACAGCGGTACCCGACGGTCCGTCATCAGCCTGGTCACGAGCCGCACGACGCTGGGGAAACGCATCAGCATGAACACCAGTCTGAGCAAAGCCATGCGACCCTCTCTTTCGAACAATTATAGCGGCTGCACGGGGTAGAGGGAAACTCAGCCGCGATGAAACCCGAGCCCGGACTTTGATCCACATACTCTACGGCGACGACGAGTTTACCCGGAGCGAAGCCCTCTCCGATATGAAGGAGAGCATGGGCCCGCCCGAGCTTCGCGACGTTAACATCACCGCCTTTAGCGGCCCAGAGGTCTCCTTCGACCTGTTGACCTCGACATGCGAGACCGTGCCGTTCCTGTCGGAAGGTCGCATGGTTATCGTAGATGGTCTGCTTTCTATGTTCGAAAGGGGTCGCCGCTCTACCCAGAGGGCCCTCGGAGAGTGGGAGGCTCTGCCCGAGAGGGTCGCGGCTTTGCCGCCGACCACGGAGCTGGTCTTCGTGGACGGCCGTCTCGCAACAAACAATCCGCTTTTCTCCCGTCTCAGACGCCTGGCCGAGGTCCGGACCTTCCCACAGCCCAGGTGGAACGAGCTACGGGAGTGGGTCAGGCGTCGTGCGGCGGTGAGAGAGGTCGACATCGAGCCCAGAGCGGTCCAGGCGCTGGCGGACGCGGTAGGACCGAACCTCAGAGTCGTCGACCAGGAGCTTCAAAAGCTCGCCCTCTATTGCTGGGCGCGGACGGTAGGGTACGAGGACGTTCGCGAGGTAGTGTCGTACGCGAGAGAGGCCAGCATCTTCCCCACAGTCGACGCCATTGTGGAGGGACGGCCCGGCGTCGGGATCCGGATGGTCCACAGGCTGTTGGAGTCGGGCGAAGCGTCGGCCTACCTGATCGTAATGATGGCGCGGCAGGTACGTTTGCTGCTCCTGGCCAAGGCCCTGAGAGGTCAGGGAGCGTCGCCGGCGCGTATCGGGGAGAGCCTCTCCCTATCGGGGTACCCGCTGACCAAGACGCTGGACCAGGAGCCGCGACTGACCGGGCCTCAGCTCGTATCGATGCACCGCAAGCTGCTGGAGGCCGACCGCGTCATGAAGACGACGCCCGCCGACGAGGGCCTCGTCCTGGACATGCTGATCGCCGACCTGTCCTCGGTCCCCTCCTAGCTGCGATCACCCACTTGCCTCGCTTCGGATTCGTGCTATCCTACCCGCTAATACGTTCGTTGCAAACCGGGAACGAGTGACATGACCTGTCCTAGCTGTCAGACCGCCAACCCCGACGGAGCCAAGTTCTGCATGTCGTGCGGCGCCGCGCTGTCCAACGCGTGCCCCGAGTGCAGCACCGAGCTCCCGGAAGGGGCCCGGTTCTGCTACCAGTGCGGACACCAGATGGGGGAGGCGGAGTCCGCCCCCGTCCAGGCACTGCTGCAACAGTACATCCCCAAGGAACTGCTGACCAAACTGGAGGCCGCGCGGGCGGGTGGCGGGATGCAGGGCGAGCGACGTATCGTCACTATGCTGTTCTGCGACGTCGCCGGCTCTACGGTCCGGAGTCCAACGACCTGGTGTTGCAGCTCCGCAAACGCGGCAAGTCCAAGGTGCTCCTGGGCGGAATGTCGGCCAACCTATGCGTCGAGGCCCACCTCCGAGAGCTCCTCGAGCAGGGCTTCGAAGTGACCGTCGTCAAGGACGCCACCGCCGGCGCCCGGCACCCCGAGCTGGGGGATGGGTACCAGGTCGCGCTTTCCAACTTCGGCTACCTCGCCAACGGTGTGGTCACCACACAGGAAGCCGTCCAGGGGATGGCTGGCTAGCAGTACCGCGTCCACGGCGTCCCGGGCATTTGGGAGCGCCCGTCTCTCTCTGGCCTCTTGAAGCAGATGCGGAAGTTTGAGCGTATGGTGGCAGCCGGCCCAGACCATTAGAGTGGTCTGGGCCGGCTGTCGACGCGTCACAGGGCGGATCACGCGCCACTGTCAGGAGTCTCTATAGAGACCTCGCGGTGTCGCGCCGACGCCTGCGCGAGAGCGAGGTGCGAGCGTGATCGTGCAGGATAGGCGATCTGCGGGGCATTGATTTATTCGGGAGCCTGGTCTAGATTGGAACCACCATGATCTGGATCAGACGGGCCCTGGTCGTTCCACTGAGCCTGGTGCTGCTCGTCCTGCTCGTCGTCGCGTTGGTCCTGCTTCAGATCGACGACACGTTCCTCAACCCAGATTACTACCCAGGGCAGCTACGCAAAGCGAACATCTACGAGTTCGCGCTGCTGGACCTAGCGACCTCCGCCCTGGACGAGGCCCGGGAGGTCGAGCCCGATGCGTTCCCCGAGGGCATCGACGGTCTCGAAGAGAACCCGCTGCTGACTTCAGGTCTCACCACAAACGACATCGTGACGTCGCTGAACACGGCGGTCCCCCCCGAATGGGTCCAGGGCATCGTGGAGCAGGTGTTCGACGAGCTGGGCCGCTACGTTACCGGTGAGCGGGACGAGTTCTCGGTGACTGTCGAGGCCGGAGACCAGGTCGTCGCGATAGTAGGCGAGGTCAAGGCGCTTCTTCGCAAGGCCGACGCATACAGCCTCCTGTTCGACGAGTATGTCGCGCCGACCATTGACGATGCGGTCGTCCAGGAGCTGCCCTTCGGACTGAAGCTCTCAAGCCAACGGCTGCAGGCCGCGGTGCGACAGACTGTCCCGCCGGAGTGGGTCCAGGAGCAGGTGGAGCATGTCCTGGACGAGGTGACCTCGTATCTGGTCGGAGACGAGGACGACTTCGAGATATCGATCGAGCTGGCTGGCCGCGTTGACGTAGCTCTCGAAGAGATAAAGGCGTTGCTCCGGGAGGCCGAGGCTTACGATCTGCTCTATGACGAGGTCCTCGAGCCCGCGATGGCTGGCTTCGTCGGAGAGTCCTTCGAGCTGCCTTTCGGCTTCGAGGTCACGCGACAGGAGGTCGTAGCGGCGCTGCGGCGTGTGGCGCCGCCGGAGTGGGTGCAGGAACAGGCCGAGGACGTGATCGACCAGGCGACCCCCTATATCACGGGCAGGGCCGACACTCTGAACGTTGTCGTCGACATCGCCGACAACAAGCGAGAGGCGCAGGCCGTCCTGGGCGAGCTCGTCGCCTCCAGGGTCAGGGACGAGGTAGACAAGGTCTCCAGGTGCGGAGCCGGACAGATCCCGTCCTTCGCCTCCTCAGGACTTCCTAGCTGCGTGCCGCCCGGCCTCACGGTCGATGGGATCATGCGACAGCTCCAGGACCGTGTAGTCGATGCAACCGTCTCGGTCCTTGACAACGTCCCGGATGAGCTCCGGTTCACCGATGCCCTGCTGCGCCAGGGGCTCGCCCAGGTGGGCGCCGAAGACAACATCGACCTGTTGGACGACCTGAGGGAGTTCGTGAAGGATGGATGGACCTACACCGATCAGGACTTCCGCCACGACCTCCGATTCGGCTTCGACGGAGAGCCCGCGTTCCAGGACGACCCGGGCGACGAGGAGTTGGTCGAGGCACTGGACGATGTCCTGGCCTTCCTGGCAGACGGCTGGACATACACTCATGAGGACCTGAGGAAGCATATCGTCGATGCGTCTGACTCCGCCACTCTAGACGACTTCGATCAGGGGCGGGACATATTCGGCTACGCGAGATCGTTCAGGTTGCTGATCTACCTGCCGGTGTTGTTACTGCTGATCACCCTCGGTTTCCTGGGCGGTCGGGGCTGGACGGGCCGGTTCCTGTGGGCCTCCTGGGCGCTTCTTCTCACCGCGGCGCTGCTGCTCGTTGTGTCCTGGCCCGGGTACGCCATCTTCGGACAGTCCTCCATCGAGGACGCAAGGGACACCGTCATCGAAGAGATCGCGCTGGATGAGGAGTTCAAGGCCACCCAGTCCCTCTTGACGGATAAGCTGTTCGAGGTGGTCGACTCCGTTGCCGACGACTTCGCATCGGGGCTCCGGTCCAAGAGCCTGATCCTGGTCATAGTCGGGGTGGCAGGCGCTGCCCTCAGCCTCTCATGGGACCGGGTGATGGCGACGATGGGCCGGCGTAAAGTCCCACCGGTCCAGGTCGAGGAGTCAACAGAGTCGTAGCGCGTCCCTCAAAAGCGCAGACGGGTTGCCAACGCAAACGTAGCGGCGTTCAATCGAACGCCCGTACGCCTTCACAGCGACCTCAGGCCTCGATGGACCAGGAACAGCCCTAGCAGCCCCACGGCCACGATCCCGACCCAGCCGGCCGGCGGAAAGGACGACCCCTGGCCGGCTCTCGCACTGTCGTCGGCTGAGGCCGGCACGGCGGTAGCGCCCGGTCGGACCATCTCTGTCGCCGTCTGCGCAGCTTCCGCCTTCAACACGACCGATGGGCCCACTGTCGGTGAAGGCTGTGGCGCCGAAGAGGCCGGAGCGGCAGCCACGATCGTGGTCCCGGCAGGGGTGGCGGTAGACTTGGGCGTAACATCGAGCCCCTGGGGCGTGGCGGTCTGAAATGGCGGCCGTGCACCGGCGGGCGTTGGACTGAACGTCGGGGTGGGCGTTGGAATGAGGCGTGGCACCGGTCTTGGCGATGCCGTGATCTGTGGCGCCGGCGCGAACGACCCGCCGGCCGTAGCCGTGGGAACAACTGACGGGGGTTGAGCGGTCGCCGTCTCCGTCGGGTCAACCGCCGCGGCCGCCGTGGCCGGCGGCCTCCATCCGGCCTCGGCAGCCTCGGCAACGGTGCAGAACCACCTTTCGCCCTTCGACTCGTCGATCGCAGTCCGCGAGTAGTACGGGCCGCCCGGCACGTGGTATATCTTCTCGCCGCCGTCACCGATGTTACCCTTGATGACCGGCTCCGCCGATAGTGAAAACTCACACTCCTGGGAGGGCGCTCCCGCAGGCGCGGCGGCGAGGGCCGCGGGCGGTCCGGCGTCGACCGCATTT
>CAZGRI010000082.1:0-7984 GCA_964528205.1 uncultured Dehalococcoidia bacterium | reverse complement strand
TGCGACATCCCCTGGTCGTGGTGCTGGGACTCGTGGCCTCTATCGCCGCGGCGGGCTGCTTTACGTCCTCACCCGCGTCGGACTCGTTCCTGGGGACAGAGCTCAAGCCGAAGCTCGCGGCCGAGGACTCCCTGCTCCAAAACCAGCTCGGGCGTCCGGTCAGGCTGTCGGACCGCAACGGCGAAGTGGTCGTCCTTACCTTCCTGTACACGACCTGTCCTGACGTCTGCCCGGTCACCGCAGCCCAGCTACGAGACGCCCTCGAGGGACTCGCCGATGACGCAGGTGAGGTGTCGCTCTTGGCCGTCAGCGTCGATCCGGAGGGTGACTCGCCCACACTGGCCAGAGAGTTCACGGACAGGTGGGGACTGACAGAGTCCCTGGACTTTCTGTTGGGGGACAGGGAGGAGCTGACCGCGGTCTGGGACGCTTACTATCTGGCTCCGAGCGTCAGCGAGCGCAACGTCGACCATACTGCGAGCGAGACGACCGGAGCCGGGGCCGTCCGAGGAAGCGTCGACGCTCTCAGACAGGCGTCGGCCAGGTATCTGGTCATCCATTCGGCGCCGATATACGTGATCGACCGCGAAGGGTTCGCTCGGTCCGTTTTTACCCTCCCGTTCGCAACCGCAGACCTAGTGCACGACGTAAGGCTTCTACTGGAGTAACTCCCTGTGCGCAACATGGGGGCGTTCAATTGAACGCCCCTCAGATCGCTCGTAGGGAGGTGCCACGACAGACGCAGGAGGGTCGGGGCCGTCCGGCCCAGTGGGGGCCGGCCTATTCGGTGGCGGCCGCCGTGAGGCTCTCTTTGGCTTGGCCGGCGATGTGGGCGAACGCCTCGGGATCTCGGACGGCGAGGTCGGCAAGCACCTTGCGGTTGATGCCGATGCCGGCCAGCTTCAGGCCGTGCATGAGGCGGCTGTACGAGATCTCGTTGGCCCTTGCCGCGGCGTTGATGCGGATGTTCCAGAGCCTGCGCATGTCGCCCTTACGCTCTCGGCGATGGAAGTATGAGTACCGCAGGGCATGGATCAACGACTCGTGGGCTCGTCTGTAAAGGGCGTGCCGCACGCCTTTGTGGCCCTTCGTCTGCCTGAGAAGTTTCTTATGGCGTCGGCGTCTGACTACGCCGGTGGTTACTCTGGTCAAGTCAGTCTCCCGATAACATTTTCGGTCGGCGGACGGCCCCACCACATCTGTTGAGGTCGCTCCCGGCCCACCCCGGTTGCTAGCTTGGGTAGCGGTGCTGTCGGCTCCCGTCGCACGCAGCGCTGCCACGGTGTCGATTGGAATCTAGGCTTCAGGGCCGTGTGCTCTGGCTAACCGAGGCCCGTAGGCAGAAGCTTGCGAATTCTCGGTGCGTCCGCGGGACTCACGGGCAGCGTGCCACCATACTGACGGCGAACCTTGGCGGGCTTCTTGCGTCGGAGGTGGCTCCGGTGACCCTTCATGCGAACGAGCTTGCCACTTCCCGTTATCCGGAACCTGGCCGCCGCGCCCTTATGGGTCTTAAGCTTTGGCATGGTCTAGCTGCTTCTCCGCCTCGTCGGATTGCTGCTCCGCCTCGGCGGACTCTTTGACATATTTAGGGTTGGGGGCAAGGATCATGGCCAGGAACCGGCCCTCGAAAGCCGGGGCTCGTTCAAGCAGGGCCTCATCCACCAGGTCATCGGCGACCGCTTTCAGCAGAATCATACCCAGTTCGGGGTGGTCTCTCTCACGGCCACGGAACATGACCGATACCTTGACCTTGGACCCCTCATCCAGTAGACGTTTCGCCACCCGCGTCTTGGCAGACCGGTCGTGGATGCCGATGCGGGTCTTCATCCTGACCTCGCGGACCTCGTTCGAAGCTTTGGTCTTGCGGGCCTTGCGGGCCTCTCGCTCCTTGCGCGTTGTCTCGTACTTGAACCGCCCGTAGTCCATCAACCGGCAGACAGGCGGTGCGGCTGCGGGCGCGACCTCGACCAGGTCCAGCCCGCGTTCGTCCGCCAAACGCAACGCCTCCTGTGTCGGAAGTATCCCCAGCTGCTCTCCCTCTTCATCCACGAGCCTGACCTGGGGAATGCGAATTCGTTGGTTGACGCGGTAGTCTCTAGATATTCTGGCACCCTCCGGAACGTAATGAACCAGATCGTTATCCGGTCGATAAGCAGAATAGCACAAGCGCGCTAGCTAGGCAATACTATCGGCGAGCCTCCGACTCGGTAACGATGCGATTCCTGATGTCGTCGAGGGACAGCGGACCCAGGTTCTCGCCCGACCTGAGCCGCACGGACGCTGTGGATGCCTCCTGCTCTCTATCTCCCACGATCAGCATGTACGGGACCTTCTCGATCTGGGCGTCGCGGATCTTGGCGTTCATGCGCTCGTCACGCCGGTCCGTCTGAACGCGAAGGTCAGCCTCGGCCAGCATGGACTCGACCTCAACCGCGTACTCCAGATGCCTGTCGGCTATCGGGATGACCTTGGCCTGGACGGGGGCTAACCAGACCGGGAACGCTCCCCCGTAGTGCTCGATCAGCACTCCCATGAACCGCTCCATCGACCCGAGCAGCGCCCGATGGATCATGTATGGCTGGTGCTCGCGACCGTCGTCCGCGATATAGGTGAGGCCGAACCGCTCCGGCAGATTGAAGTCGAACTGCACGGTCGTGCACTGCCATAGCCGCCCTATGGCGTCCCGGATGTGAATGTCGATCTTCGGGCCATAGAACGCTCCCCCACCCTCGTCGATCTCGTAAGACTGTCCCCGATCATCGAGGGTGCGTCGCAACGAGTCGGTTGCCAGGTCCCAGCGCTCCTCATCGCCCACGGCTTTGTCGGGCCTCGTGGACAGCATGACCTCGAACTCATCGAATCCAAAGCTCTGGAGCAGGTGGAACGTCAGGTCGAGCACCCCGTTGACCTCCGACTCCACTTGGTCGGGCCGGCAGAATATGTGTGCGTCGTCCTGAGTCATACCTCGGACGCGAAGCAGACCGTGCAGGACGCCACCACGCTCGAACCGGTACACCGAGCCCAGCTCTCCGACGCGCATTGGCAGGTCCCGATAGCTCCTGATGTCCGTCCTGTAGTACATGATATGGAAAGGGCAGTTCATGGGCTTCAGGTAGTACTCCTGCCCCTCCATCTCAATTGCCGAGTACATGTTCTCTTTGTAGAACTCGAGGTGACCGCTGGTCTCCCACAGCGTGGACCGGCCGATGTGAGGGGTGTACACGAGGTCGTATCCGGCACGGTAGTGCTCGGCCTTCCAGAACTCCTCGACGAGCCCGCGGACTCGGGAGCCTTTAGGGTGCCATACGATCAGGCCGGGACCTGTTTCTTCATGAACCGAGAAGAGATCCAGCTCCCGTCCCAGAGTCCTGTGGTCCCTGCGCCTGGCCTCGTCCAGACGGTGCATGTGCTCGTCCAGGGCTTCCTGCGACTCGAAGGCCGTGCCATAGATGCGTTGGAGCATCGGGCGTCTTTCGTCGCCGCGCCAGTATGCACCTGCGACCGTGACCAGCTTGAACGCCGGGACCTTGCCCGTCGACTCGACGTGGGGTCCTGCACATAGGTCCTCGAAGTCGCCGTGGCGGTAGGTTGTAATCGCCTCTTCTTCGGGGATGTCTTCGATGATCTCCAGCTTGAGCGGCTCGTCCGCGTTCATCGCGACCGCCTCGTCACGGGAGTGCTCAGCGTACTCGAAGGGCAGGTCCCGTTTGACCACCTCTCTCATGCGCCCCTCGATCTTTTCGAGGTCGTCCTCTTTGAACGGCTCCGGGACGAGGAAGTCGTAGTAGAAGCCGTCCTCCGTGGGTGGCCCGATGGCCAGCTTGGCTTCCGGGAACATTTTCGTGACTACATCCGCCATTATGTGAGCTGTGGAGTGGCGGATACGCTGCCTCAGGCTGGCCAGCTCGGGGTCTTGTATTAGCGCCATTGTCAGACTTCCTTTCAGCGGCCGGACTTCGGGATCCGGCCGGGCTCTATTGTCGAGGTTTTCGGGCAAACGTTAGCCCCCCGCGGCGCGCGGCGCCTACGGGAGGCTACGTAGTCAACGACAAGATGTGCCGGACGCCTGTTACGCGGTTCCCAAGCGTATCGCTCCTGTGTTGGGGTTGTCGACTATTCTAGCCACGTAGCCCCGCGTGGTCAACCTGGACGGATGCGTCCGCCACGCACTGAAGTACCTGGTTTGGTCACTTGATGCGACGACGTAGCTGCGGACTTCAGTCGGCAGAACACGGTGAAGGGCCACACTGACCGCGAACCTCGGTCCGGAGAGAAGCGGCCACCACGCACTGAAGTACCTGGTTTGGTCACTTGATGCGACGACGTAACTGCGGACTTCAGTCCGCAGGACACGGTGAAAGGCGGCCCTACGCCCCGCGCCAAGGATACGGCAACAGGCTGTTGGCGGGCTATCGATAGGCCCAGGGCTGGAGCCGTGTCGCGAACATCGCGTCGGCCGTGCGGACGGCGCCCTCAACGCGTTCCTCGACCCGTCCCGCAGCTAACAGAGTGGCCAAACGCACTGTTCCCAGATACGCCGCCGCAAGGTCGGATGCAGACAGCACCAGGTCCGAGGACTCACTCGTCGGCCGGCACGAAGCGGCGTCGGGGCCGCCGTCCAGCTCCACAACGCCATCGTTCCAGGGACAGATCGGATCGCGGACCTCGATGTTCAGGCGGCCCGACCGCGCGTAGCGCCTGGCTGATAGCGCGGCGCGGACATCCACGATGCGAAGCCAGCTCTCGTCCCTCATGGACCGCCTCAGCCGACGGGGGTCCGCCAACATCCAGGGCAGCGCCTCGTCGACCGCCCTCCCGTAGGCCTGGAAGGAAGCCATAAGGTCGACGTCCAGCAAGAAGCGCCAGAGAGCGGCATAGGCATCGTTGGTCAGAGCGGCCAGATACTGAACGCCGAGGGTTTCGCCGTTCACCCGGTACGATGCGCACCCTTCTACTCCCCCATCTTCGTATACTACGTGGAAGAGGGCGGAAGCCCCTCTGCGGAGGAACTCCGGGTCCGCGAGGAAGTAGTCCCAGAACGACTGATGATACCTCACGACTCCGCTCCGCTGAGCGGCCAGGCCGTCATTAACGAGTCGATACACACCCTTAGCCTCTTCGGGGTCCACCAACCGCAACCGGCCCGGGCGGTCGATTTGGCTGACGAACGCTGTATGTTGCCGGTCGATGGACCAGTCCTCGGCGAGTACGCCAATGCCGAACCCGAAGCGACCGTAGATGACACTCTCGGAAGCCTCCAGCATGGCCAGCGGCTCGCCCCGCTCGTGAATGTCGCTGAGCTGGCGTTTCATCAGCCTGGTGAGGATCCCCTTCCGCCGGCGGGTAGGTGAGACGCCGACGTCGTCGATGCGCGCGGTTGGCAGGCTTCCTCCGGGTATCGACATCTCAACGGACGAGGCCACGGTAGTCCCCTCCATGTCACCGTCATCGTATGCCGCCAGGAGCCGGTCGGGCTCGATCCACAGGCTGCGAAGGCTCGCGTCCAGCTCAACTGCGTGGTGCCCCGAGGCCCGACGGAAGACACGGATCCAGGTCTCGTACTCCTCCTCGGTGGGGACGCGTATCTCCACGTCCATGGCAGTCCCTCCCTACTCTGGCCGGCTCGATTTCAGACTGGCGAGTATTGTATGTGCTCCACAGCCGGCCGACAAGATCAGATCGCAATCGCCTCCCGGGCCAGGACGGCCAGGCTAGCGGTGACGATCATGGTCATAGCGGCGTAGCGGAACGCCTTCTCGTTCATTCTCGATGCCGCCACCGTGCCCAGGCTGGACCCGATCAGGACGGGGACGGCGGCCACGGACGTTAGCACCAGGCGCTCGGTGTCGAAGATACCGGTCACGACGTATCCGATCGCGGCGGTGGACTCGACTACCAGGAAGAACAAGGCCAACGACCCTCGTACGGAGTCCCTCGGCCATCTTCGCGCCATCAGGTACAAGACCAGCAAGGGGCCTCCGATGCCTGACGCGATTACCAGCACGGAGACCGCGAATCCGACGACAGGCCCGGCGAAAGTCGACCGCAGAGCGGAAACGTCCAGATCGACGGCGAATGTGAGGGTAAGCAGGAGGATCAGCGCAGCGATTCCGATCCTGAGCGAGCTCTCGTCGACGTTCCCGAGGATGAACACACCCGCCGGGACACCGGCCAATCCTGCGGCGCAGACCGGAGCCATTGCTCGTAGGGAGATAAAGCGTCGGGTCTGGAACGCGACTGCGCCGAAGAGCAACAGTGATACCGTGTTGACGACCACGACCGTCGTCTGCGGTTCGAGCACCAGCAGCAGGACCGGTATCGTCGACAGTCCGATGCCGAACCCGACGGTGCTCACCAGGGTGGAACCCAGGAGCAGCATCACCGCCGTAACGACGATCTCAGTGACGTCGGGCAAGCTTAAGGCACGGCGCGACCCGCCAGGACACCGGTGCAACGTTCGCTGTCGACCGCCACCCGTCCGTTGACCAGCACGTACGGTATCCCGACGGGGAACTGCCGGGGATCGTCGTAGGTCGCGATGTCGCTCACCCGCTCCGAGTCGAACACGACGACGTCGGCGTGGTATCCGGCCGCGATGCGGCCTCGCCGCGTCAGCCCGAACCGCCTGGCCGGATTGTCTGTCATCCTCTGGACCATCTGCTCCAGGGACAGCACGCCAAACTGACGGCGTAGCCGTCCCAGCAGCCGTGGGAACGTCCCGAAGGCCCGGGGGTGGGGCAGGCTCCCCAGCGGTATCGAGTCGCTGCCGACCATGTAGTCGGGTCGCGACAGCAGCTCCAGGCAGTCCCGGCTGACCTGTCGCCACAGGGCGACGCTGGAAGGAGGCGCGACACGGTATCCGACCTGGAGGTCGCCCTCGACCAGCAGATCGCAAACGACCTCGGCTACTGAAACGCCACGCTCAGCGCTGATGTCCCTAAGGCTCATCCCCTCCAGGTGCTCACTCTTGGGAAGATAGGTGAACACAACGTCGTCACTAGCTCTCCGCGATTCGTTCATCATGTACTCGATGATCTCTTTTCTTTCGACCGGGTCACGGAGCCGCCGGACTATTTCGTCCGGGCCGCCATCCTGGGCGTAGCTGGGGAGGAAGCTCAGAGGGAAGCTGCTACCGGTTGGATAAGGGTAGAGCTCCATCGAGCAGTCGACGCCTTCAGCCTTGGCTCGGTCGATTAGCTCGACGCGCTCCGCGACCCGACCCGCGTTGGCCGGGTCGGTCCGGTGATGGGAGAAGTGGACCCGGATGCCCGAGCGACGCCAGCGCCTCGGGGATCCCTCCGCCACCGAACGCCCGGTCGGTATTCACGTCCCGCAGATGGGTTACGTAGACGCCCCCTGCGTCGGCCGCGACTTTGCATAGCTCGACCATCTCGTCGGTATCGCTCCAGGCGTTTGGAAAGTAGGACATGCCTGTCGCGAACCCGACGGCGCCTTGCTCGATCCCCTCCCTGACGAGCCTCTTGGCCTTCGTCAGAGCCTCGCCGTCGAGCGGCGCGTCTTTGAACCCCAGGGTCTCCAGGCGCACGGCGCCGTGAGCGACGCAGTAGGCCGTGTTTATGGCGACCTTGTTGTCGTAGTGGGACCTGAACGACGACACACTGGACATGTCTAGGTCCTCGGGCGGCTCCCCGAGTATGCCGGCGAGGTAGCGCCGGTACATACGATAGTTGTCACTCGACAGCGGAGCGTAGGAAAGGCCGTCCTGGCCCAGGATCTCGGTGGTGATGCCCTGCCGTAGCCCGTTGGCGTGCTGCGGGTCCATGAGCAGTGCGCCGTCGGAGTGAGCGTGGGTGTCGATAAAGCCGGGCGCGACAGTCAGCCCGGTGGCGTCGACAACGCGCCGGGCGTCCGCGTGTGCTAGGTTCCCTATGGCCTCGACCGAGTCCTCGCTGACCCCGACGTCGGCCCGGTATCCGGGCGCCCCGGTCCCGTCGACCACGGTGCCTCCCAAGATCACGAC
>CAZGRI010000081.1:0-8086 GCA_964528205.1 uncultured Dehalococcoidia bacterium | reverse complement strand
CCCCTACCTCTTCAATGCCATTGAAGCGCTCTCCCAGATGAGCTACAGCCCCACGTGGTCGGATGGGCGCCCCAAGGGAGTCCCGGCGGTGCCAGGTCCTCGCTTCTGGGATGAGACGGCGGACCAGGGCGACCCATTATATCACGGCGCAGCAGCCCCTATGTAGCGTGCCGTCCTCTCTATGAGGCGGCGCGGTGGCATCACCTCGCCCCAGCTTGCGACCCGCTTGCCTTTGGCATCGCCGTGGGGTACAGTGTCACGCATGTTTTCGGGGCGGAGGGGAGTGCCGGTCGCGTTCGGCGGGAGCTCCCTATCAGCCGCATCCGTAGGGAGAGGTGGACCGGGCGGACGAGGAGTTCGAGGCCTTCCTGTTGGAGGTGCTTGCCGACTTCCAGGTCACCATACCGGAGATCGGGACAGTCAAGGCGACTCACCGCCCCCTCGTTATCCTGACCTCGAACCGCTCGCGAGACCTCTCAGACGCGCTGCGGCGGCGGTGCCTGTACCTCTGGATCGATTACCCCGACCTGGACAAGGAGCTCCGCATAGTGAGGGCAAAGGTCCCCGGCATTGACCAGCATCTGGCCAGACAGGTGTGCCGATTCGTCGAGGGGTCCAGGGATGCCGGGCTGGAGAAGGTGCCCGGCATATCCGAGACGCTCGATTGGGCAAAGGCCATGGTCGTCCTGCATCTGGACCACCTGGACCGCGAGGCCGTCGAGCGCAGCCTGGGAGCGTTGGTCAAGGACGCCGACGATCTGGAGCGCTTCAGGGCCGAGACCATAGACGCGATTCTCAGCAAGATATAGCGGCTGCTTGACGGAGCAGGCCGTCGAATTGGACCATGCTTGATCACCTCAGACATGTAGGCCGCGGGATTCTCGACAACCGACGCAACATGCTCCGTCCAAGCATCGGCCTGGGGTTGGTGTCGGCACTCTACCGCAATGAGCTCGCCTTCTTGCGTCGCACCAGCCGGCTCTCCACTATGTTGGACGTCGACGCCTCAACGGTCAACCGGCTGCTGCGAGAGTCACGAGACGTGATGGCATATTGCGTAGGCCAGGCGAGTCGGGACCTGGGGCTGCACGCCGGCTTCATAAGCCCCAGCTACGGCCCGGTCCTGTACACGGCGGTCCGAGTCCTGCGCCCGACCGTCATGGTAGAGACCGGCGTGGCCAGCGGCGTTTCGAGCACGCTGGTGCTCAGTGCGATGGAGCGCAACGACGCAGGCAAGCTCTACTCGATCGACCTGCCTTTGCCGGAGCCTCGACTGCTTCCTCCCGGACGTGAGACCGGCTGGATGGTCCCCGAGCGCCTTAGGGACAGGTGGGAACTGGTCCTGGGAGACGTCAAGACCGAGCTGCCTCCCCTTCTTGAGCGCCTGGACCGCCTGGACTGCTTCTACCACGACAGCGAGCATACTTTCGAGAACATGACGTGGGAGTTCTCACAGGCCTATCCGCGTATTCGGCCATCCGGACTCCTTCTGTCCGACGACATCACTTCGAACAGCGCGTGGGACTCGTTCACCAAACCGCTCGACGGTCCCCGAACGAGCATCAATCGGCTGGGCATACTGAGAAAACCGAGCGGCTGAAGGGCCGCAGGAGTGCGAGGTAGATAACCATGACGGTTATGAAAGGCAAACAAGCGTTATTGGAGATGCTGCGGGCGGAGGGGATCCACTACATCTTCGGCAACCCCGGCACCGCAGAGGGTCCGATACTTCAAGCGCTGGAGGACTATCCCGACCTGGAGTACATCCTGACGACCCAGGAGACCACGGCCATGGGCATGGGAGACGGCTACGCGCGGGCCACCGGCCGCCCCTCCTTCGTGAGCCTCCACATCGATACGGGACTGGCCAACGGCATCAGCCTGCTCACCAACGCCAAGGAGGGCGGCACCCCTATGGTGATCACCTCCGCCAACAAGGACATCCGTCAGCTGGCCGAGGGCCGGACCGACCTGGCCGAGATGGTCAGGCTTTTCACCAAATGGAGTGTGGAGGCCACACACCCAGAACAGGTACCGGTGGTGATGCGTCGCGCGTTCAACGAGGCCAAGACACCGCCCACCGGTCCGGTCTACGTCGGCCTCTCGGCCAACGCGCTGGAGGGCGAGGCGGACGTCGAGATCGTCCCGTCTCCCGTAACCTACAGTCGCACGGCGCCGGACAGGGATGCCGTGGCCGACGCCGCCGGCATCCTGGCGACGGCGACCAGTCCTGTGCTGATCGTCAGCGACCGAGTCGCACAGTCGGGCGCGGCGGCCGAGGCGGTCAGGCTGGCCGAGCTGCTGGGGGCAAGGGTCTACTCCACTATCTACTCTGAGGTGGACTACCCCACAGGCCATCCGCAGTATCTCGGCGCCGTGAGCCCTGGGCTTCCGGCCGGCAGAGAGGTCCTGTCCTCCACCGATGCGGTCGTTGCGGTGGGCACCAACGTGTTCACGGGCCTGTTCTACACATCGGGCCACGCTCTGGGGCCGGAAACCCGGCTGGTGCACATCGACTCGGCATCCCGAGAGATCGGGAAGACCGAGCCGACAGACGTCGGCATCGTCGCCGATCCCGCGGTGGCGATGACCGAGCTGGCCGACGCGCTCGAGCGCAAGATGTCCGGCTCCGCCCGAGAGGCCGCCAAGGGCCGTGCCGTGTCGGTGGCGGAGGAACGCGCCGCCCAGAAGGCGGCGTGGAACGAACACCTGAAGCGGCGATGGGACCATGCGCCAATGTCGTCGGAGCGGATGATGGCCGAGGTCGCTGCGGTCCTGCCTGACAACGCCGTGATCGCAGACGACGCCGTGTCCAGCCGCGGGTCGGTGCTCGGCGCCATGGAGTTCAACGAGCCCGGCTCGTTCTTCGGCGGACGCGGGGGCTCGCTGGGGTGGGGCATGGGTGGGGCCTTGGGGGTCAAGCTGGCCATGCCCGACCGCCCGGTGGTTGGGGTTGTGGGCGATGGCAGCGCGATGATGGCCATCCAGGCGCTCTGGACCGCCGTCAACTCGGACATACCGGTCGTCTACGTGATATGCAACAACAGGTCGTACCGTGTGCTTAAGCTCAACATGAACACGTACAAGACCCAGGTCCTCAAGGAGGACGTGCCCAGCAAATACATCGCCATGGACTTTCCGACCCCGATGAACATGGCCGGCATCGCCGAGGCCATGGGGATGCACGGGCGCAAGGTCGATAGGCCCGAAGAGGTAGGCTCGGCGATGAAAGAGGCGCTGGACCTGGGAAAGCCCGCCCTGCTGGACATGGTGATCGACGGCTCGGTGTAGGCCGGCACGGCCATTCCTGGTGCGAAGAAAAAGACCTTGCGTTGCTTGCGCAAGGTCTTTTCTCTTTCGAGCGACAAGTCTGCCGGAAGGGGCGGCCTGCACAAGGACGAGACTGAACTTGAAGTAGAGCCGGCGGACTTGCTTTGACGAGGGCTACCGGTGCTTAGACGAGTGCCTGGACCTGCGTGACGGCGCCCTGACCCAGAGATATGCCCATGGCCTCGTGGGACTTGTGGACGCTCTCTGCACTGTCGGTCTCGGTGACGCACCAGGTCTCCTTCTCCCCCACGAACGCGTTAATCCCTTTTACGCCGAAGTCATCGGTCTGGCCGGACTTCAGCTTTTCCACCGCGGCCTGCGCCATCTCCGGAGACATGGGAGCGGTCGGGTGGTGGTCTACAAATGTCGGCATTCTATCCTCCTTGGATGTGTCTTCTTGATCTCGGTGCTGTCCTGCTACTGCCCTGTGCAGACTGGACGGCCCAACGACTCGAATGGACTTCAGAACTTACCACTGTGGCCGGGCGGCCGGTCCTGCCCGTTTAGGCGTCTTCGCTTTTGACCAGGCCGATGGTGTTGCCCTCGGTGTCGGAGAACATGGCGAACGTCACCATGTCGGGGATCACAGTGACAGGCATTACCGTCTTGCCGCCCAGGCTCTCGGCCTTGTCCAGGTAGGCCTGCAAGTCGTCGACTTCGACGTAGAACACGACCTGTTGTGGCCCTTGTGCCTCAGGACCCATCGCTCCTCCGTTCCTCGGCCTCCGCAGCCGCTTTGAGGCGCTGGAGTCCCTCGTCCCAGAAGCCGTCCAGGAACCGCCTGACATTACGGATGTGTCAACTCAGATCGCGAAATGCCGACGGGGCGCGTTGTAAGATAAGCAGTGCCGGGAGCACAGACCATGTCTCACATCCTGCACGCCGACTTCGATGCATTCTACGCATCGGTCGAGCAGCTCGACGACCCTGACCTACGAGGCAGGCCGGTGGTCGTCGGGGGCCGGCCCGAAGACCGGGGCGTCGTGGCCGCGGCATCCTACGAGGCCCGCCGGTACGGGGTCCGGTCCGCCATGCCTATGCGGACGGCGATGCATCGCTGTCCTCACGCTGTCAGGGTTAACGCCAGGTTCGACCGGTACCGCGAGGTCTCCCGCCGCGTGATGGACATTTTCCGAGACATCACGCCGCTTGTGGAGGCCCTGTCCCTGGACGAGGCATACCTGGACGTCACAGACCAGGTAACTCCGGCTTCCCCTCCACGCGACATCGCCGCCAGGCTCAAAGAGCGCGTCAAGACAGAGCTGGGACTGACCATCTCCGTCGGGGTCGCCGGCAGCAAGTCGGTTGCCAAGATCGCGTCCGACCTGGACAAGCCAGACGGGCTCACGGTAGTGCCGCCGGGCTCGGAACGGGAGTTCCTGGCGCCGCTATCCGTGGACAAGCTCTGGGGGATCGGCCCAAAGACCACGGAACGGCTGGCGGCAGAGGGGATCAGGACAGTGAGAGACCTGGCATCCAAGCCGGACGCGTGGTTCGGCGCCCGGTTCGGAAAGAACGCTCCGCATGTCCGGGACCTGGCCCTGGGTGAGGATGACAGGTCGGTCGTCGTTGAGCACGTGCGCAAGTCGGTCAGTGCGGAGACCACTCTATCGCAAGACACGGACGACCCCGAGCTGCTCTCAGATCTCGTCGGCAGACTGAGCACCCGGGTAGCCCGGCACCTGTCGAATCGTGACATGAGAGGCCGGACGGTGAAGCTCAAGTTACGCCTCTCCGACTTCACCACCTTTACCAGGCAAAAGACACTCCCATCACCCATCCAGTCGACCGAGGAGCTGTCCAGGGAGGCGGGCGATCTGCTCCGCGCAGAGCTTCTTCCCGGGAGGCTGTTCCGGCTGGTTGGTGTGGGCCTCTCGGGGTTTGAGCGGGAAGTCCAGGAAGAGGTCCAGCAGCCCAGGCTATCGGGCTTCGAATGACTTTCTCTGGATACTCCGGCAGACCGGCGCACGTACATACACGGGCGGTCTTCGCCCTGTCGCTCCTCGTGTTGGCCATGATCGGGACCGCCTGTGTGTCGGATGAGGCCTCGGAGCCTGGCACACCGGCCCGCACCGTTGCCGGGTCCTCGACAGCCGAGACCGTGGTTGGCCCAACGGCGACCCCCGTCCCTGCAAGCACACCTGCGCCGGACGGCGTCGTCGAACAATGGCCGATGTTCCGCCTGGACCTCCAGCGTACGGGCGCCTCTGGCGAGACGGGCATTTCGACGCCCCCTGCCCTGCGATGGAGGTCCTTTACCGGGGGCCCGGTGGAATCGTCGCCGGCCGTCGTCGATGGCGTCCTATATGTCGGGACCTTCGACCGGCACCTGTTCGCCCTGGACGCCAAGACGGGTGAGGAGATGTGGCGCTTCGAGGTTGACGGCCTCGTCCGAGGATCGCCGTCCGTCGTGGACGGGGCGGTCTATTTCGGCGCGGACGGCAGCGGCTTCTTCGCCCTCGACGCGGAGACGGGAGAGCCGCGATGGACGTTTCCCCTGGGGCGTGTCGTCCAGCAGTCGTCCGCCGCCATAGCTGACGGAGCGGTCTACTTCGGCGCCTTTGACGGCAATATGTACGCTCTGGACGCCGGCACCGGTCGGGAGCTATGGCGGTTCGCCACGGGCGGCGTAATCCTGTCCTCCCCGGCTCTAACCGCGGGCATGGTGCTGTTCGGCTCCGGCGACGGCCTGAGTACAAGGGCACGATTCCCACGGGCTTCGACGGCATCAACAGAGCAAACTGCACGTTCACCAAGGCGGTGGAGACGGTCACCGTGACTCTAACCGGACCCGCCACTCACGTCGAGGTCTTCACAGTGGGTGAGCCAAGCACCCAGGTCTCGTTCCCGCTCCCCGAGGGTACTCTCTCGATCACAACGCGGGAGATCGTGCCGCCGGGCGAGTACCAGCGTGAGATCACGGTAACGTCGGTCGACGGAGAGACCCTGGTGCTCAGCGACCAGCAAGGCGTCCTCAAGACGGTCACCATAGTCGAGCCGGTGGCGTTCGAGGTCGGTGTCTGCGCGATGACGCGGGCCGCTCAGCTCCCGATCGAGTTCGAGTACATCGGCACGATCCCCACGGGCTTCGACGGCATCAACAGAGCAAACTGCACGTTCACCAAAGCGGTCGAGACGATCACAGTGACGCTGACCGGACCCGCTACTCACAGCGAGGTGTTCACCCTGAGCGAGCCGAGCACACAGGTGTCGTTCCCGCTACCCGAGGGCACCCTCTCGATCACCACACTGGAGATAGTCCCGCCGGGCGAGTACCAGCGTGAGATCACGGTCGCCTCAGTCGATGGGGACACGATAGTGCTCAGCGACGAGCCCGGTGTCCTCAAGACCGTGACGATCCTTGATGTCACCGCGTTTGCGTTCAGTTTCGAGAACGACGAGCAAGGCTGGCTCGCAGGGTTCGCGGACCTGCCGGCGAACTACGATCAGACCACCTACGAGCTGGACTCCGGATACCGGTCGCTGCCGGTCGGCCTGGAGGGAAGCGGAATGTACCTCCAGGGGCACAATCGCAGTGACGACCTCTTTATGTTCCTCAAAGGGCACGTGCAAGGACTGCGGCCCGAGACTGCGTACACGGTGACCGTGTCCCTCGATCTGGCTACCAACGTTCCTGGTGGATTGGTTGGTATCGGCGGTTCCCCGGGCGAGAGCGTCTACGTGAAGGCGGGGGCGTCTTCAGTTGAGCCCATCGTGGAGGAGGATGATACCGGCAACCTCAGAATGAACATCGACAAGGGCAACCAGGCGAGTGAGGGCGAGGCCATGATCAACCTGGGAAACGTCGCCCACTCTGACGTGGTGGCTGATGAGTACAAGATCAAGGCTCTGGACAACCAGGGCCGTCCCCTGGAGGTTGTCAGCGACAGTGAAGGCCGGATCTGGTTGATCGTGGGGACCGACTCGGGATTCGAAGGTCTCAGCGCTTTCTACTACGCCGGCATCACCTACAAGTTCACGGCTGTCGGCGGGTAACGGGCGCGTCGGTGAGTCAGGGGCGCCGGTCGGTAGAGATTGTAGTCCTCCCCACCGCGACGGTCCTCATAACTTCGAGCTAAACCAAGACGCGGAGGGAAGCGGGCCCAATCACAGGGCCCGTTACTCTCCTTCAAAAGGTTTCTTTGGGGGCCGTCCCGTCAGCAGGATGCCCTGAAGGCTCGTTTCTAAGAGTGGCCTAGCTCTGCCTGTCCTTTTTGCCCATACCTATACGCCGGCCCAAGACCTGGCTTTTCGGCTCTTTTCCTTCATATAGGAGTCCAGGTCGTCTCGATGGACCATCCAGTTGCGGCCAAACTTGACACCTTTGAGGACCCCTCGGGCTATTTGATGACGTAACGTGGTTGGACTAAGTCCATACAGGTCGCCGGCCGCAGCGAGCGAGTAGTAGGGCTCCGGTCGTTCCAAGTCCATCTCGTCCAGATCGTACTTCTGTCCAGACCTGAGGAGCTCGATCCCCAGAACACGTCCGCTGGAGTCGTAGTCAACCTCTACACCGGGCGCAATGTTCCTAGTCTCCTCCACCTCTGCATCGGCCAGGAGAACCGAGAGGACGTCCGCTTCCTCGTCATACGTGATCCTCATCGCAGGCACCTCCTCCTGAGTACCGTAATAACATGGAAAACGCCTCTGAACTGTTGCTCGAGCAAGTCGTACACCACGGTCAACGGCCTGCCGTCCCATTCATCCAGACACGCTTCTCCAGTCCCCTCCTCCTAGCCTTCAACGTGCTCACCGT
>CAZGRI010000080.1:0-8216 GCA_964528205.1 uncultured Dehalococcoidia bacterium | reverse complement strand
GGCGGGGTCCGTCGATGCGGCGGTCCCGGTGACGGAGCTTGAGCCGAAGGCTCACGCCGGAACCGGCTGCGAGCTTCTGGAGCAGAGGGACCGCGAACTGTCCAGACTCGGGCTCCAGGTCACCAGTCTTTCAAACCAGCTAGCACAGGCAGAGCGTCAGGTCCAGGAAGCCCAGAGCAACAGGCGGCGCAGTGGTCGGAGGCGGCACAGGTCACGCTGGAAGTTCTGGCGTCGTTGGACGCGTCGCTACTGAGAGGGCAGGCGCAGGGGAAGCAACATGGAGGCCGCGGAAAGCTAATCGAGCCCGAGCTGGTAGTGCTTGCCCTCCGACTTGATCGATGGGGCGATGAACACGTCGGCGTCGTGCATCTCGCGGATGTTGGCGGCCCCGATCATCCCCATGCAGACGCGCAGTGCGCCCATCAGGTTCTGCGTGCCATCTGTCAGAGACGTGGGGCCGAACAGGATCTCTTCGAGAGTCCCCTTGACCCCGACGTCGACTCGGGTGCCTCTGGGCAGCGCGGGGTGGGGAGTCGCCATTCCCCAGTTGTGCCCCTGTCCCGGCGCCTCTCGGGCCTGGGCCAGGGGAGTCCCCAGCATGACCGCATCGGCGCCGCATGCGAACGCCTTGCACAGATCGCCGCCGGTCCGGATACCGCCGTCAGTGATGATAGGCACGTACTTTCCGCTACGCCGGAAGTACTCCTCTCTGGCCGCGGCGCAGTCCAGGGTCGCGGTGACCTGAGGTACGCCGACTCCGGTTACCTCCCGCGTCGTGCATGCCGCCCCGGGCCCAACGCCGACCAGCACGCCGTTGATGCCGGTCTCCATCAGCTCCAGCGCGACGTCGTATGCAACGCAGTTGCCAACGAGCACGGGGGCCCTGACCAACTCAAGGAGCTCGGGAAACCGGAGGCCCCGCACGCTGCGGGACTGGTGCCGCGCCGTCGTAACTGTCGACTGCACGACGATGACGTCGGCCCCGGCCTCGTCGGCTATGGGTGCCAGGCGTTTGGTGTTGGCCGGAGTGACGGACACGGCGCACCTGGCGCCATTCGCCTTCATCTCCTCGACCCTGACGCCCACCAGGTCATCCTTTATGTGCGCCGAGTAGACCTTCTGAAGGACCGCGGTCGCCTGGTCTCTGGGAGCATCGACGATGGTTGCCAGGCCGTCGGCCGGATCGTCGTACCTAGTCTGGACCCCCTCGAGGTTCATCACGGCGAGGCCACCCAGGCCGCTAAACTGCCTGGCGAAATCGGGGGAAACCACCGCGTCCATTCCGGCCGCGAGGATAGGAGTGCTGAGCGTAATCCCGTCGACGGAGAAGTCGGTCGTGGTCAGCTCGGGGTTGATCGTGACCGTCCCCGGTCCTATGGCCACCTCGTCGAATCCGTAGGCTCTTCGAATCTCCTTGAATCGAGGTGGTGGCATAGCTATCCTCACTGAGTGGTTTGGCGAATATAGCAAATGGGCGCTTCGAGCGTCAAGGCAAATCTCAAGCAATCGGGACACCGTGGCCGGGCGCGGGATTGACGCGACAGGGGCATCCAACTACACTTCGTCAGTGTGGCCCCGGTGTCCACCAGACTGACTGCGTGGACGTTGGGATCGCCTAGGCCCGGCTGAGGCTTCGTGGGCATGGACAGGAGGTGGAGCGATGGCTTCCAGACACCCCGGCATCGCGTACTCCATCACCATTCGGGCCGAATACCCTAACCGGGTTGGGATGCTGGGCCAGCTCACGTCGACAGTTGGAGACGCCGGTGGGGACATAGGTGCCATCGACATCGTCTCGGTCGGACGGCAGAGCATGGTGCGAGACGTCACCATCAACGCCCGCGACATCGCCCACAGCCAGCAGATCGTGGCGGCGGTGGGGTCCATTCCGGGTATCCGGGTCCAGAACGTCTCCGACCAGGTATTTCTGCGGCATCTGGGCGGGAAGATCGAAATTCGAAGCAAGACGTCGGTCAAGACCCGGAACGACATGTCCATCGTATATACGCCGGGCGTCGCCCGCGTGAGCATGGCGATACACGAAGACCCAGGCTCCGTGTGGACGCTGACAAGCAAGGGAAACACCGTGGCCGTGGTAACCGACGGGTCGGCGGTGCTCGGCCTTCGTGACATCGGCCCCGCCGCGGCCCTCCCGGTCATGGAGGGGAAGGCGCTGCTGTTCAAGGAGCTTGCCGGCGTCGACGCCTGGCCCATCTGTCTCGACACCAACGACCCCGATGAGATCGTCGAAACGGTCAAGCACCTGTCAGTGGGGTTCGGCGGCATCAACCTGGAGGACATCTCGGCTCCCCGCTGCTTCTACGTCGAGGAGAGGCTTCGTGACGAGCTGGACATCCCGGTGTTCCACGACGATCAGCACGGCACGGCGGTCGTCGTGCTGGCCGCCCTGATCAACGCCCTGAAGATCGTCGACAAGAGCATGGAGGAGCTCAAGGTCGTAATGACCGGCGTGGGAGCCGCGGGCGTCGCGACGGCAAAGCTCATCATGAGCAGCGGGGTGCGAAACATCCTGGGATTCGACCGCCAAGGCATCCTACACCGCGACAGGGAGTACGGCGACAACGAGTCCAAATCGTGGTTCGCCGAATCGACAAACCCCGACAACGTCCAGGGCGGAATCGACGAGGCGATGGCCGGGGCCGACCTGTTCGTCGGTCTCTCCGCTCCCGGAGTGATTTCGGTCGAGCAGCTGAAAAGAATGAACCGCGACCCGGTCGTCTTCGCCATGGCGAACCCGGACCCGGAAATCTGGCCGGAGGAGGCCGAGGGTCACGTTCGCGTCATGGCCACCGGGAGATCAGACTACCCCAACCAGGTCAACAACGCGCTGTGTTTCCCCGGCCTGTTCCGTGGCGTCCTCGACGCGCGGGCGCGGGACGTCAATGACGAGATGAAGATCGCGGCCGCCCGGGCCATTGCAAACCAGGTCCCTGACTCCCAGCTAAACGAAGAGTACATAATGCCCAGCATATTCGACACATCGGTCGTGCGCCGGGTGGCCAGAGCCGTGGGCACGGCGGCCCGTAAGTCCGGCGTCGCGCGACGCAGCCGGAAGCGGACACGAGGGTCCTACGAGACGTTCGAGGCCTGACCAAAACACGCCCCGGAATGACGTGGCCGCCGACCACGACTCCTAAACTTCAGTCGCCGATCATCAACACAAAAGGAGGTAGTCCGTTGCCACAGAGAATCAACAAGGCCGTTGAGCTACTGGAACAGGGGCAGCCCGTCTTCTACGTCGGCGCCCACACAGGGGCCGAGCTGACGTATGAGGCCGGCAAGGGGCTAGCTAAGACCGCGGCGGACTACATCAACGTCGGAATGGAGCACGGCTCCTTCGACATGGCCGGCCTGGACGCCTTCATGAAGGGCCTGGTCGACGGGGGGCCGACCAACAGCGGACACCGCACTCCCGCCGTCGTCGTCGAGGCCCCCGTGGACGGCGGCAGCCGGGAGATCATCCGGGCCAACGCGTGGCAATTCAGGCAGATCCTGGCGAGAGGGGTCCACGGGATACTCCTCTGCCATGCGGAGACCCCGGACGCCGTAAGGGCGTTCGTGGAGTGCTGCCGGTACGCGTTCCAGACGATAGGTGTCGGGGAAGGGCTCGACGTGGGTATCCGAGGTCGGGCCGGAGAGGGCTCGGCGTCACCTATCTGGGGGCTATCCATGGACGAGTACATGGACCGGGCCGACCCCTGGCCGCTGAACCCCAGCGGCGAGCTCCTCTTGGGAGTCAAGATCGAGAACGTAAGGGCCCTGTCCAACGTCGGGCTGACCGCTCGGGTGCCAGGCCTGGGTTTCGCCGAGTGGGGGCCAGGCGACCTGGCCCAGTCCTTCGGCTATAAGACAGCGCCTCGCGACCCCTCGCCTCCCGAGCTCCAGGAGGCGAGAGAGCGCGTCTTCGCCGCATGCAACGGCGCCGGCATCCCTTTCCTCGACAGCATGAGCGCCGACAACGCCAAGAGCAAGATCGACGAGGGCGTGAGGATAAGCGGAATGCACGACGAGGACGCGGCCCGGATAGGCAGAGAGTACGCAAAGCGCACCATGCCGGTGTAGGAGTCCATGGTGTCGCTCGAGGACACGGTCAAGGCGTACGGCCGCGAGCTGGGATTCGATGTCGTCGGTATCACAACCGCCGAGCCGTTCCTTCGGGACGAGACAGCTGCCAAAGAGCGCATCCGCCACGGTCTCATGGACGGACTGCCCTGGTACACAGAGGAGCGCGTCCACAAGGCGACGCACCCCGGGCTTCTGCTCTCCGAAGCCAGATCGATCGTATCTCTTACGATCAGCTACCACACCGGTGAGCCCGAAGAGTCGGCGCCGTGGCCGGCGGGCAAAGTAGCCCGGTACGCATGGGGAGACGACTACCACCAGGTCCTTAAGGCCCGACTGAGGCAGTTCGTCGACGGCCTGTCGGGGCGAATCGGCAGGCAGGTCCACGCGCGGATCTTCGTCGACGACGGTCCCATGAACGACCGGGCCGCAGCCGAGCGCGCCGGCGTGGGGTGGTTCGGCAAGAACACCAATATCCTGACCGCCTCCCACGGCTCGTGGGTATTCCTGGGCCAGGTCATCACCGATCTTGACCTCAGGCCTGACGCCTCGCTGAAGAAGACATGCGGAGAGTGCGTGCTGTGCATCGACGCCTGTCCGACAGGCGCGATCGTAGCGCCTTACGTCATAGACAACACGCAGTGCATCTCGTTCCTGACCATCGAGCTGCGAGGGCCGATTCCTCGGAAACTCCGGCCTCTCGTAGGCGACTGGGTCTTCGGCTGCGACATCTGCCAGGACGTCTGCCCCGTCAACCGCAAGATCGATGGCAGCCACGAACCTGCCTTTCGCCAGAGGCACGACTTCGCGGCGCCTCAGCTCATACCGTTGCTGGAGCTGGACGACGAGGCGTTCAGCCGAAGGTTCCGCAACAGCCCCATCAAGCGCGCCAAGCGATCGGGCCTACAGCGGAACGTCTGCGTTGCCCTTGGCAACATAGGGGACCCGGTCGCGGTGCCCGCCCTGGCGAGAGCGCTGGCCGGCCCGGACAGCCTGGTGCGGACCCATGCGGCGTGGGCCCTGGGCCGCATCGGCGGTCCAGAAGCGGCAGAGGCCCTGGAGTTGGCCCGCGTCCGCGAACACGACGGGGAAGTGATCGACGAGATAGAGATGGCGCTGGCGGAGAGCGCGTAGGGCTGTCGCAGACCGACCATGCCGTCTCTACTGCAAGATATGGGAGGTCACAGATGCCTGGAATAGCGGTACCACCGGCCAACAGGCCCGTCGCCATGGGAGTCGATGGCATGGTGACTTCGGCAAATCCTCTCGCGTCCCAGGCGGGCGTGCAGGTTCTGGCCGAGGGAGGCAACGCCTTTGACGCAGCGGTGGCCGTGGCCGCGACTCTCAACGTGGTCGAGCCCTACATGTCGGGCGTTGGCGGCATCGGACTCGCCCTCGCGTACGTCGCCTCCGAAGACCGCGTGCGATCCCTCAACTTCTCGGGCAGGGCCCCCGGACTGGCGGAGCCAGACAGGTTTACGGTGGAGACCAGACAGCACGGAATCCTGGCGCCCCTGGTGCCGGGAAACGTCGCCGGATGGCTCACGCTCCACGGGACCTATGGCACTGTCGATCGCCAGCGCCTCTTCCGTCCGGCGATATCCTACGCCGAGAACGGCGTGCCGATCACCTTCAACAACAGCCGCGCGATGACCAGGGCCGCCCCCAGGCTTGCGGCCTTCCCGTCCGGCACCATAATCCTCGACGAAGCTGGGCGGGCGCCCCGGCCCGGCTCCCGGCTGCGGATGCGGCAGCTGGCCGAGTCCCTAAGAGCAATCGCCGAGCATGGCGAGGAGACCTTCTACAGGGGAGAGCTGGCCGACCGCATCGTCACGGGCAACCGTGAGATGGGGGGCCTGTACACCCTGGACGACTTCGCGGACTACAGCGCGCAGTGGGGCGAACCGATCCGCATCGGCTATCGCGGTTTCGAGATCAACACTCACCCACCGAACTCCAGCGGCTTCCAGATCCTGCAGACCCTCAAGCTTCTCGAGGGACTCGACGGACCCAGGTTCCACCACCCGGACTCTCTGCACCTGTTTGTCGAGGCGATCAAACTTTGTGTGGCTGACCGGATCAAGTACGCCGGGGACCCGGACCACGTGGACATCCCCGTCGCCGGCCTGCTGTCGGAGGCTTACGCGGCCCGACAGAGAGGGCGTATCGACAGGGGAAGCGCGGCCTCGGTTTCAGGGGAGCGGTACGTCTCCACGGCGCTCCCCGAGTCGTTGACCCCGGGCAGTCCGGAGGAGTTCGACGGCGGCATGACCACCCACTTCGCGGTGGCCGACCGGGACGGAAACGTCGTGTCGATCACCCAGACGCTGGGAGGCGGCTTCGGTTCGGGCGTCGCGGTCGGCGAAACCGGCATATTCCTCAACAACATGAGCTACTGGTTCGACCTCGAGGAGGGTAGCCCCAACCGGGTTGGCCCCCGTAAGCGCGTCGACTTCGTCGTATCGCCAACACAGACATTCAAGGATGGCAAGCTGTTCCTGAGCATCGGGACGCCGGGGAGTTGGGGCATCCTGCAGACAACGCCCCAGTTGATCGTGAATGTGCTGGACCACGAAATGAACATCCAGGAGGCGATCGAGGCGCCGAGATTCCGCTGTTACGAAGGCACGCGAGTCCAGATGGAGGAGCGGTTCCCGGTCCATCTGCGTCGCGCTTTGGAGGACCTGGGCCACGAGGTGGACGTTATCGAGCCGTGGTCGGCCTCAGTCGGCGGGGCCCAGGGCATCGTGGTCGACTCGGACTCCGGCGTGTTCCAGGGCGGTGCCGACCCGCGCAGGGACGGCTACGCCATAGGCCTTTGATCGAAGCCTGCGAGAGGAGGGGTCAGGGGGCCGCGGTCTCGGCGCACGAGGGGTCGAAGCTGGAATCCCGAGACGCCAGAAGGTACTGCAGCGCCGACGGCATCGCCGAAACCCAGGCCATGTCGCTGTGGGTGCCGTGATACGTGCAGTAGAGGTGCTCGACCCCACTTCTGGCCAGGTCCTTGTGGAGGAGGAACGTGTTCAGCTCCCCGTAGACCCCTCTCTGGTCCCGGTCTCCCGACGCCAGGAACAACCTCATGTCGTCCGCCGGCAGGACCTCCCCGTCTTCCAGTGCGTTCCGGAAGTAGTCGTAGTTGCCGCTCAGCCCGAATGCGCCGTCGAACAGCCCGCCGTGCGCCAGGGCCAGATTGAGGGCCCCTCTTCCGCCCACGGAGAATCCGCCGATGTATCGCCCGCCGTTGGTGCGGTACGCTGAGTCGATCTCCGACACCACCTCGTTCACGATGTAGTCCTCGAAGTCACCGTCGCACGAGATCTTGTAGATGCGCAGGCCCTCCATAAGGTTACCGATCAGCTTGGCGGCCCGGGCCATGACGTCGAGCCCCGTCTGGCAGTGATCGTCGTAGAGGCTAGTCGTCGAGACGTCATCCTCGATCCGGTTTCCGTCGGGCATGACGACAATGAGAGGCGGTATCTTCCCGGACTCGATCATACTGGTTACGATCCGGTCGACGCGCGCGACCTCCGTCCACCAACTGGGGCCCTGGCTCATCCCGTGCAACAGGTATAGGGCCGGATAGCGGGCGTTCGAGGCCTCGTAGTTTGGCGGGAGGTACACCCAGTAGGTCCTGTCCTCTCCAAGTGCCTGACTGGCGAAGCTGCCTCGCTCGACGTTGCTGGTCGGTCTGACCGCGTGATCGAGATCTATGTCCACGCCTTCGACTTCCAGTGAACGTTCTTGGAAGTACTCGCGGGCCACCGAGGCCATGGTTCCCGGAAGGCTCCGAAGATGCTGCGAGGCCGAGCCCAAGGGCCCGATGTGGGACAGCACTCGCTCGACCCGGTAGTAAGCTTCGTCGCTGGGGACCAGGCTCAACGTCAGCGCCAGAAGGACCACGAGCGCGGCTGCGTGGGCCGCAGCCCTTAAGGCAGGACGCGCCGTCCCAGAGATCAGGGCGGGCCGATTCAGCATAGAGCTCTCGTGTTGGATATCCAGCGTGGCAAAAAGTGTCTGCCGGAAGACAGGTGTGAAACCGCCATATATGGTGTACGAGTCCGTATTCCGGGTCGGATGACTAGTACTACTTTGTCAGATCGATTATTGGACCATCTCGAATGCGCCTGATGTCG
>CAZGRI010000079.1:0-8361 GCA_964528205.1 uncultured Dehalococcoidia bacterium | reverse complement strand
TCTCCTGGAGCGGTCACTGGTGGGCTGGAAAGAGGTCGAGTACGAGGTCATGCGCGACGGCGCCGGCAACTGCATCACCGTCTGCAACATGGAGAACATCGACCCCATGGGCGTCCACACCGGCGACAGTATCGTCGTCGCGCCCAGCCAGACGCTGTCCGACAAAGAGTACCAGATGCTCCGCTCGGCCAGCCTCAAGATCATACGGGCGCTGGGAATCGAGGGTGGGTGCAACGTCCAGTTCGCGCTGGAGCCAGGCGACGTCGTGGGCGACAGCCTCCCGGGACGCTGGGAGGCCGACAGCCCCTACTACGTCATCGAGGTCAATCCCAGGGTGAGCCGGAGCTCCGCGCTGGCCTCCAAGGCCACCGGCTATCCCATCGCCAGGGTCGCGGCCAAGATAGCGGTGGGCAAGCGGCTGGACGAAATACCCAACGCCGTCACGCAGAAGACGCTGGCCGCCTTCGAGCCTGCCCTGGACTACTGTGTCGTGAAGATACCTCGCTGGCCGTTCGACAAGTTCGCGTCGGGCGACCGGACGATCGGTACCCAGATGAAGGCCACCGGCGAGGTGATGGCGATTGACCGGTCGTTCGAGTCCGCCTTCCAGAAGGCCGTGCGCTCGTTGGAGATAACGGGGCGCTCACTGCTGTGGGAGGACGACGACTGGCGGGCCGACGGGTCCGATGGGCTGGACAGCTTGCCTCTACATCCCAGTGACGAGCGTCTGTGGGCCTTGATGGCCGCGCTCAGGCGCGGTGCCGGCCCCGAGGAGCTGTCGAGGGCTACCGGTATCGATCCCTGGTTCACCAGGGCCTTCCACCGCATCACAGGCATGGAACAGAGGCTCTTGACCGAGAGCCTGAGTGGAGAGTTGCTGTGGCAGGCAAAGCGCCTGGGCTTCTCGGACGAGAAGATGGGCGTCCTGACAGACAGGTCCGCCGAACAGGTCCGCAAGCTGCGACAGGAGCGGGATATCCGGCCCGTCTACAAGATGGTGGACACATGCGCCGCGGAGTTCGAGGCCCAGACGCCGTATTTCTACAGCACCTATGAGCAGGAGAACGAGGCGGAGCCCATCGCGGACGACAAGGCGCTGGTCGTCGGCAGCGGGCCCATACGCATAGGCCAGGGCATCGAGTTCGACTACTGCTCCGTCCACGCAGCCTGGGCCCTTCAGGAAGAGGGTATAGCCAGCGTGATGGTGAACTCCAACCCCGAGACGGTGTCGACCGACTTCGACACCAGCGACCGGCTGTACTTCGAGCCCCTGGACGAAGAGACCGTGCGCGACATCGTTGAAAACGAGGCCGTCGTCACGGACCGCCGCGACCTGGCCTTTCCCCCCGCCATAGTACAGTTCGGCGGTCAGACCGCCATCAACCTATCCCAGTCTCTGGACCAGGCCGAGCTGCCGATCCTGGGGTCCACGGCCCAGTCCATCGACACGGCGTCGGACCGTCACCTGTTCGAAGAGTTCCTGTCACGGACCGGCATACCGAACCCTCCCGGCGCGGCCGTGACCAAGCTGGAGCAGGCGCTGAACGTGGCCCAGGAGATCGGCTATCCCGTGCTGGTGCGTCCCAGCTACGTGCTGGGCGGACGGGCCATGGAGATCGTCAAGACCCCCGCCGAGCTGGTCAGGTACATGAGCGGCGCGCTGGCCGCCGGCATTGGCAGGCGTGTTCTCATCGACAAGTATTTCGAGGGCCGCGAGGTCGAGGTCGACGCCGTTTGCGATGGCGAGACGGTGCTGATCCCAGGCATCATGGAGCACGTCGAGAGGGCTGGCGTCCATAGCGGCGACTCCATGGCCATATACCCCGGTCTTACGTTGACCGAAGCCGAGGTCGACACGATAGTCGACTATACGACTCGAATCGGCCTGGCCTTGGACGTCCGGGGCCTGATGAACATCCAGTACGTCGTCGTCGGGGGACCCACTTATCGCAGCCCCCACGGCACCAATGGCGAGGCCGAGAACGGCCGGACCGAGGTCTACGTGCTGGAGGTCAACCCGCGGTCCAGCCGGACCATCCCCTTCATATCCAAAGTTACCGGCGTGCCCATGGTCAGGCTCGCCATCAAGGCCATGCTGGGCAAGAGCCTAAAGGACCAGGGCTACACGGGGGGACTCTGGGCAAAGCAGGACCTGGTGGGGGTCAAGGCCCCAGTGTTCTCCATGTCCAAGCTGGCTGGTGTGGACACGTACCTGGGACCGGAGATGAAGTCCACAGGCGAGGTCATGGGCATCGACCGCGACTTCGGCTCCGCGGTGGCCAAGGCCCTGATGGCGGCTGGGCTGGCGCTACCTCCCCGGGGCTCGATACTTCTGAGCATAGCCGACCGGGACAAAGCGGAGGCGGTGGCCATGGTCAGGGACCTGTCCCGGGCCGGCTACAGGCTGTATGCCACCGGGGGGACGGCGGCTGTCATTACGGCGCTAGACATACCGGTGGTGGCGATCACCAAGAGGCTCAACGAGGGGCACCCCAACGTCGTCGACGTCATATCGGACGGGACCGTCGACGCCGTGGTCAACACCGTGACGGGTGACCGTGAGGTACTGCAGGACGGCTTCGCGATACGTCGGGCGGCGGTGGACCGCCGCATCCCCTGCTTCACCTCGCTGGACACCGCCCGCGCCGCCGCCGAGAGCCTCGCCAACGGCTCCGAGGGCTACAGCGTCAAGCCCCTCAGCAGCTACCTGTCGGGCAGCTAGCCGGCTCTCAGGCCAGTCGCCAGACCGGCCCACCGGCTGACTCGGCAGGAGCCAGAGAGCCTGGTTGAGAAATCTGTCCAGAATTCGTTGTTGACGCAAGCCAGCGATCTCGGACCGCGATATACTGGCCGAAAATCTGCGGTGAACATGCCAGGCATATGATTCCCCTGAGGCTGACCGTAAAGAACTTTATGTGCTACCGGGATGAGGTCCCCATCCTCGACCTGGAGCCCGTCCACGTCGCTTGCCTTTGCGGTGCCAATGGCCACGGCAAGACGGCCCTGCTGGACGCCATGACATGGGCGCTGTGGGGGAGCGCCCGGGCGCGCACCCAGGAGGAGTTGGTCCACCAGGGTCAGACCGACATGGCGGTCGAGCTGGACTTCTCGGCGCGAGGACAGCGTTACCGCGTCAGCCGGAGGCACTCACGCTCGGTGCGCAGCCGGCAGGGTAGCTCCATACTCGAGCTCCAGGTGTCGTCCGGCAACGGCTACCGGCCCATTACGGGCAACTCCATGCGGGAGACCCAGGACCGGATCAGCAGCCTGCTCCACATGGACTACGAGACCTTCGTCAACACGGCATTTCTCCGGCAAGGCGACGCCGATCGCTTCACGACAGCGACGCCCACCAAGCGCAAGGAGACCCTGGCCGAGGTCCTGGACCTCTCCTACTACGACGGACTGGAGGAGCGGGCCAGGGCGAGGAGCCGGGACCGACGGGACAGGGTCAGGGACCTGGAAAGCGCAGCGGCCGTCCGGCAGCAGGAGATATCCGGCAAGGCGGAAAAAGAAGAGCAGTTCGTTTCGGTCAGCGCCGAGCTCGCGCGGCTCGGTCCTGAGACCGAGCTGCTACAAGACCAGATAGGAGAGATTCGCGGCAGGGCGGACTCCCTGCGGGCCCGCCGCACAGAGCTCGAGGAGCTGTCCCGCCGAATCACAGATGCCGGGAGGGACGTCGCCGAGCTTGAACGGCAGGTGCCGGTCCTCCAAGCCAGAATACGGCAGTACGAGGAGGCCCTCGCCAGGGAGGACCAGATACGCAAGCAGCACGCCGCGCTGGAAGAGGCCAGGCGGGAGCTCGACCGCCTGGGCCAGGCGCTGGGCCGCAAGAGCGAGCTGGACAGCACCGAGGCCGGCCTTGAACGGGAGATAGCCGTCCAGAGGGAGCGGCTGTCCGGCGAGGCCGGTCAGCTCAGGCAACGTATCGCCGTCGAGCTGGAGCCCAGGGCCAAGAGATTGCCGGAGATCGAGGCGGGGCTCCAGGCACTAGAGCTGGACCGGAAGAAGCTGGATCGGGACGACGGAGCACTCCTTAATTTACGCCAGCGGTCTCAGGAGATGGCCGCCCGTCTACGATATCTCGACGACCTCAACGCCGGGCTTCGCAGGCAGATGGAGGAGACGCGGAAGAAGTTCGATATGCTGGAGCAGGGTGACAAGCTCTGTCCGGTCTGCAGACAGGCTCTGGGCCCAGAAGGACAGGGCCACCTGCGACGCGAGTACGAGTCCCAGGGGCAGGAAACCCGGCGGCAGTACAACGCAAACCGGAAAGACCATGAGGCTCTTACTGGGGAACACAAGAGCCTGGAGGTGCAGGTCTCGCGGTCGGAGTCACGGCTCGCTGAGCTGCGCCGGAGGACTGAGGCACAGGCGGCCGGGCTGGAAAGAGACAGGTCGGACTCCGAGGCGGCCCTGACCGGGCTCGACGGTGCTAGGGCGTCGCTAGCCGAGGTCGAAGCGTTGATTCGGTCCGAGGAGTTCGCGCTTGAAGAACGTTCGGCCCTAAAAGCCATGGAAGCTGAGGTGTCGGCCCTGGCGTATGAGCCCGTCCGGCATGCACAGGTCCGGGAGCAGGTGACCTCGCTGGAGAGGTACGACGTACTCCACAGACAGCTCGAAGAGGCAGCGGAGCGCCTGCCCACCGAGCGCGAGGCCCACGAGACTGCGTGGCAGATGCTCGAACGCCGGCGGCGGGAGACGAAGACGGACCGGGAGCGCAAGGCCGCCGCGGAGGACTCCCTGAAGGCGCTGCCGGCACTGGAGTCCCGGCTACATGAGGCTGAAGCGCGACATCTCGTGCTGGGCAAGCGCATGGACGAGGCGCGGGTCGGACGGGGGGTGTTGGAGCGTGAGATAGCTCGCATCGGCGGGCTCGAGTCGGAGGTCCGTGGGCTGGAGAAGGAGAGACGCGCCGCCGCGGACGACAAAGGTGTCTACGATGAGCTGGCCGTGGCCTTCGGAAAAAACGGCATCCAGGCCCTGATCATCGAGACGGCGATCCCACAGCTCGAAGAGGACGCCAACCAGCTCCTGGGGCGGCTGACCGACAATCGCATGTTCCTGAAACTGCAGCTTGCGGAGGGACGCAAGGACGGGCGTACCGGCCTCTCCACCGAGGAGCTGGACATCAAGATCGCCGACGAGGTTGGGACACGCAGCTACGAGACCTTCAGCGGAGGCGAGACGTTCCGGATTAACTTCGCCCTGCGCATCGCGCTGTCGAAGCTGCTGGCCCGCAGGTCGGGCGCACCCTTGCCGATACTGTTCATCGACGAGGGCTTCGGCTCGCAGGACGCCGCGGGCCAGGAGCGGCTGACTGAGGCCATCCAGTCCATCCAGGACGACTTCGAGAAGATCATCGTCATCACCCACATCGACCAGATCAGAGAGGCTTTCCCTGTCCGCATAGAGGTCACCAAGACCGACATGGGCTCGACCTTCTCGGTGGTGTGACACACCGTGCTGAACGCGGTGATCGGTGCCTTCGGGTACACCGGCAAGTACATCACCGAGCGGCTGGTTGCCGCCGGTGAGGCGGTCGTGAACTTGACCGGCCACCTGGACCGCCCTAACCTGTTCGGCGAGCAGGTCTCGGTCGCGCCGCTCGACTTCGCGCGGCCCGAGGTCCTCGCCAGAAGCCTCGAAGGGGCCGAGGTCCTGTACAACACCTACTGGGTACGCTTTGCCCGCGGTGCCGTCACGTTCGACACGGCTGTGGAGAACAGCCGGAATCTGCTAAGGGCTGCCGAGGATGCTGGCGTTCGGCGGATCGTGCACATCAGCATCACGAACGCGTCACCTGACTCTCGTCTGCCCTACTTCAGAGGCAAAGGCCTGGTGGAGGAGGCGGTCAAGGCTTCAGGAATGTCCCACGCCATCATCAGGCCGACGGTGGTTTTTGGGCCGGAGGACATCCTGGTCAACAATATCGCCTGGTTCCTCAGGCGGTTTCCTGTCTTCCCCGTGTTCGGCTCGGGGCGGTACGCCGTTCAACCCGTCTTCGTCGAGGACCTGGCCGAGATAGCGGTGGACGCGGCCCAGGCGAGCGGCGATGTCGAGATGGACGCCGTCGGGCCCGAGACCCTGACATTCAACGAGATGCTCAGCCTCATCGGCGATTCCATTGGAAGCAGGACACTGTTCACCCACCTGCCCCCTGCGCTGGCATACGGGCTGTCCGGACTGGTCGGGTATGTGGTCCGTGACGTTGTGATAACACGCGACGAGATCGAAGGGCTGATGGCCGGCTTGCTGGTCTCGACGGGGCGACCCACGGCTGACACGAGGCTGAGCGAGTGGCTGTCCCTCAACGCCGAGACTATAGGCGCTCGGTACGCCTCCGAGCTCCGCCAGCACTACCGGTAGATCGTTCGCGGGGATACTCTGGGCACTGAAGTGCCCAGTTTGAGGCCCGTCGACAGGCTAAGCGTTAACCCCGGACTTCAGTCCGGGGACCATCACGTCCCAAGGCTCCTAAAGCTCCATGACCCGGAGATCGGTGGCGACGTCGAATCGGGCCCCGGTCTCCCGCTGGACCTCTTCGGCCGTCCAGCCGGGCGCAACCTCGCGCAGCACGAGCCCCCGCTCGACGACCTCGATGACCGAGATGTCCGTCACGATGAGGCCGACGCAGCCGATTCCGGTCGGTGGGTAGGTGCACTCACGGACGATCTTGGGGCCGCCGGCCTTGTCCACGTGCTCCATGGCGACGATGATGCGCTTGGCCCCAACCGCCAGGTCCATGGCGCCGCCCACGTTCCCAATGCCGCGCTCCGGGAGCATCCAGTTGGCAAGGTCCCCGCCCTCCGATACCTGCATCGCACCCAGGACGGCCACGTCGACGTGGCCTCCTCGAATCATGGCGAAGGCCTCGGCCGAGTCGAAGAACGCCATGCCGGGCACCCAGGCCAGGAACTGGCCGCCGGCGTTGGTCAGGTCGACGTCCTCTTCGCCGGGCTCCGCCATGGGCCCGTAGTTCAGGACCCCGTTCTCGCTGTGATAGGTGATCGAGCGTCCCTCGGGGACGAACTGCGAGCACAGGGTCGGAATCCCGAGTCCCAGATTGACGACGTCGCCGTCCTGGAACTCCTTTGCGACCCTCATCGCGATTACTTCTCTCTCTAACCGGAACCTCTCGTCCATACGTCACCTTTTGCCTGCGCAACCAGAGGGTTACGCGTATTGATGTGCTCTGAGAACGTGGCATGTTCGAGTCGCACCACGATTCCCACCCCTGAGCAGGCACAGGGGCCTGCCCCTACGGCTAACCATTGGGGTTATACTCGTCATCGTCCCAGCTTGCCGGGTTCCCAGCGATGTATTCGCGTACGCGATCTAGGTCGTCGTCATCCCGAATCACCTGCTCATAGTAGTTGCGCTGCCATAGCCTGTCGGAAGAGCGGAGCTGACCGTCTCGTTTGACGCCTTGTCGGTATCGGGCTGTGGTCAACGATTTGAACCTATGTACAACGTCCGGTAATGGGGACGTAGGGCCAGGCCCCCGCGCCTGCCCGATCGCCTCTCCTTGATCCTGGTCCGCCTTCCCCAGGTCGGTGGCACCAGTCAACAGGATGATCCCGTGGAGATGGCTGGGCATGACAATGAACTCATCAACGTCGACACCAGGATAGTTATGTCGTATCGCGAGCCATGTCGTCTGCACCAAGTCGACCACGGGACTCAGAGTAACGGTGCCGCCCACTATTTCACCCAACACACGCTCGCGATTCCGTGTGCAAATGGTCACGAAATAAGCGCCAGGTTGGGAATAATCGTAGTCTTTCAGGCGAATTGAACGGCGACGGTTCATCCTAGTCTAGACCTGAAACCGTTCGTCTCGTCCATTCGAAGTCATTTCGTTGGGAATCCGGGGCGGCCAGCCAGGCGAACAGCCAATTAGTCGATGAGGTCGAAGCCGGTGTAGGGGCGGAGGACCTCGGGGACTACGACCGAGCCGTCGGCCTGCTGATAGTTCTCCAGGATAGCGATGAAGACCCTGGGGAGTCCCAGGCCGGAACCGTTGAGCGTGTGGACGAAGCGGGCTCGGGCCTCGGGCTCGGGCCGATACCGTACGGAAGCTCGGCGGGCCTGGTAGTCGGTACAGTTGGAGCAGGAGCTAACCTCCAGCCATTCCCGGCTGCCGGGGGCCCACATCTCGATGTCGTAGGTCTTGGCCGAGGCGTCGCCCATGTCCCCGGTGCAGAGCTGTAGTACCCGATGCGGGATGCCGAGCCGGACGCACACATCCTCGGCATCGGCCACCAGCTTTTCCAGCTCCTGGTCCGAGCTTTCCGGCTCCACGAACTTGTACATCTCCACCTTCTCGAACTGGTGTAGCCGCTTGATGCCCCGCGTGTC
>CAZGRI010000078.1:0-8519 GCA_964528205.1 uncultured Dehalococcoidia bacterium | reverse complement strand
CCCGCGACCTGCGGTTTTGGAGACCGCTGCTCTTCCAACTGAGCTACGCTCCTGCACCAGCCCGCCGGGCGTCGACGCCCACGGGTTACTGAAATCATATCGTTCAGCTACGATCCGGTCAACGGCAACCTGGTCCGCTCGTTCGCACGGGACGATTCGCCTTCGTGCCGCCGAGCGCAGCCGCTCGGTGCGCGCCCCTCGACGCCGAAGCCTCAGTACGGGAAGGGCCGGTCTCCGACTGCGAGGTTGATGGCTGGAATATCCGCCAGAGCTTTGTCCTTTGGTGCACCACCTAGTGGAAACGGGCTGGGCTGAATGGTCCGGGTTCGACCAGGGTCGCCTCATCATTCGCCAGCTGAGCGACCAGCTTGCCGGTGGCCGGTCCCAGAGTCATGCCGGTCATGGAGTGACCTGTGGCTACTATGACGTTGGCCGGCGACCCCAGCCCGCCTACGATCGGCAGGCCGTCCGGAGACAGCGGCCTGAGGCCGCACCAGACCTCCTGTGGCTCCGCGTCGACGTCGGCCGAGACGTACTGTCTGGCCCCCTTCAGAATGGCTTCCACCCGTCGAGGTCGGATGTCGAGGTTGATACCCGACAGCTCCAGGGTTCCCGCGAGTCGCAGCAGCGACCCCATGGGAGTGATCCCGACTTTGGCCTCGGACAGCGTGAGGGGAACTCTGGAGCGTTCTCAGGCGTCTTGAAGGTCACACTGTAGCCTTTGGCGGCCTGCACCGGCAGTCTGAGCCCGAGATCGCGCGCGACTCCTGGAGACCAAGCGCCCCCCGCCAGCACGACCTGCCGGCAAGGATAGTCCCCACGGGTGGTCTTGACGGCATCAACCCGGTCAGTCGAAGTCTCGAATCCCAGCACCTCCACTCCTTCCTCGATGACACCGTCTCGGTCACGGAAGCGTGAGGCGAGCCCCTGGACAAAATCATCCGGCTTGAGATGGGCGTCGCCCTCGTAGAAGATTCCTCCGGCCATGCCGGGGCGAACGGCAGGCTCCATGTCCCGCACCTCGGTCGAAGAGAGTCTCTGGGACCGGATATCGTGCTGGGAGAGGAAACGGGCCTCGTCCAGTCCATCCTCGAGGGCGTGGTCGGTCAGGTAGAGCGCGAGAGTCCCCTTGCGGGCGAAGCCGCAGTCCAACTCCTCCTCGGCCACCAGCTCGTCGAACAGGGCCAGACTGGCGCGGCTGAACTCGGAGATAACGGGGACGGCTTCTCGCATCCTACGCTCGGTTGCGGCTGCGCGAAAACGCCAGAGCCATCGGAACAACTCCACGTCGAAACGGGGCTTGATGTAGAAGGGACTCCCGGGACTGAATATCCACTTGAGACCCTCTGCAACCGCGCCTGGGGCCGCCACCGGGATGCTGTGACTGGGGACCAGGGCGCCGCCGTTGCCGTAGGAGCTGCCGCTGCAGATCTCGGCCCGTTCCAGAACGGTGACACCCCGGCCCGCTCTCTGGGCATAGTATGCGGCGCAGACCCCGATGACCCCGCCACCGATCACCACGACGTCCCGTTGCCGGGTCATGTCTCAGCGCCGAACAGCCACGCGAGCGAGATCTGACCGGCCATGTCTAGCCCTCCATCGCCGTCTTCCATCGTCAGGTCAGCGACATCACCTCGGCGGCGAAACGCTCCATGCGCTCGAGTATCCCGTCCAGCGTTTCACCCTCCAAGTTGAGCATCATGTGACCGACGCCAAGTCGCTCGAACGTCGTGACGTCTTCGGCAATCTGTTCCGGCGTCCCCGTGAAGCAGCGGCGATGGCCGTCCGACGTACTCTCGGGCTCGGAGCTGAAGGAAACACCCCCGTACGCGACACTCACCTCGTCCGGGTCTCTGCCTGCATCCTCCACACATCGGCGGAGCCGCTCCACGCCCTCCGCCAGCTGGTCCGGTGTAGCCAACGGGAACTCGGGATTGCCGGCGGTCGGATACCAGGCGTCTCCGAGCCGAGCCGCTCTGTGGATTGCCGCCGCGCTGTTGCCGCCTATCCAGATCGGCGGGTGCGGCTTCCGCACCGGCTTCGGCGAGAACGCGACGTCAGAGAATGCGCTGAACTCTCCCTGAAAGGCCGGGTCGTCACTGGTCCACAGCTCCTTGAAGACCTGCAGGTACTCGTTGGAGACGGCGCCCCGCCGTTGAAATGGCGGAGCGCCCAGAGCTTCGAACTCCTCTCGCATCCACCCGACGCCGCAGCCCACGATGAGCCGCCCGTTGGATAGCACATCCAGGGTGGCCAGAATCTTGGCCGCGAGCACGGGGGCCCTGAGGGGCAGCACGATGACAGACGTCAGCAGCTTGATGGTCGAGGTCCTGGCGGCCAGGAAGCTCAGGAGCGTCAACGAATCCAGCCAATCCCCGGACTCGGTACCTGGGAATCCCGGCCCCGGGCTACCGGGATGGCGCGATGCGATGGCGGTGGGTATCACGATGTGGTCTCCGACCCTGACGGAATCGTAGCCCAGTCGCTCGCCCGATTGCGCCAGCTCCGTCAGGTTTTCCGGAGTGGCCAGTGGGCCATTGGCGAGGACGTAGCACCCGTATTCCACGGTGACACCTCGCTACCAGGCTGGAGTCCGGGCCGTTTTCATAGAAGGGGAGGAGGTTGTAGCCGGCTCATGATATCACCTGTCGGAGAGAGGGCGGTGGTCCGCATAGTCATCCTGGAGGCCCGGGACGGTGAGGCGTGTATCGTTAGGTTCACCCATCCGAAAAGGGACGTCCTGCCCAAGTGAGCTAGGGGTCCGTCGGTTTCGGCTGAGGGCTTCTGAGGAAGACGAACAGCAGGAAGCCGGGAGCTGTGCACGCGGCGATGACCTTGAATCCCAAGCCGTAGCTGAAGTGGTCCGCGAAATAGCCCGACAGGAGCGGGCCAACGATCATTCCGAGCATCGCTATGCCGTGCGAGAAGCCCATAATCACCGCAAAAGACCTCCTGCCGAAGTAGTCTCCGCGCATTGATGTCAGGACCGGGGACCGGACTCCCCAGGCCAGACCCTGGATGACCGTGGAGACCATCACCTGAGAGTAGCTGTCGGCGGTGCCCAGCACAAACATGGCTGCGCTGTGCCCCGCGATCGTCGCTGCGGCCAGGTAGTTCTTGGGAAACCGGTCTCCGAGAAATCCGCCGATCATCTGGCCGAGCATGTTGACGCCGGTCAGCACCATGACGACGGAGGCCGCCGACGCTCTGGAGAACCCCAGTCCGCTCTCGAGGTAGGGCACCTGATGCAGGGTTATGGTCGAGACAGCCAACAACGCCTGAGCGTGGCCAATGGACATCATCCAGAAGGCTCTGGTCTTCAACGCCTCGAGTACCCCGAAGTCATACTCCGCCGCCACGCCACGCGGCCGAGACCTCGAGGCAGATGCTCGGTTAGCGGGCGGGTTGGGCCGCCTTACCGTGCTGGAGCGCGCTCCGTCCGGGAGATATCCGTAAGGCTCCGGGTCGTAGCGCATAAGCCTGGAGACAACGACACCTATTGAAACGACGAAGATTCCGGACGCGAAGGAAACGGCCCGCCAGCTGAAGTTGTCGAAGCTGAACGCCAGTATGGGAGGGAATATGACCCCACCAAGACCCATTCCAAGCATGGCAAAGCCGACTGCCCTGGCCCGCTTCACGCGGAACCAATTGTTGATGCTCGCCATGACGGAGGAGAATCCGGCGGTCTCGGCGCCTGTGGCCAGGACCAGGAACGCTATATAGAGGACGACGATGGAGCTGGAGCGACTGAGCAAGATGAATCCCAGGCCGAAGGCTACGAACGCCACGGTCATGACGGTGCGCGGTCCGAATCGCTGAATCAGGTAGCCCTCGAACGGTCCGAAGACCACCCTCCCGAACCGTGCCAGAGCGTAGGCGCCCGAGAGCATGGTGCGGCTCCAGCCGAAATGCTGCCGTATGGGCTCGAAGAAGAAGCCGAATCCGACGAAAAAGAGGCCGCCGGACATGGCCATTGCCACGGAGCCGGCCAGGACGATCCACCAGCCATAGAAGACGCGCCGCGTCAGCCGGCTGACGTGGGCGGCTAACAAGACCGGTCCGCAACATGTGTGAGGTACTCAGCTAACGCGAATGGCCGCACAGGTCCCTACGAATCCTTCGAGATGTCAACGGTCCCAGGCAGTTGCCGCAGTCATTCGCTCCGCCGGCACACGGCCCTTGGCCACCATACCCAGCCTTCGACGTGGAGGCCTAGGCTGAACTCTACACGAAACGGAGGGCGTCTGGTGCCCGGGCGTAGCCAGACGTAGACCTCTCCCCTCATCTGCCTGATCTCCAGGCGCTTGCCAGACAGCTTGAGGCGGGTCGCAGGGAAGCCGTGGTCACCTTGACGTTGTTCTCGATCAGTTTGTGGGGCATGAAAAACGAGCCCCGCATCTGTTCAGAGACGGGGCTCGCTGGGCAAGGTGGCCTGTAAGCCGAGTTCTGTACCGGCCCGGCCGTCGGTTTACATCCCTGTTTGGGGGACTTCGTCCCGAGCGGTGGGCCGGCGGCGACCATCCATCTAGCCCTGCCGTTGCCGTCAGGGTCGAGCGGCCAACCCGGGGATGGGCCGGGTACCCATGGTCCCCCTATTAGGCCTTGCTCCGGATGGGGTTTGCCTGGCCTCCGATGTCGCCACCGGAGCGGTGAGCTCTTACCTCGCCGTTTCACCCTTACCCCGATCTCTCGGGGCGGTATGTTTCTGCGGCACTTTCCGTCGGGTCACCCCGCCCCGCCGTTAGCGGGCATCCTACCCGGAGGAGCTCGGACTTTCCTCCCTTTCACCGGACCCGTAGGCCCGGCGAAACGGCGGCCGCCCGGCCACCTTGTTCCCAGTGACATCTTACCATGAGGGCCACGACGCTGGACTCAGCGCAGGGGCATTGCTCGGGTGGTCCGGGGTAAGCGAGCAGCGGCTAGACGGTTAGCTCGACCGAGTCGTCGGTTACGACGATCCGCTCGACATGCGTTAGCAGAAAGCTCTGGCGCTCGGCAAGCGGCAGCGACTCCCAAGCGGCGAGGACGTCGGCGGGCAGCGCGCTGCCCGCGGTGTCACCGGCCCTACGACGGGCCTCGTCCAGCTCATCGAGATGGTTGCCCAGGGTGCCGACGGCCATCTCACCGCGAGCCGCGCGTTTGGTAGCCTGGAGCAGCCTGCGCTCCGCATTGGCGACCATCGCGTCGAGGCGGTCCTGGACCGCCCGGGTACGGTCGGGCCCCCGTCGGTCCGAGCCTGCTTTCGCGTTGAGCGCCTGCTTGAGCTGGGCGAGCACGGCGCCCTCGAGCAGGGCGGCGCGCCAGGTGTGGTATCCGCACGTGCTGAGGTTGTTCCTCGATTGGCACTGGTAGTAGCGGTATACGCCTCTGGCTCTCCGGCCGTCCTTGCGCTTCCAGGACTGCCGGCGGGTGACGCCCATCATGCTGTTGTCACAGTATCCGCACGACGCCAGACCGGACAGCAGGAAGGGCTCGGCGTTCACCACGCGGCCCACCGGCCGGCGGGACCTGGCCCTGTCCTGGGCTGTCCGGAATACCTGAGGGTCGATTATGGCCTCGTGGCTCCTGGGCACCCGCAGCCCAAATCGGGTGTATGTCCCCATATAGCTCGGGTTTCTCAGGATGTACCGTATGGTCACCATGTTCCACCGGCCGGACCTTCGCGTTGGGATGTCCCGCTCGTTGAGGTGGGCGGCGATGAGTCTCAGTCCGAGCTCGTCCTTTGTGTAAAGGCGGTATATGAGCTCGACGACACTGGCCTCGTCCTTCACGATCTCCAGCGTGCCGTCGGGCCCTCGCCGATAGCCGTAGGGGGGCTTTCCAAGTGCTCGCCCGTCAATGGCCCTGGCCCGCATCGACTCCTTGATGTTTTCGCTCCGGGTCCGGGAGACACCCTTGACGCCCAGGGTGCTCAGAGCGTTCTGCAACGGGTCCGGGAGCTCGTCGTCGTAGCAGCGCACGCTGGCCCCGGCTCTCTCCAGCCCCACCATCTCCCGGGTGACAGCCTCGAGGTCTCCGCCCAAGTGGCGGGCATCGGGCACGACTACCAGATAGTCGCTGTCCGAGTCGCGCAGAAACTCGTTGAGGTTTCGATACTCCGGATTCTCCCGTTCACCGGATGAGGGTGTCGACTCCGCCTCGACGAACATCCTGAGGGGCTGGTGAAGGTTCAAGTGGCAGTAGGTCTTGAACTCCTCGTCCAACTGCTCAAGGGAGCCGCGACCCTCGCGGTTGCGAATGTAGCCGATCGCGCGCATAGGCCCCTAGACCGGACAGAGGATCCGCTGGCAGCTGCTGCACTGGACGATGGTCTGGGCCGCTCTGGCCCTTTGCAGCTCCATGGTTGGGAGGGTCAGCCGGCACTGCTGACACATCAATCTGACCACCCTTGAGACGGCGACGCCGTCTCGGGTCTTGCGCAGGCCCTCGTAGACCGACATGGCGGACGGCGGAATATCCGGCGTGACGCCGTCCCTGGACTGTCGCAGCTTTTTCAACTCGCCGCCCAGCTCCTGCTCATTCTTTTCGAGCTCCACGACGTCGGCCTGTCTCTCGGCCTCTGTTCGCTCAAGGGACCGGGCTGCCCGTTCCCGGGACGACCGCACTTCGTCCACCTCGACCATGACCTCGAGTAGCTTGTCCTCCTCGGCGCCACGCTGCTTCTGGAGGTGCTCTCTGTCGGCCTCGTAGGCGGTGAGCTCGCGCGGGCTCGTTATGGACCCGCTGTAAAGTCTCTCTTCGGCCAAGCGCAGCCTGTCCGTCATCTGCTGGACAGCGAGCTCCAGGTCCCGTCGCCGGGTCGACGGCGCCTGGAGCTTCAAGTCGAGTTCCGCCACCTTGTCTCGCGCCGCGGTTACGGCCGAGTCGTCGGCGAGCCTCGACCGTACGTCGGCCAGCGCCTTGTCCCGCGCGTCTATGTCTAGATCGATCTCCTGGAGATCGTGGAGCCGTTTAATGGGGAACATGTTCCTCGCCTCTGAGGGGCTTGCAGGCTCAGACTATCTCAAAGGCAGGCGTGTTCCTTTCGCCGAAAGGTCCGCCCGCGAAGGTGGTTTGTTCCTGGGAGCACAGCCCCCAGCCTTCCCTGGAACGACTGACCGAGAGGACTCCCCGGCAAAGGATTTCGAGACATCCTGGCCTGGCGGTGCCGTAGACAGGGAGTCACTATTCTAAACCAAAAGCGACGCGGCCGATAGGTCGTAATCTAGTTGTCCGGCGTCTTTTCGTGTAACATTTCTTTCAGACGTTCTGGCTCGGTACGGACAATCCGCTCGCGGACTCGATGAGATGGCAAGCAGCATGATTTCAGGCGCCCGGCCGAAAACGAAGATAGTCTGCACTCTCGGGCCTTCCACAGAGAGCGACGAGACCATTGAGGAGCTCATCGAGAACGGCATGAGCGTTGCTCGTCTCAACATGTCGCATGGGACCGTCGAGAGCCACACCAGGGCCATCGGGCAGGTGGTCGACGCCTCCCGGCGGCTCGGCATTCCCGTGTCCACGATGGTGGACGTGCCCGGCGCGAAATATCGGACTGGACCGCTGGCGCCAGGGGCCATGGTGTGGGCGCCCGGCGACCGGGTGACGCTGACCAGCGAAGACATAGTCGGAAGCCGCGAGCGGGTTGCCGTCGCGCCTCCTGGGATTCACCGTGACGCCGCAGCCGGCGGACGGATACTCGTGGACGACGGGCTCGTCGAGCTTCGTGTCAGGCGCGTCGTGGACGAGTCGGTGGAGTGCGAAGTGGTAGTGGGTGGGCGCATTACCGAGCGTCGGGGCGTCACCGTGCCGGGAGTGACCCCCTCGCAGCCGTATCCCGATAAGAGAGCCGAGGAGGCCCTGGCCTTCGCGGCCCATCACAGTGCCGACTTCGTGGCGCTCTCGACCGTGACTTCCGGGGATGAGGTCGGTAAGGCCAGGGGCATCCTGGACGACATGGGCTGCAGTGCGCATGTCATCTCCAAGATCGAGAGGGCCGAGGCCGTTGAGAAGTTCGACGATATCCTCGCCGCCAGCGACGCGATCATGGTGGCGAGAGGCGACATGGGCGTGGAGGTCCCGCTGGCGAAGGTGCCGGTCATACAGAAGGACCTCATAGCCAAAAGCAACGCCGCGGGCAAGCCCGTGATAACCGCGACCCAGATGCTTGAGTCGATGGTCACCTCCCAGGTGCCGACACGGGCGGAAGTGACCGACGTAGCCAATGCGGTATTCGACGGTTCGGACGCCGTGATGCTCTCCGGGGAGACTTCGATTGGAGATCACCCGGTCGAAGCGGTCAAGGTAATGGCCGAGGTCGCGAAGGAGGCGGAGGAGGCGTTGCCGTACGACGCGATCATCAGGGAGAAGTCGCGTCAGCTCGTGAGCCAGACCGACGATGCCATCAGCTACGACGCCTGCAGAACGGCGTCGCAGCTCAACGCGAAGCTTATCATCGCGTTCACCGAGTCGGGGAGCACGGCGGGCAGGGTGTCGAAGTATCGCCCTCGGCCGCCGATCCTGGCCCTTACGCCGTC